>CAYMCV010000119.1:0-7410 GCA_964389005.1 uncultured Lachnospiraceae bacterium | reverse complement strand
GCAACCACCGCGACAGAATGATAATCCTCAGGCTGCCACTCTCTTAGAATAAAATCTTTCATTTTTCCCTCCGGTGTTACATGGATATCTCACTAGAATTGAATTGTTCGCGGTTCCGATGTAAAGGAAAAAAATGTCGCTGATGCGTCTTCAAAATAGAAAACTTCCGTGTTATCATCTTCTTCATTATACATTCCTCTTAAGTTCGGATATGCATCCAACATATGCTTCTTCGCTTCCACACGCTCATCTGCAATCAACTTTCCATTGACGCGAAGCCATTTGCCATCCATAAACCCACAAATTTCCGCTTTGGGATTAATATGTAACTGTTTGGATGTCGGTTTGATTTTCCCTGTCTGAATATAAAGTTTCCCCTCAAAAATATCAACGGTCCCGAACGGTCGAACGCGCGGCTGGTCGCCATCCATCGTCGCCAAATAATATGTACCGCATGCTTTCAAAAACTCATATACTTCGTTCATCTCGCGTTCCTCCTGTACAATAAAATTCCCTATGCAAGTTCTGCATTTATCAACTTCATAATATATTTTCCGCTTTCCGGTGTCAAGTCATGGAAAAAAGCTAAGCTTCGGCATTTTCGATACTCTGCGCCATCCATATGAAACGCGTACCCGCCCGGACAAGTCGGCGAGCACACTCCGCCGTTCAATTTCTTGCAATCGGCTGCCTTTTTAATTTCTGCTTTCATTTTTAGCGGGAAATCATCTAAAATCTTCTCGTAATTTGCGACACCTGCGGCATAAATCCTCATTTTCACACCCGTCTTTCGGAATACATAATTCAATAAAGTTTTCCCTGTCGATGGTACACGATAAGATGCCACAAAACCGCTTTTTGCCATCTTTATTTCTCTTTTACATCCGACATTTGTAAGTTCATTGTCCAAATCCAATACAAATCCCTGCAATTCGCTCGGTATATCATTGATAAATAGTAAAAAGTTTTCGTCCATTATTGTACCCTCTAATCTTCAAGTTCTGATACAAATTCCATTTCGTCAATTGCAAATTCTGAATTTTACTGCTGTCAAGCGGTTTAATCGGTTGAAATTCCAGCAAATTGCACTGCAATAACTTCGATATTTGCGTCCGTAATCATGACAGCTCATAGCATATCAAATAAAATGTAACACTTGCCCCGTCCCCATGTACTGTTACACCAGTCGTCTGCAAAATTTTCTGTATAGTAGCGCAAACCACGCGGCAGACACCAGTAATGTCGGTATACTAAAAATCAAATTACGTTCTCTGGCAACGAGTGTAAACCAATAGCTCGGAAAAATGCCGGCCAGATATACAAACGGTTGCGGTAAAAAAAACACCGCCGGAATGCCAAGAATCAACACACTGCTAAGTTTGACGAGTGCCATCCCCTCCACCTTGTTTCCGGCAAAAGAAATGACAAACACAGCAATAATAAGACTTGTGATTGCACAGAATACGGACTCCAAAACAATCATTCCCAAACTCATCCCTGACAATCCGCAAATCACAATCGTCACAGTTGACATCACTGCTCCGAAGGCGGTTCCAAACCCAATCCGAGAGACAAAATAACCGCTTCTTCCAATTGGGGTTACCATCAGATAACGTGCTGTTCCGTTATCAAATTCTTCCAGCATTGTCATAACTCCCGCATACGCATACATAATCGGCGTCATGACGCAAATAACCAAGTCAAAAATCAAATAATAAGGGGCTAAAATTTCGCTCTGTGAGAATGTCGTACATAGGAACATCTCCAATCTCGGTATTCCCAAACGAAACAGTGCACCCATCAGTACCGGTGTCAACATACACGCTGCCAACATATAATCATCGAATACGCCGCGAACAAATTTTAGAAACGAAGAGCAGATTGCTTTCACAGTATTTTCCCGCCTCCCATCTCTACAAAGTACTTTTTAACAGCCTTCTTACAAAAAAGAAACGCAATACAAAGCCAGAACAGCATCCCAAACGCGCCTACAAACCACAAGCGCAAATCGCCGAGAATCAGTCGCATGGCCGCCACCCCCGGATGAAGCAACCAAAACCATCCGCGCAAGTCACCAAACAAATCATACATTGCCGGTATAAAAATCAGTATTTCAAACGGAATTACCATAATGATAAAACCGTTCAAAGATTTCGCGTGTACGGCACATATCAGTCCGCATAGTGAAAAAATTGCAGAAGATATCATGACCGCAGGAATCGCAGTCAACAATCGCGTTGGCAATGCAAACGCGCATAAAATTGCGGCAACCAAGGTTCCCGGAACCAACAGCGATAGAATTTTTGATAAAATGTATTCATTCGTCGTAATCGGCGACACACTTAATGAACAATTCACACACTGGCTTTTCTCCAGCATCATCATCGCACCCATGAAAAAAAGTCCCATTGCGGCAGGATCGGTATAAATCAGGACAGTTGCCGTTATTTCCTTCGCCTCTCCACGAATCAACGAAAGAATGCACAGATAGACAATTGTAAAAATCACATAGATAAATGTAATTCCGTATCGATTGATAAAACGCAAATCTCCTCGTACAAGGTTCAATGCCCTCACGATAATCTCCTCCCCGTTATATCCATAAAAACGTCACCAAGTGTCTGCTCCTTTGAATGAATTGTGAGAATCCGGTTCTCCGCAAGCAGAGTTTTCAATTTTTCATCTTGCGCCGTCAGATTCAATGCACATTCCCCACTAAGTTCCTGTCCGTTTTCCACATAGGAATAAGTGATATTGGCTGCGCTTTTTTGCATAATCAAATGGTGCGGCGTATCCACCGCTTTGATATGACCGTCAACAATAAAAGCAACTCTGTCGCATAATTCCGCAGCATCTTCCATATGATGTGTTGTGAGAATAATCGTTTTTCCATGTTCTCGCTCTTTGAGTATCATGTCCTTCATCAAGCGACTGTTCGTGGGATCTAATCCGCCGGTCGGCTCATCCAGAAATAAAAGTTCCGGATCATGTACCAATGCCTTGATAAAGTTGAGCCTCCCCTTCATTCCCTTGGAAAATTCTCCGGCTTTTTTATCTGCATCCTGAAGCAAACCAACCTCCTCTAAAAGTTGATTAATGTCTCTTAAATTTCCCTTGTAAAGCGACGCAAAAAATTCAAGATTCTTCCGGGCCGAGAGCTTATCATAAAGGCTAGGAAACTCAAAATCAATTCCGATGTTTTCATAAAATGCGTTATCAGCCAGGCGGATTTCGGTTCCGTTTACTACAACACTTCCCTCATAATTCTTAATAATACCAATCAGAATCTTCTGCAATGTGCTTTTCCCTGCACCGGAAGGACCGAGAAATCCAAAGATTTCTCCCTTTTTTACATGAAAACTGATATCGTTCATGAACGGGTGCTTTGTGTAACTGAATGCCAAATTCTCAACCGTGATCATGGTGAACCTCCTAAAATATTTGATGTTACAATGATTGATTCGATTACTCCATAAACTGCATCAAATCCAATTGATTATATCGTTGTGGGAATTCATGTAAATACCGGAAACAATCCTCCATGCGCCACATCATGTTGTTATCTTCGCATTTTTGACGAAACAATGCCATTAATTCCTCGCTGTTATCACTATTGATTTCATAAGCATTTCCTTATTTCTGTTTATAGCGTTCCTTCATTCCCGGAAAATGACAATCCAGTTTTTGATAAAAATACTCTCGATTTCCTTCACGTAACGTCAAGCCCATGCCAAAATTAATGATGCCGCGCACGTTCTCTCGAATGCATGCATCCAATATTCCTTGGATATTCTCCCTGGTATCGTTAATCATCGGCAGAATCGGTGAAAGCCAGACAATTGTCGGAATTCTGTTTTCGCGCAGAATATGTAGCACCTCTATCCGCTCACGGGTCGTACACACGTTAGGCTCCAGGATTTTACACAATTCTTCGTCGTATGTAGTTAATGTTATCTGCACCACACATTTGGTTTTTTGATTGATACTTTTTAGCAAATCCAAATCCCGCAGAATTCGATTTGACTTGGTCTGAATCGCCAGCCCAAACTCATAACGATCAATTAATTCAAGACATTTTCGCGTTAATCGCAACTCTTCTTCGCAGTGCATATAGGGATCGCACATTCCGCCCGTTCCAATCATGCACTTTTGGCGCTTCCCGCGAAGTGCCTGTTCCAGTAAAAGCGGCGCGTTCTGCTTGACCTCAATATCCTCAAAATCATGGTCGATGTTATAACACTTACTCCGGCTGTCACAATAAATGCATCCGTGCGTACAGCCCCTGTAAAGATTCATGCCGTTTTGTGGAGACAATATCCCTTTCGCATCCGTAAAAAACATATAACTTACCATTCCATTTCTGTGGCGCTCTTTGATTCTACGAAATAAGCAGTTCACATTCTATGTTGCATACCAAACATACGCTCCATACTTAGTGCATAAAAATAGAATGAAACACTTGCCCCGTCCCCATGTAACATTTACCACATCTTGAAAATTTTGATTGCCCTTCGATACGCCTTGTATTTGAACGTTTCCAATTCTTTTGCGGCATTTTTCAATTCTTTTCGAATTTCAATATGCTGCGGGCAGTGTTGTTCACACTTTCCGCATCCGATACATGCAGATGCATTGATATCCTCTTTTTTATAGGCTGTCATTTGTGTATATTCGAATCTGCCTGCGGCCTTATCCTCAAGATACATCGCATTATAACAACGGAATGCCGTCGGAATATCTACCCCTTTGGGACATGGCTGACAATATCCGCAACCCGTGCAACCGACTTTCGTTTTCTCGCTGATGGCAGTCTTTAGTTCTTGGATGAACTTTTGGTCCTCCTCAGAAAAATCTCCGATTGTAGCTTCGCTTGCAATCCGTACATTCTCCTGAACCATTTCCATGGAATTCATTCCGGATAGCACGCATGTGACCTGCGGCTGATCCCATAACCAACGCAGCGCCCACTCGGCGGCCGTTCGTTTCTTATCATACTGCGCAATCAGATTTTTGGCGCTTTCCGGCAGCATATTGACCAGTTTACCTCCACGAAGCGGCTCCATGATGATAACCGGAATTCCTCTTTTCCCGGCTTCTTCCAGCCCGCGTCTGCCGGCTTGGCTTGTCTCGTCCATATAGTTGTATTGAATCTGGCAAAAATCCCAGTCGTAAGCATTCAATATCTCCAAAAAAGCTTCCGTTTTTCCATGAAACGAGAACCCGAGATTCCGAATTTCTCCCTTTTCTTTCTTCTCCGCAATCCACTCTTTGATGCCGAGTCGACACATTTTATCCCACGCGGCAATATCAGTCAGCATATGCATCAGATAAAAATCAATATAATCCGTTTGCAGGCGTTTCAATTCTTCCTGGAAATACTTCTCAATTCCGGCCTTGGATTTAATCAAATAATGCGGCAACTTCGTCGCAATGTTGATTTGTTCACGACAATTGTTTCGATGGAGTATTTCACCCAGCGCGGCTTCATTTCCCGGGTATATGTAGGCGGTATCAAAATAGTTTACCCCCTGACGAATCGCTTCCATTACTTCTTTCTCGGCCTTATCAAGATCGGTACTGTTCCCGTGTTTGCTGAATCGCATACATCCATATCCCAGTATGGACAGTTCATTTCCCGATTTATCTTTTCTGTATTGCATCATTCTCCTCCGAACCCGTTAAACCAGGCTCTCTCCTCGAAGCTCTTTTTATTCGGTCCCTGAACGCTTTCTGCTGCCTTTCCGACCGGCAGCACACAAACCAAATCATATTCTTCCGGCACCGATAAAATTTCTTCCAACTTATCACAAATCCTGTTTTCGTCCGTAACCCGTCCTTCGTACCAGCAACTCTGATAGCCCAAATCAACAATTTCCAGCAGCATATTTTGAATTGCCGCAGAATAATCCTGTACCGCGTAACATTGATTCCTTATTGCAATCACCCTTTTGGTCAAAACACAGATAAAAGCGGGGGCATTCTTCGCAATCGGCGGTTCGATTGCCGCCTTCAACTTCTCAAGTAATTCCTGATCGTCTACTGCAATCAAACTTGTTGTCTGTTTGTTGCAGCCCGACGGAGCCGACAATCCGGCCTCCATAATCTTAATCAAATCCTGTCTGGGAACCGCCTCCGTTGTGTAACTACCTCTGTAGCAATGTCTGTTCATCATACAAGTAAACGTATCCATTTGTTATTTCCCTCCTTCATGATTCATGAACAATTATACTTCAATCCCGCTTTATAATCAATGAATTATCTATCGTATCAAGAGAATGACGTTCTCCTACCTGAAATTCCTCAGCATGTGCAAACATGTATGGAACCGTAATCAATTCTTCGCCCGTCAGTTTAAAGAAATCGTCCGTAAAAACATCCATTTTCCCAAGACGAATTGCCTGTGCAAATGTCACCATACCGTCAGAGGAATAAGGAGCTTTTGAACCTTCCTTAAAAACTCCGTCTGTGGTACGCGGAACACCCATCGCGTCAAAAATTTCGTAATTCTCCTCATCGGTAATCTCCTGATACACAACATGATTTCCGGTTGCTGTATTTCCATATGCGATAAAATCGGAAATGGTCATGAGTTCCGGACCGTTAATATTGAGTGTTGCATTATGATAAGCAGCGCCGTTATGCAACGCATAAGCCACCGCTTTGGCACAGTCTTTTCTGGAGATATAAGCCATTTTTCCGTTTCCCTGAGAATTTTTGAGAACTCCTCCCATCTCGACAAATGTAAAATAGTTGGTAATCATTGCTTCCGCAAACTGCGAATTCCTTAGAAAAATGTAATCAAGACCGGTTTCCTTGATATAGTTTTCGGTATAGATATGGTCTCGCTTCTCCACACTGGGATTGGTCTCATCTCCTGCATTTACGAGCGAAGTGTAAATAATCTGTAAAACCCCCGCCTGCACCGCCGCGTCCACTACATTCTTATGTGCCTTTTGTCTTTTATCTCCTACAAATGGCATAGAAATCAGAGCGAGACGCTCCGCGCCGCTAAAAATTTCCGTTAAGCCCTCCGCCACGTTAAAATTTGCTACACGCGTCTCGACTCCCTGCGCTCTAAAACTTTCAAGTAATGCTTCATCATGACCACACAAAATTACGTTGTTCTTGTCGGTTAAGCGCAATAATACATTGGCCGCCTCCGTTCCCAAGTTACCGCCCACTCCTGTCAATAACAATTTACCCATGATATGCTCCTATTCTATGATTTATACGGACATTCAAAATCCGATGAGAATAGTATGCCCAAGATGCTGAAAAAGATAAATGTTACATGGGGACGGGGCAAGTGTATCATTGCGTCGCAATGATACACTTGCCCCGTCCCCATGTAACACCCTCAATTGTAAATCGAGATGCAACCCCTCTGACTTCAACTGAGTTTTAGTTCTA
>CAYMCV010000118.1:0-7537 GCA_964389005.1 uncultured Lachnospiraceae bacterium | reverse complement strand
ACTTTGTTTAGGTTTTGTTTCTCTGAAATTTTCTCCGCAATGTGAAGTGGTCTACGTTCAGTAAATCAACTTCATTCGCACTGGCACGAATGACTTATCGTCCTTCGTATAAATACGATTAACTTACGTTACTCGCATTGCAACTCATAAACGCTTCGCGTTTATTTCGTCACGGGCATTCGCCCTATGAATCCAAAAATCCTTCCGCGATTTTGTGCAAGCACAATCGCGTCATTATTTTTGTATTCGCAATGCTCATTGCTTTCTTGAATTTTCAGGGTTGCATTGCTGTTTATTTGTCAAGGTTCTGTCATAATAAAAGCCACCATCTGTCAATACCGATGCGTTTTTTGAAGCACCGTTTTCTCGAGGCGACTTGAACATAATAACAACTTATTTCACTAATGTCAATACATTTTTTCTTTAATTTACAAATTCTTTTTTCAATTTACATTTTATCTCAATAAATCAAATAAAAAGAGCGATTCCCTTTCTTTATCAAGAAGGAAATCGCGCAGCTTTTGGAAGCTTAATCAATAAAAAATACTTGTAAAATATCAGTACGATTCCCATATCACTAAGGGGCTAAAGCAAAGGTACCTTTCTCATTCGTATCGTTCTTCCGTATTTGCATCATAATACTGTCGATGCTGACATCGGATAAAACCTCAATCATCAAAACGCACTCCGTCCCTTCCTTGGGTGCAAACTCACCGGAATAAGTTGCCAAATCGCTCTCCAAAAAAGTCATCAGTGCAGATTTATAAGCCTCTCCATTGACCGAGAATCTATACTTTACAGCGAGTTCCGATAAATCAACCGCATTCTCGCCGGCATCGGTATTCTCAACATGAAAATTCAATACCAACAATTTATGACCTTCCGTTGCTTTCACAGATAGCACAAGTTCTTCTTCCTTCGGATATACATCACATACCTCATAACCCACATAAGTAATATCTGTATTGTCAATGCCAAGAAATTCATCGACATCCGTAAGAAGTATATCCTCGTTCTTCTTTCCGCCGACGACCTCCGGGTTGTCGGCAACTTTTTCAGCTTCTTTCTCGGCGAGAATTCTTTCTTCTTCAGCTTTCTGCCGTTCCAATTCTTCCGCAATTTCTTTGCGCTTCTGCTCCTCAGCGGCCTTTTCTTCCTCATTTAGCAATGTTGCCTTGTACGAAACATCATGACGAAGTAAACTGTCCGCCATATATCTCGTCACAATTTCCTTATCGTCCTCGGATAATTCCGGTATTTGGGATTTGCATCCACACATCAGCAATAAAGCAGTAAAAAGGACTATGCAATTAAGGATTCCGCGTCTGCACATACATTCATCTCCATTTAAAAGATTTGATAAACGTAAATTTTCTAAAAATTGACATCTACAATTTCATTATATGATAAGACAAATCTAAAATCAATCCTATTCCATATCGAGTTCAAACCAAAACGCAACACCATCCTCCGTGTTTCGAACACCGTATTGCTGATTCATCGCACTCATAATTGCTTTTACAATAGAAAGACCGACACCGCTACCACCATATTCTCTCGTACGTGCTTTGTCAACTTTGTAGAATTTATCCCATATTAAATCAATGCTGTCATCCGGAATACAACTACCGGTGTTGAATACCGTAACGCGTAACTTTTTATCTGATTCTTCTAAGATAACTTTTATGACTTTATCACCGGACACATGGTTCATCGCATTCGAAAAGTAATTTCTAAAAACTTCCTCCGTCTTGAATTCATCTCCCCATACGCAAATCGAGCGTTCATTGTCGAATATCAAAGTGATTCCATTCTGTCGCAGTAAGATTTCCATTGATGCCAAATAGTTGTGAATCATCTCGGCAATATCAAAACGCTCCACCTGAATGGTGTCGTTTCCAAACTCCAATTCATTCAAACTCAGCAAATTCTTGACCATAATGTTCATCTTGTTTGCTTCATCAATGATAACATCGCAATAAAACTCCTTGCTTTCGATATCATCATTAATTCCCTCTTTCAATCCCTCCGCATATCCCTGAATCAGTGCAATCGGTGTTTTTAATTCGTGAGAAACATTGGATAAAAACTCTTTTCGCATCTCATCCGTTTTTTCCTTTTTCTCAATGTCATTTTTTAACTCATTATTTGCAGTTTTTAGTTCGGAAATTGTTTTCTCAAGCGTATCGGATAATTGATTGATGTTTTCTCCCAACAAATCAATCTCATTGTGTCCTTGAACAGGATATTTTGCGTCAAAATCCAAATGTGTCATACGTTCCGAAATACGCGCAAGACGCAAAATCGGTTTTGTGATTTTTCGCGTGAAATACATAATAATTGCAATACTAATGATTACGATTATGATGCCTGCATACAGCAGAAAAGTACTCGCTACCCTAGCGCTGTCCTCGATTCCGTCCAATGCGCTTCGTATGAGGAATATATTTCCGTTATCCAATTTCCCCCACATTTCAATGTATTCGGATTGCGTTCTTGTGTCAAAAACCAGTTGCAACATGTAAGATTTGGTCTGTTTAATTATATCTCCATTGTTCACACCGTTGATAAAATAATCCACCAACTGCTCATGTAATAAACGATCGTCACTCTGCACAGATATAAGAACCTTCATCTCGGCATCCATAACCATAATACTGATATTGTATGTGTCGCACAATCTGCTCATTTCATACTTAAATTCATCCGATGCCATAGAGTTCTCACTGTTTGCCTGATTCAATTGTTCATATGCTTCAATGATGACTTTTTGTTTATTGATTACATAGAATTTCTTTAAAAAAATAGCATTCGCAAACCAGTACACAATAATGGTACCGATGAGAATGCCAATAAAATAGAATGCAAATTGTTTTTTGATTGAATGCTTCATAAGAATTTATACCTCGAACTTATATCCCATACCCCAAATTGTACGAATCATTTCTCCCTTTTCGCCCAATTTGGCACGTAATTTCTTGACATGTGTATCAATCGTTCTGGCATCGCCAAAATAGTCATAGTTCCATACACTGTTCAGAATTTTCTCTCTGGAGAGTGCAATTCCCTTATTCTCCATAAAATAGCTCAAAAGTTCAAATTCTTTATAACTCAAATCAATGTTTTCATCATTTACTTTGACTGTGTGTGCTGCCTTATCTATTGTGATTCCGCCAACATCAATCGTTCCGTCTTCTCCGCCCGATACCGTTCTTCGGAGTACAGCTTCCACACGTGCTACCAGAATCTTAGGGCTGAATGGTTTTGCAATATATTCATCAACGCCAAGTTTGAACCCCTGTAACTCGTCCTTCTCATCCGTCTTTGCAGTCAACATGATAATCGGAACCTTGGAGTAGTTTCGAATTTCCTTACAAACACTCCAACCGTCCATTTTTGGCATCATTACATCCAAAATAATCAATGAAATGTCCTTCTGATCAAAAAACAAATCAACAGCCTGTTCTCCGTCTTCCGCCTCAATGACATAATAGTCATTTTTAGTTAAAAAGTCTTTTACCAGTTTTCGCATTCTGCTTTCGTCATCTACAACAAGAATTTTTACCTTTTCCATTCAGAGCCTCCGCGTCATATTTCTCATATCGACAAACGTTAGATGTTATGTTGAGGATACTATAACTTATAAATATGACAGAAATGTGAAAACTCATACAATGCGAATTTGGATTTGTTAATTTTCATTCGATAACGCTTCTTTCTCGCGTAATTCCTGCTCACGTTGATTCAATTCTTCTTCCCAACCTGCATACTGATTGATAATTGCATTTTCATAATTTAGTATATTGGGTGTTTTTGCCATCGTCGCTATCACAAACATTGTAATGACCATACCGACAAGAATCACATTAATGCACACCGAAATGAGAAACTTCTCTTTATAAGTCTCTTTTTTATTGGTTTTTATTCTAGGTTTCACAGACTCGCTTGTATCGCGCAGTGATGATTCATATGTGACAAATAACGGAATCGGAAGTACTTCTCCCGGTACATTTTCGCTTTCTTCCAGAAGTTTTTTCAGATATCGCATATAATCCAAACCGATTGGCGTTTTAAAACTACGAGTTTCTATGCATTTGTTATAAACTTTATATACAAGTTCCATATCGGACTCGTCCATTTTCTCTTGTAATCGTGCGATTTTATCTTTTTCCTTCTCTGCCAGTTTGGCATCTTCTATGGAAAAGAACATGTATCCGTCAACTACATTCTGCATATGATTCCTCCGTTCCGAAATATCTCTATTGCAGTTATTTCATGAATATGCTGTCTGTTAAAAGAAGTTCTCCAGATTTCGAAAGAAAAGCTGCGCCGGGCGATGTCCTGCACCTTCTACCATCTGTTCGGTTGGCAATACCAAATGCATAATTTTCCTTCTGAAGTTTGCTTTTAGTAATTCCTTATCTAAAATGATTTCATACACATTCTGTAAATCCGTCAGTGTAAAGTATTCCGGTAGCAAATCAAATGCCATATTCCCTTCTTCTGTCAAATGACGTAATTGTCGAATTGATGACAAAATAATTTTCGCATGGTCAAATGCCAAGCCGTTACTCTCAATGATTGCAATCTCGGATTTTTTGTGGTAATCCTCCATCTGCACTTTCTCCGAAAGTATCGCACACAGACGCACATCCTCCGATGTAAGACACAATTTATACCGATGTTCCGCCGATAAATGCGATTGCTCCGATTGTTTTTCCCCATCGATACTTTCCAGTGTCACATTAAACCACGCTGCCTCTTTGGCATCATCGCTTCCCCTGACTTTTAGGTGGGAAGCATCTGTCAGCGCCATGAATGCATCCGATATTATCCAGCCGCGCGGGTCTCGTCCCGGTTGGCTGAATACGCCGATTTCCTTCAAATAGGACTGATTGACACCGGTTTCTTCACGTAATTCCCTGTATGCTGCATCTTCTATTGTCTCGCCCTTTCTGACGAAGCCGCCGGGTAACGCCCATAGGCCTTCAAACGGAGGAACACCTCTTTTGATGAGAAGCATCTTTAATTTTTTGACCGCAAGTTTGCGATAATTTGCATTGCGGTCTTCCATCACGGTAAAAATTGCTATATCCGCTGCGACGGAAGGTCTTTCATATTTTGTGATATCATAATTTTTCAAATATTCCGATTCTTTCCGTTCGTCCATCATTAACCTCCACGACCTTGTTGTTATCGTTTTGTTACTATCATTAAGGTAAACCAATTCACCAAATTTGTCAAGAAAAAAAGGATAACACATTCTGTTATCCTTAAAGTTAAAAATGGAGTAGACGGGAGTCTGAACCCAACGGGTTCAACTCCCATCAACTGAAAAAATGGAGTAGACGGGAGTCGAACCCGTGTCCAAAGATTCATTCCCTGTCCTTCTACTATCATAGTCAACTATTTTGGATTACTCCCATTCCCTTGCGAATCCGGAAATTGACGCCCAAATTCGTTTGGTAGCTTCATGATACGCCCACGTATGCAAAGCTTAATACGCGTCGTTTCCTACAAAGATGATGCCCGGTTCTTACTGTGTAGGTGCACTAAGTCGGACAGCTGCCATTAGGCAGCGTAAGCTAATTTCTTATCAGCGTTTAGATTATTTTCGTGATTTAACGCATCACCTGCGGATAGCTTCTCCAGCTGCAAAACCCCTGTCGAAACCTTGACTACCCCGTATGAAATTGTTGTGATATCAGTATATCCTTTTTAGATAAAAAATCAAGTCATAAATTTCTTACTTTGAAATCTCTCTGCACTTCGCGCATATGATCCTTTTTGCTTAAATCCTCACGTTTATCGTAGAGTTTCTTTCCTTTGGCAAGACCAATTTCCATTTTTGCCCTGCCATCGCTAAAATATACCTGTAGCGGTACCAATGTATATCCCTTTTCTTTGATTTTACCGGTTAATTTATTGATTTCTTGTTTATGCATCAAAAGTTTTTTGACACGAAGCGGATCTTTGTTAAAAAGATTCCCCTTCTCATAAGGACTGATGTGCATTCCGTAAACAAATACTTCCCCATTCTCCAGACGCACAAATGACTCTTTGATACTGCACTTCCTCATGCGAAGCGATTTCACTTCGGTTCCGTGCAAGACAAGTCCGGTTTCATACTTTTCTTCAATAAAATATTCATGATAAGCCTTTTTGTTATTGGCTACAAGTTTCATCGTTTCCTTTCCCATGGTTCTATCCTCTCAATCCGTCTGTTCAAACACAGACACAATCATTCTTCCGATGTTTCTTTGGGTGCTTCCAAAAAATCAATCGTCCGCAGTATCTCATCTGTGCTGTTTACAATAATTGTGATTGGTTCTCCGAGGCAATACTTTCTTCCCGTTGCGGTGCCGACAAGTTCATATGCCTTTTCGTCATATCGATAAAAATCACCTGCCAAAGAAGAGATACGTATCATCCCTTCAATTGTATTCGGCAATTCCACATAAATTCCCCATGATGTGATTCCCGAAATCACACCTTGATATACTTGACCGACTCTTTCTTCCATATACTGAACTTTTTTTAACTTATTGACTTCATTTTCCGCTTCTTGCGCACGTCGTTCCGTTTTGGATGATTGATCTGCCACATTCGGCAATAGCATTGTATAGTGACGCATACGTTCTTCATCCAACCGTCCGCGAATTTCATCCTTGATAATTCGATGAATCTGTAAATCAGGATATCGACGAATCGGTGAGGTAAAGTGACAATATTGTCTGCATGCAAGTCCGAAATGACCTGTGCATGCAACAGAATATCGTGCCTGCTTCATGCTGCGAAGCGTCAACCGCGATATCAACGCCTCTTCCGGCTTTCCTTCAATTTTTGCTAATAATTTCTGAACTTCCTTGGGATGAATATCTTCTCCTCCCGCCTTAAAAAAGTATCCGAAATTACGAATAAATGTCTCCAAACGATCCATTTTATCCACATCGGGTGTATCATGAACCCGATACAGAAACGGAATTTCCTCCCAGAAAAAGTGTGAAGCAACTGTTTCATTTGCAATCAGCATGAAATCTTCGATGATTTTCGTTGCAAGATTACGGTCATATGGTTGAATTGCCGTCGGTCTTCCGTTCTCATCAATCAGAATCTTCGTTTCCGGTAAGTCAAAATCTATCGAGCCACGTTTCCTTCTCTTGGCACGAAGTTTTTCTGCAAGTTCCTTCATCAGCATGAACATCGGAACCAGTTCGCGATATGTTTCCTGCGTTTCCCGATCTTCATCTTCAATGATTTGCTTTACCGCTGTATATGTCATTCTGCGGTCTACACGAATCACACTCTCAACAATTCGATGAGAAACCACTTCTCCGTTTAAATCAATCGTCATAATACAACTGAGTGCAAGTCTGTCCACACCTTCATTCAACGAGCAGATGCCATTACACAATTTGTGCGGTAACATCGGAATCACACGATCGACCAAATATACACTCGTTCCTCGTTTGAGCGCTTCTTTGTCAATTGCGGAATTCTCCTGTACATAGTTAGAAACGTCTGCAATATGAACGCC
>CAYMCV010000117.1:0-7879 GCA_964389005.1 uncultured Lachnospiraceae bacterium | reverse complement strand
GAAATTGGGTAAACATTTTATACCTATCGTGTCCTTGACATGGGGTACAGTTTATAGTTGATTACAAATATAGAAGGGGCCTAAATTGATGAAAAGGCTTTTTTAGGCCCATTAGAATGTATAGAAGGCGGCGCTTGGGGGGCCTGATTTAATCGATACTAATGATTAGGCCCCATTTTGGCGTACACGAAGAAACTAAAAACGTCGCAACGATGTAAATACCAAATTTACGAGTGTCCACTATCATGGGTATAGTACAAATTAGTAGATAACAATCGCAAAAAATAGAACGATTATCTCGTGTATTAATATGTTTTTATATGCTAAAATCGCATATGAGAGTTGTTTATTCCCTTGTATAATCTTGACGAAAATCATGATATGATTCATAATTAGCACAAATCTCCACTGTAATATCTGTTTGGGGGAAATGATTTGCGGATAGTTGCAGTAGATGGATTTGAAACAATGAGTTAACGAATTGTGTGGAGGAGAAAAATGCAGAATATGAATCAGACACCGCAAGGCACACCGATGCAACCGGGTGCACCAATGCAACCGGGCGCACCAATACAACAAGGAATGCCAATGCAACAAGGAATGCCAATGCAACAAGGCACACCGATGCAACCGGGCGCACCAATACAACAAGGAATGCCAATGCAACAAGGCACACCGATGCAACCGGGCACACCAATGCAACAAGGAGCACCAATGCAACCGGGCACACCAATGCAACAAGGAATGCCAGTTCAACCGGGCGCACCGATGCAACAAGGAATGCCAGTTCAACCGGGCGCACCAATACAACAAGGCGCACCGATACCGCAAACACCCAAGAAAAAGAAAAAAAGCGGTTGTGGCGGATTTTTAATCGTACTGTTGATTTTCTTTCTGATTATTGTTTTAGGATTGGGAACGATTCTAATCATTAGTTTGGTAAATAAGAATAGAGAGAAAGAATATGCGGCAAAATTCGAGTATGTGGCTTGCGAATCCGCAGAGGATAAATTGACTAGGGCATTTATGGCCGGAGAACTTGATCCTGATACATATGTACAAATGTGTGCGTATACGCTGTACGACACACAACGGTTGCCGGAAGAGTACCAATCGGATAATGAACAGGATGAACCGGTGGATTTAATCCGTATATGCACCGAGCATCAAGAGGAATTGAGTGAAGAGACTAAAAATTACATATTAAATCATATTTATATGACAGATGTAAGAATTGGACTCGACGCAAGTGGGAATAAGGAAAGCGCTTCCATACAGTCGCCCTTTGCAATTCAGGCAAGTGCAGCGGAGACATCAGACTCGGAGGTTGAAGAACAAAAAGTAACAACATTGGATAGAGCATGTTTGTCTGATGAAGGGAAATTTATTATCTATTATACGACGACAGGCGCATCCAGCGTATCCGAATCAGACATTGAGCGATTGGCCGAAAACATAGATCAGGTTTCGGCAGACGCTTTCAACTACATGAATACAACTTGGGATTATGAAGGCGAAGAAAGAAATGATGATACCTATGATCATGTATATAGTGTGATTAGGGAATGTGGAATTGATGAAACTGCGTTAACAACCGCAATGCCAATTTATATTTATGAGGCACCGGAAAATGAAGGCGCATTGGCTTGGTATATGCAGAATATCGGTGGCTTCCTTGACGCAGTTTGGCATGTTGCAGATTTCCTTATCGATATGGAAGAACTTGGCGAAACCGGATGTGTATACTCCATGCCGTATGTGGTAATACGTCCATCTTCCATTGATAGTGAAGAGAACTTGAATCTAATTTTTGCACATGAGATAACGCATCATGCGCAACGTATTTTTTATGATAGTTTGACGTACAGTGCACAATTATTTCCGAGTGAGACGGTTGCCAATTTGGTTGCAAGTGAAGTTGTGGAGATAAAAGAGCGAACTTCCACACTGAATATACATGCTAAAAAGTACATCAACCATATAGATGAATATCGGCCGGGTACATACAGACAGGTGGAAGAAGCCGGACTTGGTTACTGGGATTTTGTTTGGGGGAAATCCTATATTGACGTAGTTGATAATGGATTCGAAATTATGAAACAATCTTTGCTTGAAGATAATGCGGCGCTCTATCTACAAGAGCATGCAGGGGAAGATTACGTTAATGTTTTAGCGGATCTTGCGCTTAGGAATTTGACCGGAAATTATGAAATGAAGGCATACTGTGCAGATATATATCCGGATTCATATGACACATTAAGTCCATATTTAGATTCTTCAGGCGGATATGTTTACGGTAATCAACTATGCTATTACTATCTCCATAAAGAAGAATATGAGAAGGCCCAATCGATGATAACGGTATCTTTGGCCGAAGGCTACAATTCTTTCCTTATGGTTGCGGGTAGATACAAAGAAAAGGGCGTCTATACATATGAGGAAGTTCAAACCTATCCACTCATATATAATGATGTCGTTTTGCTGGACATGACATCTGATGATTATGATAAATATGATGAAATTGTTTTGGTATTGGGATATGCAGATTCGAGTCCGGATCACAGATCAAAGTTTGATATCAAACTTGCTTCGAAGTATGCAATTGATGCCTACATCGATTTTACCGGAATGACAGAAACAAACGCAATCATAAGTGAGGGTGACTGCAATACGATTTATGTTGATAAGTTTGTCGAAGCAAGTAAACTTTTTATATCCGGTAGCGGAAATGTCGGAGATGCCATACTGTCCGGTATTGATACAAGTACAGAAGAAGGTGCATATATGGCGTCATCCATGGATGTGATATTTGCGGAATTGGGTCGCTTTGGCGCCGATGTTGAGGAATTCGGCGAAAAATTCCCTTATGAAATTATTCGCATCTACACAATTCCGGTTTCGGAAACGGTTTATACATCGGATGAATTGCATACGAATGCCATTTATATGCTGGATGAACCACGCATGCAGGTGCTGGATCTTGTGGACGAAGATAAGCGAATTTCCGTCGGCGCAAGCATACATCCGTTCTCGAGTAAAGAGTTGACGTTTTATACCCTGATTACAACAGATGATGGGACACCGATGCTCTATAAAATTGAATTTGAAAAATAACAGAATTACCGGAGTCGCACAGCGACATTTTAAGCATTATAGGAACGGAAAAAGTCAGCTTGAGTGATACGGCGGCGGCAGTGAAATCGCGGTGGCTCTTTGGTAATGCAGGGCTGAACGTGTAAAAGGGCTTGAATTGTCTAAAAGGTCAATTCGGGCCCTTTGGTAATGCCGGACTGAACGCTTAAAGGGGCTTGAATTGTCTAAAAGGTCAATTCGGGCCCTTTGATAATGCCTTGCTGAACGTGTAAAGGGGCTTGAATTGTCTAAAAGGTCAATTTGGGCCCTTTGGTAATGCCGGGCTGAACGTGTAAAGGGGCCTAAATTTGAATAATTGTTATTTATGGCCCCGTGACGAAAAGCAACTACAAACGCAAACGGGGCCTAAAAACAAAAAAATACGAAATTAGGTCCATCTACTCGTCCATTTTGCTAAAAGGAAGGGGCTTGAATTGACGAAAATGCTTTTTTAGGCCCTATAGAACGTGCAGAGATTTGCAATAGTGGGGCTTGATTTAATCAAAATTAGTAATTAGGCCCCTTTTTATCTTGCCGAAGCAAACTAAGCATGTCTCGCACGGAATATGCACCGGATTATAATGTTTGTATGCTAGTTATTGTATATAAATCCAAATTTTGAAAGAGTAAATGAAAGAGTATAATTTGAAAAAACAACTTGAAGAGAGCAAGAAAAGAGTACAATTTAAAATTACTTTGAAAGAGCAAATGAAAGAGAAGTACTTGAAAAACAACTTGAAGAGAGCAAGCGAAAGAGGAAAACTTGAAGATAGTAATTATATAGATAATCAGAAGAAAACCACAAGAAAACAACTGAGAAAACAACTGAGAATACCACTAAGAAAACAGTCATTGAAATCGATTAAATCGTGCATTAATAATATCAAAGACGCCAGAAAAGCAAATTAAGAGGTGTTTATTCTGTTAAATTACCATTGACGTAAATTGCATTGTGATTCATAATCAACACGAACTAACTCTGCAGATATCAGTTTTTGGGGGATAATTAGAGGATAGTTGCGTGGGATGAATGGGAACAATGAGTAGTTAACGATTTGTGTGGAGGAGAAAAAATGCAGAATATGAATCAGATACCACAAGGAGCACCAATACCACAGGGCGCACCAATACCGCAGGGAGCACCAATACAACAGGGAGCACCAATACAACAGGGAGCACCAATGCCACAAGGCGCGCCGATACCACAGGGCGCACCGGCACCGCAAGCCCCCAAGAAAAAGAAGAGCGGTTGCGGGGGCTTTCTAATGGTACTTTTGATATTCTTTCTTATCGTTGTTTTGGGATTGGGAACCATTCTCATTATAAATTTAGTCAAAAAGAACAATGAAAAGAAACTAGAAGCGAGATTTGAATATACAGCCTGCGATTCTGCCGAAGACAAATTAACAGAAGCTTTTGAGGCCGGAAGAATGGATGCGGATACTTATGTCAGAATGTGCGCATATTCGATATTTGACACCCAGTTATTACCGGAAGAATACCAATCCGACAATGAAGTGGATTTGCCGGTTGATTTAATGGGTTTGTGTTATGAGTATCAGGATGAACTGAGCGAAGAAACACAGCTGTACTTATATAATAATATACTAATGACGGATCTCAGAATCGGAACCGATGCCAGCGGTAATATAGAGAGCGCATCCATACCTTCCATCCAATCCCCGTTTGCACTTCAGGCATATGCCGCAGTGACTGACGGAGAATCGGAGACAAAATCGGTGGAAGAACCGGATGAAGAAAGGGTAACAACACTGGATAAGGCATGTCTCTCCAAAGATGGGAAGTTCCTTATTTACTATACAACGACAGGCGATTCGAAAGTATCCGAATCAGATATAGAAAAATTTGCAGACCAAATGGATGCAATAGCAGATGATGTATTTGCCTATATGGGCGAAGAATGGGATTATGATAAAACCCATAGAAATCTGACGACAGGCGTTCAGATGGAGAATGTCCTTATCGAGTGCGGAATCGATACATATGCAATGGCGACGGCATTTCCTATCTATGTTTATGAGCCGGACGGTGATAAAGGTTCGCTGGCTTGGTATATGCAAGATATCGATGGTATGATTGATATATTGTTAAGTGTTATTCAATTATTTGATAATGATACGCAAGAATACGGAGAGCATGGAGCTGTTTATTCTATGCCGTATATGGTAATACGTTCATCCATGTTTGAATCTGAAGAAAATGTGAATATCATTTTCGGACATGAGATTACGCACCATGCACAAAGGCTGTATTATGACAGTCTCTCGTTTCGCTCACCGGTGTTTCCAAGCGAGACGGTTGCCAGTTTGGTAGCAAGCGAGGTTGTAGATATTGAGAATTGTGATACTGCGTTGAACCGTCACGCGGATAAGTACATGGATAGTATAAAAACGTTTCGTCCGGGCGCTTATAGATCGTATGTAGTAAAGGGATCAGGGTATTATGATTTCGTATGGGCAAAATCCTACTTGAGTATCGTTGATGATGGTTTTAGTCTGTTGAAAAAATCACTCATGGAGGAGAATCCGTCGGTATATTTGCAGAATCAAGCCGGAGATGATTATGTGTATGTATTGGAAGATTTGGCAGAACGAAATCTGACCAAAGAGTATGACAGGAATGCGTATATTTCCGGTGTATTTCCGACACCATGTGAAGAATTAAACTATTATTGTGATAGTTCTGATGGATATATCAGCGGAAATGAAATCAAATATTACTATTTTGATATGGAGGAATGTAGGAACGCCAAATCTTCCATTGAGATTCGGATGCCTTATGACCCGGAGAATGCTTTTTTGAAAATAGTCGGTCGTGAAGGCAGTAACTATGAAGTGATTGATACGATTCATTTCTGGGAGCAGGATACGATATCTATAGCATTTTTAAGTGATGAATATGCGAAATATGATGAAATGATTCTGGCTCTGGGGCATGCCGATGCGAATCCTTATGCAAGAGCGGATTATTACATCACTGTGCTTTCTGAGTATTACATCAACGCATATTGTGCTTTTACCGGTATGTCAGAAATTGATTCGATTGAAAGCAGCGGTGATTGCAATACAATTTATGTGGATGCATTTGTGGAAGAAAGCAAACTTTTGGTATCGGGTGGAGGAAATCTCTCAGAGGCCATTTTGTCGGCTGCGGATACAAGCACGGAAGAAGGCGCACTTTTTGCATCTTCCATGGAATCGACTTTGGGAGAACTGAGCCGTTTTGGAGCCGACGTCACGGAATTTGGCGAAAAATTCCCTTATGAAATCATTCGCGTCTATACGATTCCGGTATCGGAAACGGTTTATACGGCAGATGAATTGCATACCACTGCCATTAATATGCTGGATGAGCCGCGCATTCAGCTGCTGGATTTGAAGGAGGAGGATAAGCGAATTTCCGTCGGCGCCAGCATACATCCGTTCTCAAGTAAAGAATTAACGTTCTATTCGCTGATTACAACAGATGATGGGACGCCAACGCTCTACAGGGTTGAGTTTGAGAAGTGACAAATTCACTGAATCAACATAGTGATGTTTCAAGCAACATAACAAAGTTTCAGGTATCATAAAAAGCAGCTAAAATCGCGCCCACATTAAGTTTACAAATGTAGATAAAAAACAAAACAATCCACAGTTATCGGACTTGAATTTCCTTGGGATATTTGATATAATTATTCGGTAATTGTGAATGCAGATATAGTTCATTGGTAGAACATCAGCTTCCCAAGCTGAGGAGGCGGGTTCGATTCCCGTTATCTGCTGACTGCATAAGGAGCCCGGCATGTAATTGATTTTGCATGCCGGGTTCCGAGTACTGTTAGACAATCGCAATCAAATTGATAATTGATAAATAATTAAGCGAAGTACGAATGGAGAATTTTATGAGTGAGATACTGAATATTGAAGAAATATTTGCCTCTAATGTTTTTACACTCGGAACCATGCAAGAGTGGTTACCGCGTAAGGCATACATTGAAGTCAAGAACGTCATGGAACATGGCGGTGAACTTTCACCGGAAACCGCCGACATTGTTGCCAAAGCCATGAAGGATTGGGCAGTTTCACACGGAGCGACGCATTATACACACTGGTTCCAGCCGCTGACCGGTTTTACTGCCGAGAAGCACGACTCGTTCATCACCCATCCGGATGAAGACGGCAAGATGTTGATGGAATTCTCCGGCAAGGAATTGATTAAGGGAGAACCGGACGCGTCCTCGTTCCCTTCCGGCGGCTTGCGTGCTACATTTGAGGCGCGAGGCTATACGGCTTGGGATTTGACTTCGCCGGCTTTTTTGAAGGAAGATGCGACGGGCACCATACTCTGTGTGCCGACGGCTTTTTGCTCATATAAAGGGGAAGCTTTAGATAAAAAGACTCCGTTACTGCGTTCCATGGAGGCCATCAGTGAGCAGGCGCTCAGGATTGTGAGATTGTTTGGAAATGATTCCGCAAAACGTGTCATTCCTTCTGTCGGAGCAGAGCAGGAATACTTTTTGATTGACAGAGATAAGTACTTACAGAGACCTGATTTAATCTATGCCGGACGTACTTTGTTCGGCGCACCTGCACCAAAGGGGCAGGAGATGGACGATCATTACTACGGATGTATTCGTGAACGCATCGGTGCTTTTATGAAAGATTTGAACATTGAATTGTGGAAACTCGGTGTGACCACCAGCAGGCGCGGCCGCTCGCGCAGCAAGGCGCGGGAAAGGGCATCC
>CAYMCV010000116.1:0-8008 GCA_964389005.1 uncultured Lachnospiraceae bacterium | reverse complement strand
GCTCCGCGCAGCGGTGAGAGGTCGGCTTGTTTATCCGTCAATCTCTGCAGAATCTCAATCAGTTTGTGTACGTCTGCGAAATGAAGTCCGGTCGTTGGTTCATCTAAAATGTAGATGGTTTTTCCTGTGCTGCGTCGGCTGAGTTCTGTTGCAAGTTTAACACGTTGTGCTTCTCCGCCGGATAACGTTGTCGCAGGCTGTCCGAGTCTTATATAAGATAATCCGACATCGTACAATGTCTCTATTTTACGCCTGATTTGCGGAAGATTCTCAAAATAACCTAACGCTTCTTCCACCGTCATATCCAAAACGTCGTAGATATTCTTGCCCTTATATCGTACTTCCAGTGTTTCACGTCCATATCTCTTACCGCCGCAGACCTCACATGGAACATAGACGTCCGGAAGAAAATTCATTTCAATCTTAATCACACCGTCACCGCAACATGCTTCACAACGACCGCCTTTGATATTGAAACTGAATCTCCCTTTCGTGTAACCTCTGCTCTTTGCATCCGGTGTGCCCGCAAACAAATCGCGTATCATATCAAATGCACCTGTGTATGTCGCAGGATTGGAACGCGGAGTCCTGCCAATCGGTGACTGATCGATACAGATAATCTTATCAAGTTGTTCCACTCCTTCGATACGGTCATGTTTACCGGCAATGGTATGTGCGCGATTCAGTTTCTTGGCAAGACTCTTATAGAGTATTTCATTGATCAAAGAACTCTTTCCGGAACCCGAAACACCTGTCACACACGTAAATACACCGAGTGGAATATCCACATCAACTTTTTTTAGATTATTCTCACGCGCCCCGAAAATGCGAAGCCACCCTGTCGGTTCTCTTCGTACCTTAGGAATCGGAACGAATTTCTTCCCGCTTAGGTACTGTCCCGTAATGGATTCCGGCACGCGAATGATGTCCTCGACTTTACCTGCCGCCACAACCTCGCCGCCATGCTCTCCCGCGCCCGGTCCGATGTCAACAATATAGTCAGCGGCATACATGGTATCCTCATCATGTTCAACCACAATCAGAGTATTTCCCAAATCACGCAACTGTTTCAAAGCATGAATGAGTTTGTCATTATCACGTTGATGCAATCCGATGCTCGGCTCATCAAGAATGTAACAAACGCCTACAAGTCCCGAACCAATCTGTGTTGCCAATCGAATTCTCTGTGCTTCCCCCCCCGATAATGACGCGGTTGCACGTGCCAGTGTCAGATAATCCAACCCGACATCAACCAAAAAACCGACCCTGGCACGGATTTCTTTGAGCACACGTTCGCCTATCAGTTTCTGTTGCTCCGTCAATTGTAAATTATTCAAGTACTCTCCCAATTCGCGCGCGGAGATATTCGTAAGTTCGTAGATATTCCTGTTATCAATCGTCACGGCAAGCGATTCTCTCTTAAGCCTCATGCCGTTGCAGGTGCTACAGGGAGTGATTTTCATAAAAGACTCATACTCCTGCTTTCCGCTCTCCGATGAAGTCTCACGATAACGACGTTCAACGCTTCTTATCAATCCCTCAAACGCGATCGGATAGACACCTCTTCCTCTCTGTCCCTCATAATACACATCCACGCTTTCTCCATCCGTGCCACGTAAAATAATTTGTTTCGCACGTTCCGTTAACTTGTCGAACGGTTTATCCAAACTGAAACGATACTTTTTGGATAATGCTTGTAAAATTGCATTGGAAAAACTTCCTTCACTCTTGGAAGACTGCCATCCGGGTGCTACAATCGCACCTTCGTTGATGCTTAACGTCGTATCGGGAATCAACAATTCCTCAGCAAATTCCATTTTATATCCGAGACCGAAACAACTCTGACATGCGCCAAAGGGATTATTAAACGAAAAACTGCGCGGTTCAATCTCTTCCATCCCGATACCGCAATCGGGACATGAGAAACTTCTGCTGAAGTTCATAGGTTCTCCGCCAAATACATCCACCACCAACAATCCATCAGAAAGTGCCAGTACATTCTCAATGGAATCATTTAATCTGCTCTCCAAACCGGATTTTATCACAATTCTGTCTACAACAATCTCAATGTTATGTTTGATATTTTTATCCAATGTGATATCTTCATCCAAATCAAACAGGTTCCCATCAATTCGTGCACGAACATAACCGCTTTTGCGAGCACGCTCCAATACTTTGGCATGTTCACCTTTGCGCCCGCGAACAACCGGTGCAAGTAATTGAATTCTGGTTCCCTCCGGCAATTCCATAATGACGTCCGCCATCTGATCGACGGTCTGTTTCGAAATTACTTTCCCACACTCCGGACAATGTGGAATACCGATTCTCGCAAAAAGTAGACGAAAATAGTCATATATCTCCGTAACCGTTCCCACTGTTGATCGCGGATTGCGATTGGTTGATTTCTGGTCGATGCTGATTGCAGGTGAAAGCCCTTCAATCCTTTCCACATCCGGTTTCTCCATCTGGCCCAAAAACTGTCTGGCATAAGACGATAAGGACTCCATATAACGTCTCTGTCCCTCAGCATACAATGTATCGAATGCCAGTGAAGATTTCCCCGAACCGGACAACCCCGTCAATACCACAAATTCATCTCTCGGAATATCAAGATTGATATTCTTCAAGTTGTTGACTTTCGCTCCTCTGATCTTAATTATGTCCGCGCGCGGACGCATTTTGAGTGATTCCGTATCCATTCTAACCTCCAAAAAACTTCAAGCTTGATTCCTAATTCTCATCAATTCGTATCGTTGTTATTTTCCTTCTATTTCTGCCTGTAATAAGTGTTGTTTCAATTCTATCATTTGATCACGTAAGATTGCCGCTGTCTCAAAATCAAGTTCCGCCGCCGCTTTCTGCATGGTCTTCTGCGTTTTTGCAATTAAATCTTTCAGTTCTTTGACACTCATGGATTCCATATCTTTCGCCATGCGTTGTTCTTCCTTCGCAACCGACTTGCTTATAGAAATCAACTCACGTACAGCCTTATGAATCGACTGTGGAGTTATATTGTGTTCCTCATTGTATTGTTGCTGGATTTCACGTCTTCGGTTGGTTTCATCAATGGCAATTCGCATGGAATCCGTAATGTGATCCGCATACATGATGACATGTCCTTCGGCATTTCGGGCGGCACGTCCCACTGTCTGTATCAATGAAGTTGCAGAACGTAAAAATCCCTCTTTATCGGCATCCAAAATCGCTACAAGCGATATCTCCGGAATATCAAGACCTTCACGCAGGAGATTGATTCCGACCAGTACATCAAAAACATCCAGTCGCATATCTCTGATAATTTCAGCTCTCTCCAGCGTATCAATGTCAGAATGTAAATACTTCACACGAATGCCGTTCCCGTCCATATATGCAGTTAAGTCCTCCGCCATACGTTTCGTTAACGTGGTTACCAATACTTTGTATTTCTTCTCCGTTTCCTTGCGAATGGCAAAAATCAAATCGTCAACCTGACCCGCCACCGGACGTACCTCAATCAACGGATCTAAAAGACCCGTAGGTCGTATAATCTGTTCTGCACGCAGCAATTCATGTGATGCTTCATATACAGACGGTGTCGCGGATACACACAACATACGGTCGATGTGATCTTCAAACTCATCAAAGCGAAGCGGACGGTTATCAAGTGCGGACGGTAGTCTGAAACCGTAATCAACCAAGGTATTCTTCCTTGAACGGTCGCCTGCAAACATACCGCGCACCTGCGGCAAGGTTATATGCGACTCATCAACAATAATCAAAAAGTCATCTCTGAAAAAGTCCAAGAGACAGTGTGGTGGTTCTCCCTCGCCTGTCCCGCTTAAATGTCTGGAATAATTCTCGATTCCGGAGCAAAAACCGGTCTCACGAAGCATTTCCAAGTCAAAATGCGTGCGTTCGGAAATTCTCTGCGCCTCCAGCAACTTATCTTCACTCTTAAAAAATGCCACTCGCTCGTTCAATTCTTCTTCAATCGCAATACATGCACTGTTAAGTCTCTCGGGTGCCACGACATAATGTGATGCCGGAAAGAGCGTCGTGTGCTCAAGATGTGCCTGAACCTTACCTGTTACGCGATCAACTTGCGAAATTCTTTCAATCTCATCTCCAAAAAACTCGATTCGTACAATATACTGATCCGTCTCAATGGGAATGACTTCGAGTACATCACCATGTACGCGGAATGTGCCGCGTTCCAAGTCAAGATCATTACGCAGATATTGAATTCCGATTAATTCTCTGACAATATCATCGCGATTCTTCTCCATACCGGGTCTTAACGAAACAATCAGCCCTTCATAATCGTCCGGACTTCCCAAACCATAGATACAGGATACACTGGCAACCACAACCACATCTCTTCTCTCTGTCAGGGAAGCAGTTGCAGAAAGTCTCAGTTTGTCAATTTCATCATTCACTGCCGAATCCTTGGCAATGTAAGTGTCTGAAGAAGGAACATACGCTTCCGGTTGATAGTAATCATAGTAACTTACAAAGTATTCTACCGCATTCTCCGGGAAAAACTCTTTGAACTCACCGTAAAGTTGACCGGCAAGCGTCTTATTGTGTGCAATAATCAACGTCGGGACATTCAATGCCGCTATGATATTTGCCATCGTAAACGTCTTTCCCGATCCGGTAACACCAAGCAAGGTCTGAATCTGATTTCCCTTCCGAAATCCCTCCACCAATTGGCGAATAGCCTCAGGTTGGTCCCCGGTCGGTTGATACTCCGAATGTAAAACAAAATGATCCATCCGCGTACAATTCCTTTCTTACATATGAGACAGAATAGAAGTCAAAAGCCAAAAAAACACTGCGTAGGAAGTATAACACATTCCCACGCAGTTTGCAAACGTTTGTTCGGTTTTTATTGAGAAATTTTTTCGTTCATAACTTCAATCGCTTTTTGTAACTGGTTATCTGTTTTATCCTTCAAATATGCATCCGAATCAAACTCAACTTCTATATCGGGTTCAATTCCGACACCGTGAATATTGGTTCCGTTCGGCGTAAAATAATTGCTAACGGTAATTTTGAGTGCCGAGCCGTCATTCATCGGAAATATTTTCTGCACAATTCCTTTTCCGAACGTTTTGGTTCCCACAACTGTGCCGACACCGTAATCTTTGATTGCTCCCACCAGTATTTCGGAAGCACTGGCGGAATTTCCATCGGCAAGCACCACAAGCGGTAATTGAAGTTGCTTCTCTCCGTCACATGTATACTCGACCTTTTTGCCGTATTTATCCTCTGTGTAAACAATCATACCCTTAGGAAGTATCTGTCTTGCAATTGCTGTTACGCACTCCAAAGAGCCCCCCGGATTACCGCGCAAATCCATAATAATCCCTTTTGGATTCAAAGCCATAATTTCGTTCATTTTTGCTTCATACTGTGCAACTGTCACATCATCAAATTCCTTGATTGTTAAATGTACGATACCGTTATCCAGCATTTCATACGAAACCGTCGGTGTCTCAATTTGCGCCCGCTTTACCGGAATATCCAATGATTTTCCGCCACGGTCAACTGTTAAAACCACCTCGGTTCCTTCCTCTCCCCGAACCAGACTGACCACTTCATTGAGCGACATCCCATATGCTTCCTGCCCGTCAATTTTGCGAATGGAGTCGCCGCCCTGCAAACCGGAGATTTCTGCCGGTGTCCCCGGCATCACACTGTCAATCTGTGCGTACCCCGTATCATAATTCAATGATAAGTACGCTCCGATACCGAAATAAATTCCTTGTAACCCGGACGTTAATTCTGCCATTTCTTCCGGTGTATAATACGCGGTATAGGGGTCTCCCATTGCGCTCATCAATCCGTAATAAAGTCCTTTTTCCAACGTAGCTTCATCAACGTCTTCATAATAGTAATCATAAATCATCTTTTCCAGTGCACCGATTTTGTTCATGGTGGCATCATTTACGACACTTTCTTGAACCTCGGTTGTATCGCCTTTGGGTCTTGCGGTAAATTCCGGTATGGCTTCCCCTTGCAATCTCATGCAAAGCACCGCCAACATTACAATAATTGATGAGATAAAAAGTCCCGTCACCACACCGAGGGTAAAGACCCTGCCTTTTCTTTCTTTTTCCATTTTTCTCCCATTCTTTCCTTTAAGGTTCTGTAATATAAGTCCAAGGGCTGACATAACTTCCGTTCAACCTGACACCAAAATGCAGATGATTGCCGGTGCTCCTGCCGGTCGACCCAACAGTTGCAATCTTTTGTCCCCTCGTAACCTCATCCCCCGCCGAAACCAAAAGCTTCGATGCGTGCATATAAATGGTATACAAACTGTCGCCATGGTCTATCATGATATAATTTCCCATCGAGGCATTGTATGATGCGCTGATGACCTCGCCGTCATAAGCCGCGAGAATCGAACTTCCCCCCGGCGATGCCATGTCTACGCCCGAATGAAACTGCTGTACATTCAAAATCGGATGTAAACGCCATCCATAATCATCGGAAATACGGGTAAATTCCGGAGCCGGCCAACAAAATACACCGCCGTCATAGACTCTTGCCTGCAAAAGATTGGCTCGGTCGGCGGCAACCGCTGCCTCAAGTTCCTCAATCACAGCATTCTGTGCCGCAATTTCCTCTTCGTATTCTTTTACCAGTTTCTCTTTATTGCTGATATCGGCTTCATAGGCTTTGATTTCCGATTGTTTTTGTGCAATCAACGTCTCAAGTTCCGACTTCTCCTCTTCAGCCAGAAGTTTTGCCTCATCAAGCAATGCTTCCTCCGCCTCCAACTCCTGTTTGCATAGAGACACATATTCTACCATTTCTTGATACTGTGTCAGCGTCTGTCTGTCATATGCGGATAATTGCTGTATATAATCATATTTATTCAGCGCATCGGCAAAACTAGAAGCGGAAAGAATCATATCCAGATAAAAACCGTCTCCTTTTTCGTACATGAAACGAATTCTTTCTTTCATGGCTTCATACTGATTGCGCTCCGTCTCTTGGGCGTTCTCAAGTTCAACTCTTGATTCCTCAATCTCCGCTTCTTTCGCTACAATGAGGTTCTCAAGCGTCTCAATGTTGACCTGAACAGCCATAACGTTGCTATCCAGTTCTGAAACATAGGCAGTCAAATTGGCTTTGTTTGCCTGTAATCCGTTGATAATTTTCTCAACACCCGTCAATCCCGATTTTAAGTTCTTTTTCTCACTCTCTGCCGCTGCAATGGCCGCCTGTTTCTCCTCGATGCTCTTCCGTAAATCCGAGATGACATCCGCACTTGCGAATATCGTCGATTCCAAAACAAGAACGATAGCCATCACCACGCTGAGTGCAGTAATTATTTTTTTGTATTGTTTATACACGTTTCTTCCCTCAATTATCAGACACGAAGATGCTTTCTAACCGTAAAAAAGCTACCCAAGAAACCGATTCCCACACCCACAAGAAGTGAAACGGGAATCAAATTTCGAAATACATCCTGTACCGGTAAAAATGCCAGTTGATTCAAAAATGCATATTGCTCGGATACAAAATCAACCGCCAGCAAGTATAGATAATAAACCAGCACAAGCGGTATCGCCGCCCCGATGAATCCAATTAAAATGCCTTCGAAAACAAACGGTGAACGCACGAAAAAATCCGTGGCGCCAATATATTTCATAATGGATATTTCCTCTTTTCGTACAGAAATTCCAATTGTTACCGTATTGCTGATAAGGAAGACGGAGACCGCCAGTAACAGTATGATAATGGACCCTGAAACATAAGCAAGCAACGAGTTGATTCCTGTAAGCGTGGTCGCGGTAATCTCGGATTTATTCACCCTGCGGACGCCCTCAATGCTCTCGATATAAGAAACCAGTTGTGATTGCTGTGACACATCACTTAAGTATATTTCATAATTCGCGGAATCTGCCAACGGGTTCTCTGTAAAACCGTCAACATACCCTTCCAGATATTCCTTGGAAAACTCTGCCCATGCTTCATCGGCTGACACATAATTAACCTTGGCCACTTCTGTCCG
>CAYMCV010000115.1:0-8053 GCA_964389005.1 uncultured Lachnospiraceae bacterium | reverse complement strand
TGCGCGGTCAGCTTGCCGGCACCGCTCATGCCGGTAACAACTACAAATCTCATAATTGCCTCCGTTTCATTTGGCTAAAAATGACCAAGAAACACGATTTCCGGTTCCAGTGTAATACCATGCACACGTTCCACTTCATCCTGTACATGCCGAATCAAGGTCATAATGTCCTGTGCGGTCGCATTGTCGTGGTTAATAATGAATCCGTTGTGCTTCATCGAAACCTGTGCCCCGCCCACGGTGTAACCGCTTAAGCCGGCCTCGGTAATCAACTGTCCCGCGTAATGACCTTCCGGACGTTTGAAGGTGCTTCCCGCACTCGGAAATTCCAGTGGTTGCTTCTCTTTGCGTCTTTGCATCAATTCCTGCATTTTGGCCTGAATTTCTGTCGGCTCGCCGTGCGTCAACTGGAATATGACTTCTACAACTACAAACGCCGCGTTTTTTATGATACTGGTTCGATAACCGAACTTCATATATGCATTCTCAATGGTAAGGATATTCCCTTCGCGGTCCATGACGCGTATCGTCTTCGCAACCTGACTCATCTCGCCGCCATACGCACCTGCATTCATTACCACTGCGCCGCCGACACTGCCCGGAATGCCTGCCGCGAACTCCAAACCTTTCAGTCCCGCATGATACGCCTCCTGCGCCACCTTCGACAGCATAGCCCCCGCCTGTGCGACAATGCGGTCTTCGAAGACTTCAATCTTGCTCATTTCCGCATCAACCTGTAAGATAACACCTTGATAACCTTCATCGCTGACCAACAGATTGCTCCCGTTTCCGAGAACAAAATAAGGTATATCCGCTTTTTGTAAATAGACCAACAACGAAGCGAGTTGCTCCTTTGTCTGAACTTTCAGAAACGTCTCTGCCGGACCGCCCACACGAAACGTCGTGTGCTTCGACATCGGTTCCTCCCTCAAAATATTCTCCTCCGGAATAACCTTAGAGACATAATCATAAAAATACGAATTCATTCTTCTCCTCATATCAGTGAAACAAACCCCTTCCCATACGGTGCATTGATACACTGTATGAAAAGGGAATTCGTTTTAGAGCCGATCTTTCTATAATGATTCTGATTCATTTTTATCCTAAAATCATCTTGGCAGAGCCATAAATGCCTGCGTCGTTCCCCAACGTTGCCAGCGCAAATTTTGCATCGCGACTGCCGTGAAATACATGTTCTCTGTAGTTTTCTTCGATAAATGTAAGTAAAATCGGTCCTGCCTTGCTGACACCGCCGCCAATGACAAAAATCGCCGGGTTCGTAACACATGCCACCGCCGCAAGTCCTTTCCCAAGATATGTACCGAACTGATTTGCAACTTGGATTGCAACTTCGTCGCCTGCTTTCACTGCGTCAAAAACAGTTTTGGCACTGATTTCACGCCCGCGTAAACTGCTTGCTTTCTCATCGAGCGCCAGTCTTCGCTTTGCGAGTCGTACGATGCCTGTCGCCGATGTATACTGCTCAAGGCAACCCTTCTTACCGCATCCGCAAACTTCTGTTTCCGCATCTTCCACGTGCATATGCCCGATTTCGCCGCCCGCGCCGCTGACTCCCGCAAGCACCCGACCATCGACAATGATTCCGCCGCCGACACCGGTTCCGAGTGTAACCGCAACCAAATCCGTATAGCCTTGGCCGCCGCCCTTCCACATCTCGCCGAGTGCCGCAACATTGGCGTCGTTTCCTGCTTTGACATGAAGTCCCGTCAGGCCTTCAAGCGTCTCTGCCACATTGAATACACCCCAGCCCAAGTTGGCAGCTTTGTAAATCACACCTTGATTGTCCACCGGTCCCGGAACGCCGATTCCGATGCCGAGTACCGTTTCTTTGTCTATTTTTTTGGTTGATATTTGATTTAAAATCGAATCTGCAATATCCGGAAGGATTCTTTCACCCTGATGCTCCGTTCTTGTGGGAATCTCCCATTTGTCGACAATTGTCCCGTTTAAGTCAAAAAGACCTAATTTCACCGTGGTTCCACCCAAATCCACGCCGATAATAAACTTACTCATATTCGCTCTCAACCTCCGCTATTCGTCTTCTTCTCTTTTTCTGGAAAGGGATTCCTGCACACGTTTGTACAATTCCTGTGCGGCATTGTATCCCATCTTCTTCTGACGATGATTGATTGCCGCCGATTCACAAATAATGGCAAGATTACGACCCGGACGAATGGGAATATTGTGACACACAATTTTATTCCCGAGATACTCCGTATATTCTTCTTCCAAACCGAGTCTGTCATATTCGGTCTCTTTGTTCCAGTCTTCAAGTTTGATGACAAGATCGATGGTCTGCGTGTCTTTGACACTCGATACACCGAACAATGTCTTCACATCCACGATTCCGATTCCGCGCAGTTCGATGAAATGCTTCGTGATATCCGGCGCACTGCCGATTAACGTATCATCACTGACTTTGCGAATCTCAACCGCATCATCGGTCACAAGACGGTGGCCTCTCTTGATTAATTCGAGGGCTGCCTCGCTCTTACCGATTCCGCTCTCACCCGTAATCAGAACACCTTCGCCGAAAATATCCACCAAAACGCCGTGTACGGAAATGCAGGGAGCAAGTTTGACATTAAGCCAACGGATAATTTCTGCCATAAAAGAAGATGTGGTTTTTTTGGTCATAAAAAGAGGAACGCCTTTTTCCTTCGCAATGGATAAAAACAAATCATCCGGTATCAACTCGCGACAGAAAACCATGCAGGGAATCGGATAACTAAGAAGTTTCGCGTATATTTCCTGCTTACGTTCATCAGATAGAGTCATCATGTACTTATATTCCACAAAACCGATTACTTGCAATCTGGTTGCCTCATAGTGGTCAAAAAAGCCTGCCATTTGCAATGCCGGTCGGTTGACATCCGGCTGACGAATCTTGATTCCTTCGATATCGATATCGGGCGTCAAAGATTCCAGTTTCATTTTCTCTACGATTTTTGTCAAACTGACGCTTGCCATATGCGTACCTCCCAATATGCTTCTGTGAATGCGATATCACTCACCGCTTTCATATTTTAGCACAGATAATCTGCAATGGCAATGAAACAATTAGGGTTTCATGTGTTAACTTTTATCTGTAATGAACCGATATAGTATTCAGAACTGACAATTTCTACGAAACCAAGGAGGGTACAATTATGAGCGTAAACGGAATTACATCAACTGCTGCGACATATGCATCTTATGCCGCATCGGAAAAAAGCACCAAGGAAGAATCCGCATCCAAAACCACCGCCAAAAACGACGCCGGTGTTGTTTATGAATCCACTTCCAAAACACAGAAGAAATCCAATACCGCAATTGTAAGCAAGTTAAAAGCAGACGCCGAGGCACATACCGCACAACTGCAGAACATCGTTAGCCAGTTGATTTCCAAACAGGGTAGCGCATTCGGAACCGCCAATGACATGTGGAGATTTTTGGCAGGCGGTAATTTCTCCGTGGATGCCGAGACCAAAGCACAGGCACAGGCAGACATCGCCGAAGACGGTTATTGGGGTGTAAAGGCAACATCAGATCGAATTCTTGATTTTGCCAAGGCAATCTGCAACAACGACCCGAAAATGATTGACAAGATGCGCAATGCATTTAAGAAGGGCTTCGACCAGGCAACCAAGACCTGGGGTGGCAAACTTCCCGAGATTTCCCAGAAGACCTATACGGCCGTAATGGAGAAATTCGATGCATGGGCAAATGAAAACCAAGCGAAGGAAACAGCAAATGCAGAGAGTTAATCATCAATGATTGCATGTGTATCACTCTTTCGGAAAATATAACTATCATACATAATGAAAACCTCCCGTGAATACAATGAAATAGAGTATTCAGGGAGGTTTTTTATGGAATTAACGAAACGAAACATACATATGGATCGTATCGGTCTCAAAGCCGAGACGCAATTTACGCTGGAGGATGACGTCAATCTATCGGATACCAAGCCGGATGTAACCAAGATTCTTTTTACCGACGGTGATGTCAGAATTGAAGACGTTCGCTGTATGGACGGACACATTCTTGTCAAAGGAAAACTCAACTTTCATATGCTGTATGAATCCGAGGACGCATTCGGACAATTGTTTTCCACATCCGGCACCTTGAATTTCGAGGAAACTTTGAATGCCGACGGCATTGAAAGCAGCGATAATCCGACGGTTACCGCCGAGACGGAGAATCTGAGCATCTCTCTGATTAATTCGCGTAAACTTTCCGTCCAGGCGTTGATCCTGCTTAGTGCCGTCAAAGAGGAACTTTATGACGAAGAAGTCAGTGTCGGAATTGAAAGTGACATTCCTGTCGAATTTCAAAGGGTACCCACGGATTTCTGCGGTATTTCTGTCCTAAAAAAGGATATTTTCCGCATTCGCGCAGAGCAGGAATTGCCATCCAATTTTCCGAACGTCGGTGAATTGCTATGGCAGGATTTACACATCAATGACATTGAATTCAAAACGCCGGAGGGCAAAATCACCGTTCGTGGGGATTTGGGGCTTTTCGTATTGTATCGCGCCGAAAGTGACGGCGATGGTTACCAGTTCTACGAAACCACCGTTCCGTTTAGCGGCAGCATCGACTGCTACGGCTGTGATGAAACGCTCATCCCGCACATTACCTATCGAATATCGCAAAAAGACTTGGACATTCGCCCCGATTTGGACGGCGAGGAGCGCATGCTCGGCATCGACCTTGTTCTTGATCTATCCATCAAACTCTATGTTGAAGAAACACTGGAGATGATTCATGACTTATATGGTGTCGGCGGTGACATTGCAACGCAGACGCAAACCGGTTTCCGCAAGAAACTGCTCGGTCGCAACCATGCCAAAATGCGTCTCGCAACGCAGATTTCCCCGGAGAACTCCGGCAATGCTGTGATGCAATTGCGGCATACCGCAGGTGATGTATACCTTGATGAAACACATATGACCGAAGACGGTATTCGCGTCCTTGGAAGTCTGAATTTATCCTCACTTTATATCACGGAAGACGATCATTTTCCGTATGCATCCGTCTCCTATGAGGTTCCTTTTGAGTACCTGATTGAGATTGCCGAAATGACTCCTGATTGTCGTTTTTATCTGCATGCAATGCTCGAAGACTTGCAGGTTTCCATGATTGGGCCCGATGAATTCGATGTAAAAGCGCTGATTTCCTTCTCCGCCCTATGCTATCGCGACGAGACCGTAACCTTGCTGAGCAGCGTGACCGAAATTGCGCCTGACCCCGAAAAAGCAAATACCCTGCCTGGGATGACCGCTTACTTCGTCAAAGAAGGCGACACGCTCTGGCAAATCGGTAAGGAATATTACGTTCCGGTACAGCGTTTGCGCGATGTCAACAATCTAACGAGCGATACCCTAAAGGCAGGGGATAAGATTCTTGTAGTCAGATAAAAATTATTGAACGGCTCCAATCAATTCTCGTAGATCCGTTACATGATGCTTCTCCATATATGCCTCGATTCCGTCAACGACTTCAACTGTCGTATAAGGATTCACAAAATTCATCGCACCCACGGAAATCGCAGTCGCACCCGCAAGGATGAATTCGATTGCATCTTCCGGGGTTGCGATTCCGCCCATACCGATGATTGGAATCGCGACTGCTTGTGCAGCCTGGTAAACCATACGCACTGCAACCGGCTTAATTGCAGGACCGGAAAGACCTCCGGTCTTGTTTGCAAGCACGAATTTCTGTCTCTCAATATCAATTTTCATCCCCGTCAACGTATTGATGAGTGAAATCGCATCCGCGCCACCCGCTTCGGCTGCGCGTGCCATCTCTGCAATATCTGTGACATTGGGACTCAATTTCATGATAATCGGCTGTTTCGCGACTTTTTTGATTCGACTCGTAATATTAAACAGGCAATCCGCTTTCTGTCCGAATGCGATTGCGCCTTCCTTCACATTCGGGCATGAAACATTGATTTCAAGCATATCTACATTTGTCTCGGCAAGTCGCTCGACCACGTTCAAATACTCTTCTGCAGTTTTACCGCAGACGTTGACAATGACGCGTGTGTCATATTTCTCTAAAAAAGGTAAATCACGTTCTATGAAAACGTCAATTCCGGGGTTTTGCAATCCGATGGCATTCAGCATACCGCCGTATACTTCCGCAACACGAGGTGTCGGGTTACCCGGCCACGGCACACTTGCCACACCTTTGGTTACCACCGCACCCAAGCGGTTCAAATCAACGAAGTTCGCATATTCCATTCCGGAACCGAAGGTACCGGATGCCGTCATTACCGGATTCTTGAATTCCACACCCGCAATCGTTACTTTGGTATTCATCATATATCCACCTCCTCTGCGTCAAAGACAGGTCCTTCCGTGCAGACTCTGGCATTATTGACATGGGAATGCCAATCTTCTTTTTTGGTCTTGCACACACAGCCAAGGCATGCACCCACGCCGCAAGCCATGCGCTCCTCCAAGGAGATAAACGCTTTGATATTCTGCTCCTCTGCATAGGATTTAATCGCTCTTAACATCGGCATCGGACCACAAGCCATAATCACATCGGCGGTCAAATGATTCTCTGAAATGGCATTCATAACATTGCCGCGACTTCCCACACTTCCGTCTTCGGTCGCAATATAGACTTTTCCGTATTCCGCCAATTCACCCGCCAAAAACACCTGTTTGTCGCGATATCCCAAGACAATGGTCTTATCTGCGCGCAACTGTTTGGCAAGCTCCAACATCGGTGGAATTCCGATACCGCCGCCCATCAAAAAGACGCGTTTGCCCTCAGCCTCTTCCAGTGGAAAACCGTTTCCTAAATTCCCCAGAATCGATATTTTGTCACCGGCCTTATACTGTGCGAACTCGGCCGTCCCCTTGCCCGCTACGCGATATACGATTCGCAGACGGCCGTTTTGCTTGTCCGTCTCACAGATACTGATTGGGCGCGGCAATAATGCGGATTGATCCTTTGGGTATATGCCGATGAATTGCCCCGGGCGGGCATGCTCGGCCGCTTTAGTTGTAATGAGACAGCTAAAAATTCCGTCTGCAATTTGCGTCTGTTCGTAGACAGTCGCCGTTTCTTTCTTCCTGTAGAACAATGTTGTCTCCTCCTGTGGTTGTGGTTGTCTCAAAAATGTCATTGATGTGGTTGTGTTGAATTATTACTAATGTGGTTGTCTCGAAAAACACACCTTCGTTCAATTGTGCCAAGCATTCCTATGAGCCTTTCATACAAGCACCCCGTTCAGCAGAGGCTTCCGGGGTGCTAAAGTCTCATATCCATGGCACACAAGCCACTCAGATGTGTTTTTCGAGACTTCCCACCTCTAAGTTATGTTGATAGGGTAACATCATGTTATGCTCGGCGTTATATTTCAGTCAAGAGTCGCCACTACGTTATGCCGATAGGATAACATCAAGTTATGCTCGGCGGTGTGTGTCAGTCAAGGGTCGCTACTACGTTATGCCGATAGGGTAACATCATGTTATGCTCGGCGTTATACTTGATACACGATTTTACCGTTGCAAACGGTTGCGTGTACCTTGCCGAACAGTGTTTCTCCGATGAAGGGTGAGTTCCATGATTTCGAATGAAACGAGTGTACTTGGTATGACTCGTCAGGGTGAAAAATCACCAGATCGGCGGGGCCGCCCTCAGCGATATATCCTCGGTCGAATCCGTAGAATTTCGCCGGTCCTACGGTCATTCGTTCAAGAACGGTCATGAGCGGTATTCCGGCTTCGCGATGCAGGTGCGTAACGGCAAGCGGCAACGCCGTTTCCAACCCTATCATTCCGCTGGGTGCCAATGTTAGTTCGCGCGCTTTTTCCTCTGCACTGTGCGGCGCATGATCGGTCGCAATCATATCAATGGTTCCATCCGCGATTCCGCGAATGATTGCCTGCCTGTCCGATTCTTCGCGCAGCGGCGGGTTCACTTTCGCAAGTGCCCCCTTTTCAATGACTGCATTCTGTGTCAGAGAAAAATGATGCGGCGTACCCTCCGCATGTATATTGTTACCCTGCGCTTTCGCCTGTCTGACAAG
>CAYMCV010000114.1:0-8123 GCA_964389005.1 uncultured Lachnospiraceae bacterium | reverse complement strand
GAAGAAAGAAAATCAAGAATATTCTCTAATGCATCTTCTCTCATAAGATTATTTCGCTCAATGATATCTTTCAAATATGTCTCGCTAAATAGTGACTCCAAGTACTTCATTTTAGTTACATCATCCGGTCTTGTGATTACAAACGGCATTCCGCCATAGAACGCATATTGTTCCAATGCGTCTTCTTTATCTCCCTTAACAGCAGAATAAAATTCGCTAAAAGATAAAGGATGTACACGGATTTCATCACTTCTTCCTCGAAACTCCGTAAGAATATCACTAGACAGCATTTTGGAATTGCTTCCGGTTACATACACATCCAGATTGGATGCTTCCCTTAATTCATTTAACACATCATAAAAAGTGATTTTCTTACCTTCCGGCAAATATGGATTCGATACTTCATCTGACATCTGAATTTCATCAATAAACAGATAAAATTTCTCATCCTTGTTTTCTGTCATTTTTGTAATATATTCTGATAATTCCAATGGATTCCTGAATCGAATATCCTTAATTAAATCCAATTGAATAGAAATGATACTACTTTCCTTTACTCCTTCATGTAACAAATAATTCTTGTAAATCTTTTCCAATAAATATGATTTTCCGCATCTTCTAATTCCGGTTATTACTTTTATCTGCCCATCCCATCTATAAGAAAGTAATTGATTTAAATAAGTGTCTCTTTTAATTTCGTCCATAGCATTCCTCCGTTGAATACTTTTGCCGTAATAGTCTTAACTTTTCAATCTATTTTAAACCTAAATAGAAACAAAATCAACCACTTCGTTGAAAACTTAAGCCCAAATGTACTGTAATATTCATTGCTATGTTTCTTTCCATCAACTACACTCTAATCAGTTTACCAAATGCTATTCACAATATTTCAAACGAGCTTTTGATACACTTGCCCCGTCCCCATGTTTCAAAGCGGCAGGCTATTCTGTAGGCACAGTGCCCCCCACCCTGTCATTGCGTTCGGGTTTTGCATTCCCGGAAGTTGTCTTGCGCCTCGAATAAGGTAAGCTTTCAGTTTCTCGCCATATAAGAAAGCATCGTTTCCTCGCACAATTCCCCACTCCATCATAAGTGCGGCACTTCCGCTGACCACCGGTGCCGCAAATGAGGTTCCGCTCACGGTAATGTAGCCGCCGTCGACAGAAACCGCCGTCAAATTCACGCCCGGTGCCACAATCTCCGGTTTGACATTCGGATATTGGAGCCGATTGTTCCCTTCGTTTCGATAGACAAATCCGCGCCCGGAAAACGGTGCATATGCATCAAAAATCAAATCATAAGCGCCAACCGCAATCGTTTTATAGGAAGTAGAAGGAATGGTTAGCGTCCTCTCCGGTGTCGGCCGATAGAAACCCGTCGCCTCGTTTAACACCGCTTGGCTTGGCAAATATAAATCAAACTCCCCATTCACAATGCGCTCACCCAGTACTTCTACCGCCCAAACACCGGAATCAACATATTCGCCGACCGGAATCAAAGAAAAATAAACTTCCTGATTCATCATATAAGGAAGCGGTTCACCCGCATAAATCAGTAATTCCGTGTTCATGAGCCGAAGACGCTGCGTTCCCGTTTGCGTTGACAGTATTCGAGCGCGCGTGCCATCCGGCGCCACCAATTCTATGTTGATTTCATCCTGATAGTTTTTCCACAATTGTATGCTGAGACTTCTTTCGTACTCAGCAACACTCAATTCAATACGTTGTGTCTCATTCGTATTTACGGCACCTGTATAATGACCTGCCGCAGCGCCTTCATTTCCGGCTGCGATTACAATTGCCGTCCTTCCAATTTCGGAAGCATTGTCTAAAAATCGCTCTAAAAGAGAATTTCCTTCATGACTTCCATAACTGTTTCCAAAACTTATGTTAATAACCAATGGCATCTGAAATTCAATACTTTTTCGCAGAGCGTATACAACGGCACGCATCATTTCGGTTGTTCTCGGGAACCCGACTCCTCCCGGATTTCCCATTTTCACGACAAGCAAACCGGCTTCCGGCGCAATTCCGTAATATGTCTGCATTCCGTCCTCTCCATTCGCAGTTGCAATTCCCGCAACAGCCGTTCCATGTCCGCTGACATCAAATGAAGGAACCCTCTCTCTAATCTCCTGTAATTGCCCGGCGGCCAATGCCTCGTTAATTTGTGTTTCACTAAATTCAACGCCGATTGAAAATCCTTCCGGAGAAAACCAACCTTTCGACTCATCCGGAATCAAAGTTTGATCCCATAGCGACATAATTCTGGTTTCACCGTTGGCATTGCGAAAATTCTGGTTTACATAATCTATTCCGCTATCAATGACTGCAACCAACACGCCTCGTCCCGTCAAAAAAGGATCCCTATCCGTCACTTGTGTGATACAGGAACCCCTTCGTGCATTAATGATTTGAAAATACAATGCTTTTGGCATCTCAATATATTCTATTTCCTCCAACGCGGCGAGTGCTTCAATACTAGTTGCAGGCAATGTGACAATCGCATATCCGTTAATCAGTTCTTCTACACGAATGGATTGCGAATTCAAATTCGAAATCGACCCGTGATACTTCACAAGAACCTCCCATGTATTATTCCGATCATCGTAACCAATCGCAAGATTAATTGCTTTTTGACGTTCATCCGGCGTGCTTGTCAATGAAAGATTCAATAAATTCTCAATTTTTTGACTCATACGCAATCCATGTGGTTTTTTACAGTATAGTCGTATTCATTTCAATTCATGCTATCTATCGTATCCATAAGATATTTTGATTGAACCGCCAATGTTTCGTATTGCAACATTCATGTTTGTTTCCTCGATATTTGTTACGACAACCCCTGTCTGTACAACAACACCCGGATTAATATCTTTTCGTACAGCAATCTTGGCTCTTTTGTCCTTTTCCATTTTGAGAATCCACTGTTCAAGTATAATATGAAGCCTTGCTTGTTCTTGCTTTTCCTCATCCAAAGCATTTTTTAACTTACCATAAATAAGCAATACCTCCGGAACCGTTAAATTGCCTTCCAATTTTTCCATACGCAACGTAATATCCGCAATTGTTGAAGCACATTGCATGTGGTTTGCTTTGACTTCCGCCATCTCGCTCAACATCGCATCATTTGCGCCAATCATCAGTTTTGTTTTGATTCGAAACTGATTTCCGATGGTATTCGCCTCAATACCGGCCATCGCATAAATACTTCCGCCCAGAATAATCCCTTTACTTCCGAGCACGGTCAACTTATCAAACGACTCCACGTTACAATGTAACAGCGAATTGGCATATATCTTTCCCTGTGCAATCAGATTTGCTTTTTCAAAGTAATTACCGTAAATATTCTTTCCTGCGGTAATCGAACCATTTCCGTTTCCATTCATTCCCACACGAATAAATACGTTCCCGCCTGCTTCCAGTGTTGAGGGTTCCACACTGCCGTCAACAATGATATCATGTTTCGCTCTAAGCGTCATACCGGTGATGACAGAACCTTTGATTAGAACGTCTCCATCGAAATCAATGTTGTCCATACCTCGCTTATAGTCACCATCAACTAAAAGCATTTTATATACAGAAATCATATTCTGTGTAATCTCGGTGCGTCCGTCATATGCAGCCGTATAAGTCGTCGCATCCGGTGAAACCTCAACGCCCTCACAGCGAAGTACCGCAAGTTCTTTTCCTTTTTGTGCCGGGAGTTCTTCTCCAAATATGTTCCATCCGCCGATACCATTTTCGGCAAAATGATACTTTACAATCACCTGATTTTTCTTTACGCCTTCAATATGAAAAACATTTTGATAATCAACCGTTCCGTCGGAATTCACCAAAACATGCTCTGTCTTTTTGGTATCGATACGATACTCATAATAACCGCTTTTCCCTTGTACCGCCGGTTTTCCCTCAGCCACCAAAAATCTTAAATAGTATTTTTCATCTCGAACAGCGGCATTGATATTAATAAGGTTGATTCCTTTTTGAATTCCGCTTTGTTCCAGCAGTCTCATAATATCATCTGTATTATAGTTGTTTTCGGCATTCTGCAACTTCAATTCCATGTATGCACGCATACAATCGCTTGTAACATAAAGATTACAAATCGGATGATTCTGAATCTGACGCACATCATGATCCATTACGGCACTTGAATCTGTCTTGTAATTGGATATCATTGCCATACGCCGAACATGCATATCATAAAATCCAAACTGTAGTCTTGCGTAAGAAGATACATCCATACCTGCTGCCAATCCGAGTCGAATCTCTCTCATCTGATCCCAAGCAAAAAAATGATTCATGTACTTCGTTACATCAAGACGTGTCTCTAATCCAAGACGTATCTCTTGCATTTGTTGCCAACTATATCCCTCATCCGCATAGATACTCACATCAACACATTTTTCCAATCCGCGCCTAATCTGTGCAATCTGAACGGAACGCATATTGGGAGTAATATAGTTGCCGATTCGACAACCAGACATCAGAGAAAGGCGAATCTCTCGCAACTGTTCACCGCTATAACCTTTTTTTAGGAAGCGATCCAACTGATAACCTCTTTCCATAGCCAAGCGGATTTCCCGCAAGGTTGTCGCATTATAGCCTGCTTTGACATATTTTATTATGCTAATGTCGTTTAGTAATGCGGAACGAACTTCCCGCATGATTCCATAAGAAAATCCGGGATGTGCATAACACTTGACATTCAGTTTTTGTTCCAAGCCCAATCGAATCTCTCGCATCTGTAACCAATCATAACGAGGTGATTCATAAACTTCCGTTGAGATGCCCTTCTCTTTTCCAAGCGCAATCTCTCTTAACTGAAAGTTATCCAATATCTGTTCTTCCATGCAAGCCCCTCACTACTTAACCTCAGCAAAATCCTTTTTTACCATATTGAAGCAATCAAGAATATCGGGCGCAAACACTCCACACTCTCCCGTTACAATCATGGTATAAGCCACATCATGCTCATATGCTTCTTTGTACACACGATCCGTAACCAATGCCTCATATGCATCTGTCAAGGATACAATCTGTGCAACTATGGGAATTTCTTTTCCTTTTAGCCCATCAGGATATCCCCGCCCATCATAACGTTCATGGTGACTTCTGCACACGTCATAACTCATCTGTCTTAGTTTTTCGCTATAAAAGAAATCAATTTGTGAAATAAGTTCACTTCCCTTGGTTGTATGTGACTTCATCATTTCAAACTCATCCTCTGTCAACCTGGAAGGTTTGAGCAAAATGCTGTCAGGAATCGTGATTTTCCCGATATCATGAAATCGAACCGCTTGAATCAACAATTCAACATCTGCATCGTTAAAACCGTATTTCGGATACATCTCTGCCACTTTTTCTGCCAAGATTTTGGAAAACTCCTGCATTCTTCTGATGTGATTTCCGTTCTGAACCGAACGAAACTCCAGCAGATTTGCCATGAAATTCCACACTTCTCCATGCATTGTCCTGCGTTCTTCCGAAACCTGTGCCAATACCTCATTCATCCCGTCACGGTATCCGTACATGCGGACAATATTATTCACGCGTCGTTCAACGATGGTTGCGTCAAACGGCTTGATAATATAGTCGGCGCACCCACTTCTGAAGCACTGCCGCTCCAATTCGACCGCCTCAAACGATGTAATCATGATGACCGGGAAAATGTCGTCTATTTCTGCTTTGCGCATTTCTTCCAATACACGGACACCGTTCATCTTATCCATTTTGATATCCAACAGCACTGCGGCAATCTGATCTTTATTTGCCTTCATGTATATAAGCGCATCTTCTCCGTTATCAGATTCAACCGTGATGTACTGTTCTCTAAAAATCTCCATTAACTGTAGTCGATTTATCTCTACATCATCAACGACCAATAAAATATTCTTCACGCATCTACCTCATTTGAGCAGTCTTTATGCTGCATTTCGATTGGTATGTCACTCTATTACTTTGCGTAATTCCTGTGTCGACAACGCATCCTTGTCGGCACATAAATCTCTGATTTGTTCAATCTTCTGACTTAACTCTTGATTGTAGGTTAGTAAAGCTTGGTACGGCGGTTTCTGTTTTTCCATCTCCTCCATGATATAGCGCTCCAGCATTTGCTTATCATGATAAAATTCAACAATATTATGTACACGTCTTTGTACGATTTTAGCGGAAAATGGTTTGATAACGATTTCTGCGACTTTGTACTCGTATGCGCGAAGTGTTGTTTCCTCCGCATTACTTACTGTAACTACAATAACCGGTATTTTATCAAGGATTCCCTTCTGTTCCATATAGTTCAGGACATCAAATCCTCCCATGTTCGGCATATAAACATCTAAAAGTAAAACACCGATCTCGTATTTCTCGCGCTTCAATAATTCGATGACTTCTTTCCCATCTCTCGCTTGCAATACCTCGTAAGTTTCATAAAACATCTCGTTTAGTATTTCGCGATTTATTTCCATGTCATCAGCAATGATAATTTTGGTTTTTTGTTCCATACCGTTCTCCATTCCGAAGCATCCATACCGAGGTTTCTACCCCTAACCTCTGTTTTCCGTGCTTTCATCTGCGTATAACTTTACAATCTCCCTTATTTTCATGTATTCGTTGATGACAACTTCCGTCTTGTCCGCAACATCATCATATTTCTCAACGCGTAAATCTTCCACCAAAGTATATAGCGCCTGGTACAGATTGGTTAATCCGATTCCGCCGGCTGCCCCTTTCAGTGCATGCATTTGCGAAAATAAATTTTCATACTGGCCGCTCTCAACCCTCTCCTGAATAAGCGAAACCTCATTTTCATTTTTAAAAAAAGTTTTAACAGCCTTTCGAACAAATCTTCCCTTCCGCAACAGCGATTGACGGCATCCGACACATTTACATCCGCCCGAACCAAAGCTTCTCTGTACGCATCCTTCATAAAACATCCCCCATTCTTTTGTTTTATTGATGATTACTTCATCTCTATATCTTCAACGTGTATTTTAACCTTTTTATTGGCTACCTCTCTTTTCTTTCTACTGTATTCTACAGTTGCCATGATGATTTCTGCCACCATATAAATCGAAAATGCACCACCGATGATGATAAAAATCCACACCCATATATGATACTCCACCAAAGCCATGACAACTCCGAACGCCGTGAATGTAATTCCGGCAGTCAGCGGGAAAATCGCATCAATCATACGGGCCTTTGCTTGTAAAAGTGCCGCCTTGGACTTACGCGCTTTCTTCGTCATTCCTTGTCCTGTCGTGATAAACTCGCTTCGCCTTATCATGAATCCGCCAACGACCAACAATATACCCAGCATAATCGCCACAATCGGCATCCATTCCCAACTACCTTCGACCACTTCTGCCGGATTCTTTGCACGATAACGAATCTGAATTGCTTCCATTTCGTCATATGCGTCTTCGCCAGTCTCTTCCCATTGCGTTTCATAGAATTTCGAACCGACATAATACTGAACCGTAATAAATTGGTGTTTCTCATTATCCGATGTGGTAATTCCTACGTTGGAAACCACACGCCCTTCCACGATATTTGTTCCAAAATAATCCTTGTTAAAAATGATAAAAAATATGATTCCCAATACTACGATTGCTCCACCGCCAATAATCGTTATGTATTCCAGTATCCGCTCTTTTCCGGTCTTATTCATGTGAAGCCTCCGACTTTATATACATTAGGAAGAATCGCTTCTTCCATGCAATTCAAAATGAATTACACATTTATAGTATTATACCTCATTTTGTACTGCTTTTCCATTAAATTTTCATTAGATTTGCCTTTTATACAACAATTACACAAAAAAACGCTCGAATATGCTAAAATTCCGACAAAAATGCAATTGCAACTTTTTTTAAGTGGTGTTATACTGTAACAGTTTGCTAAAAATAATAAGTAATAACCACTGTTCGCCGGTTACCGGCTATGGAGAAAACAGATGAAACAAAAAAGAGAAGATGTAAGAAACATTGCAATTATTGCCCACGTTGACCATGGTAAAACAACGCTTGTTGACGAATTATTGAAACAAAGCGGTGTTTTCCGCGACAATCAGGAGGTTGCGGAGCGTGTCATGGATTCCAACGACACGCTCCGCAACCT
>CAYMCV010000113.1:7415-8127 GCA_964389005.1 uncultured Lachnospiraceae bacterium | reverse complement strand
AAAACATTTCCTAACATTAGATGAAGTACCAACTGCTATTATTTGCTCAAATGACTATATGGCATTGCCTTTGTGCGATGAATTGAAGCGTAGGGGTTATCGAATTCCTGAAGACATTCGGGTATCTGGGTTTGATGATTTGGATGATGCACCAATGCATATACCTCCATTGACAAGTGTCAATGTCCCGTTTGATGAAATGGCAAAAAGCGCAATGCAGATGGCAGTTGCTTTAATAAACGGTGAAACAATTCCCAAAACCAAATGGATTCATACACATGCTTGTTATCGGGAAAGTTGTGATTGTAAGTCTGAGGACACAATTCAAAATCGAGATGCTTATATGGGTAAGTTCTCAAAGATTCAGCGTGATATGAAGGAATGTATCAACATGGGTGCAGATTTTGAAAGTGCAGTCAGCGAAAGTGAGTGTTTTGAGTGGGTTAGAAGATATCTGTTGAACTCACCGGTAAAATCATGTTTTATTTGTCTCAAAGAACAGGAACTGATGAATCAAAGCAATGATATCAATACCGAAGAAAATCCTACGAATCAAGATTTACGAGATGGAGAACAAATCAGACTTTGCTACTATATCGCGCCGGACGGAAGAACCAGAACAGAAAATTTACTTTTTAATGAATCTGATTTACTGCCGGAATCTCATTTACATTTGTTAAAAGAAAAGGTCAGTATCTTTTTGCCGATTCAC
>CAYMCV010000113.1:0-7405 GCA_964389005.1 uncultured Lachnospiraceae bacterium | reverse complement strand
CAGCAGTCGCACAACAAGGCGTCAAACGTGCACTGGCGGCACGTAAACACATGGTTGAATTGTCTTTAGAACAGGCTGCAGATGTTGGTGGTGGACTATATGAATTGTATTTTCCAATTATTGCAGGAACCGAATGCATTGATGAGTGAGAAATTTGAGTTTTTAAGTATGTATACGGGAAATGCGCTTAAGCGATTGTATATGCACCAGAACTTATATTCCATGCGCGATATCATGTATTTATATTTAAGAGATCCGTTGACTGAGGTGTACAATCGTCGAGGATTCGACCAGAACCTGTTGGAAATATGGAATCGCGCCAAGAAGGAGCTGTTCAAAATTGCATTGGTTAGCATGGATATGGACGGCTTAAAATACATCAATGACTGCTTCGGTCATCAAACGGGAGACGAGGCAATCATCAGTATTGGCAAAGCGTTGTCAGATTCCTTGAAAGAAAACGAATTCTGCGCAAGGATGGGCGGTGATGAGTTCATGGCTGTCCTGGTTTTGAATCAAGAGAGTCGCGTACAAGAATTTATGGAAGACTTCCGAAGCAGAATTATGAAGACGAATGAGGCAATCGAAGAAGATTACGTTGTGGATGCGAGCATCGGTATCTGTATTATCGAGGAACAGGAATCCTTGAATGAAAATCTTCGTCGGGCGGATCGCTTGATGTACGAAGACAAGAAAAGCAAGAGCGGTAAGCAAGGCGCCAGAGAATAGTCATTGTTACACAAAGATAACAAGAGCCTCCGATGATGCGGGGGCTCTTGTTAATTCAAATATTTTCTTTGATTCTGATTTCTACTTGTGTGTAATTCAATTCCTTTGCGGGCTTATCGCCTGTTGTCAGATAGTTAAAAAGAATCTTGAGCGGAAGTGAACCCTGCGTCTCAGGCTGTTGGCAAATGGTGGCCGAAATAACCCCCAATTTGAGCATCTCCACTGTGGTTTCAATTTTATCAAAAGTAATGATTTTGATTTGTTTGTCGCACCCACATGCCACAACTGCTTTACAACCGCCGTAGGTGCCGCCTGCAGCAAAAAAGAGTGCATTTAATTCAGGATGCTGTTCGAGCATTTCTTTGGTTTTCTCATAACTGACAAAATCGTCATCGTTGTTTTCGATAAATGCAACTGTATGAAAATCCGGATACTGCGACAGACAAGAACGAAAACCGGAAATTCTTTCCGTGTGACAAAGAATTTTGGAATTACCGCTGATGATTCCGACATTAACGGTTCCCTGCGTCATCAGATGGAGCAGACCGGCGGCTGTTTGCCCACATTGGTAGTAATTACTACCGACGTAAGCGATTCTCTTGGAGTCGCAAATATCGGTATTGAAGGTGACGGTGGGAATGCCATCATCGTAGAGTTCGTTGATTTTGACTGCGATGGCGGGGTCATTCTGCGGAGCAATGGCCAGGCCGCTGATGCCGTCTTTTACCAATTCATCGATGGCATGGAGTTGATCGTCGACACCGAAGGCAGAAGTAGTGCGAATCAAAACGGTACAGTTATATTCGGACAGTTCCGCCGCTTCTTTACGAAAGGCAGACAGAACATCATCAAAAAAAGGATTGCCGGTTCCAAACAGAACAATTCCCAACCGATACTTCCGCTTTTGCGCAGCAAGCGCAAGTCCTGCGCGATTTGGTTTGTATTCAAGAACACGTGCGATCTCCAGTATCTTCTCCTGCGTTTTGGGATTGACGGCGCCGCGCTTGTTTAATACACGGTCGACTGTGCCTCTCGATACACCGGCAAGGTCGGCGATTTCTTTCATTGTGGCCATGGAATTTTTCTCCGTATTGTATTTTTTAGAAAAAACTATGGTAAATCATTGTAATGATAACAATATTCGGTATCACCGATTAATATAAGTAATTTGCAGATATCGCTAAAAATTACCATACCATACGAAACATGCAATTAATGGAATAGGAATGATTTCGGCATCTGTATCATATATGATAGTGCATAATAAGTAAAAAAACAAGAGAAAAAGAAGGATGTGCACGTGCAAATTGTGAACATCCACACATAAGTCACTTTCTATCCGAAGAAGAAAAATGATACTGATGTGACGAAAAATGCCGAAAAACAGAAAAGGAAATAAGAGAATGAAAACCGTCATATTTTCGTGCGTAATGGCAGTAATCAACAATAGAACAGTAATAAAATTGTACACATTGACGAAAATCGAACAGCAATTGTGTTTTTGAAAATTCGCGGTTGATTTTTAACATTAAAATAGATATGATTGAAATGTGCACGAGCACGCAACAAGCGAAATTGCAGCGACAGTGAACCTAAGGAGGAAGAAAGATGTTGTACATTGGTGTTGACTTAGGAACATCAGCGGTGAAACTTCTGTTGATGGATGAATCAGGAAAGGTTTTAAATATTGTTTCCAAAGAATACCCGCTGATTTTCCCGAAACCCGGCTGGTCTGAACAGAGACCGGAAGAATGGTATCGGGCAAGTATGGAAGGTATTCGTGAACTGATTAACGATTATGACAAGAGTAAAATTGCAGGAATCGGATTTGGCGGACAGATGCACGGTCTGGTAATTTTGGATGAGAACGATGAGGTTATTCGTCCCGCTATCTTGTGGAATGACGGAAGAACCACGAAAGAGTGCGATTACCTGAATAATACAATCGGAACCGCTAAATTATCGGAGTATACGGCGAACATTGCTTTTACGGGATTTACTGCGCCGAAGATTCTCTGGATGAAAGAGAACGAACCCGATAACTTTGCAAGAATCCGTAAGATTATGTTGCCGAAGGATTATCTTGCTTACAAGTTGTCCGGTGTATTCTGCACGGATGTTTCGGATGCTTCCGGTATGCTTCTTTTAGATGTGAAGAACAGATGCTGGTCGAAGGAAATGTGCGATATTTGCGGCATTACAGAAGAGCAACTGGCTAAGGTTTATGAGAGCTATGATGTTGTCGGAACTTTATTGCCTGAGGTTGCAAATGAACTCGGTATTCCGTCGACATGCAAAGTAGTTGCGGGCGCCGGAGACAATGCGGCGGCGGCAGTCGGTACCGGAACCGTCGGCGACGGAAACTGTAATATTTCGCTGGGAACCAGCGGAACCATTTTTATCTCATCCGAGAAATTCGGTGTTGACAGTTTTAACTCATTGCATGCATTTGCGCATGCAGACGGACATTATCATCTGATGGGATGTATGTTGAGTGCCGCAAGTTGCAATAAATGGTGGATGGATGAAATCATCGGAACCAAGGACTACGCATCGGAGCAGAAAGCAATCGATAAACTCGGCGAGAATCATGTTTACTTCTTACCGTATTTGATGGGCGAGCGTTCACCGATTAACGATCCTTTGGCAAGAGGCACATTTATCGGATTAACGATGGATTCAACGAGAGCGGACATGACACAGGCTGTTTTGGAGGGCGTAGCATTTGCTTTGAGAGATTCTTTTGAGGTTGCCAAAGCATTGGGAATCAAAATTGAGAGAACCAAGATTTGCGGCGGCGGAGCGAAGAGTCCGTTATGGAAGAAGATGATTGCCAATATATTGAATGTCAAAGTGGATGTTATCGAGAACGAAGAAGGACCGGCGATGGGCGGCGCAATTTTGGCGGCAGTCGGCTGCGGCGAGTTCGAGAGCGTTGAGAGTGCTTCCGCAAAGATTGTCAAAGTCGTTGATACGGTGGAACCGGATGCGGCGCTTGTTGAGAAGTATGAGGCAAGATATCAGCAGTTTAAGGAGATTTATCCCGCATGTAAGGAACTGTTCAGAAGGATTCAGTAGACTACAGAGCGAGTGATTTTTAGCAAATATGGTAAATGTATCAGAACAGAAAGGAGTAATGAAATGACGATTTATGAGGTAACAGACAAGAGATTTGCAAAGTACGGAAGAATCGTGAAGAATGTTGATTTCACGGAATTGGTTCAGACACTTGAAACCAAAACTCCGCTTCCGGAAGGCGTTGAGTATGTTCCGGGCTGTGAGGCATTGGAAGCACTTCCGGTTTATAAGGAATTGCTGAACAAAACCTACGGAGAATTACCGATTCAGATTGGATACTGTAATGGACACAATGAACTTTTGAATGCGGTTGAATACCACAGAAGTTCCGAAATCAATGTTGCGGCAACAGATGCGATTCTGATGCTCGGAAGTCAGCAGGACATTACAGAAGATTTCAAGTATGATACAGCTTTGATTGAGGCATTTTTGGTTCCGAAAGGAACAGCGGTCGAGTTGTATGCAACAACCTTGCATTATGCACCTTGCGGTGTGAAAGGTGAGGGATTTAAAGTTGCGGTTGTATTACCTGCGGGAACCAACCTTCCGCTGGAAGTTGCACATGAGGGCGGCGAGGACTGCCTGATTACCGCAAAGAACAAATGGCTCATCGGACATGCCGAGGGCGGCTTGGATGCAGGCGCGCATATCGGACTTGTCGGTCGCAACTTAAATATCAATGAGTAATGATGGAATCGGATGTTGCATATTTACATCCGTAACATGATATGCCGAGAACGGCAAAAAAAGGAGGATAAATAAAATGAATAACGCACCGGAAGTAAAAATTGGTATCGTTGCAGTCAGCCGTGACTGCTTCCCGGAAACACTTTCCGTGAACAGAAGAGATGCACTTGTAAAGGCTTACAAGGCAAAATACGACGCATCACAGATTTATGAATGCCCCATTTGTATCGTTGAGAGCGAGATTCACATGGTACAGGCATTGGAAGACATCAAAAAAGCCGGATGTAACGCACTTTGCGTATATCTTGGAAACTTTGGTCCGGAAATCGCAGAGACTTTGCTTGCAAAGCATTTTGACGGACCTGTAATGTTCTGTGCGGCAGCAGAAGAGTCACAGAACAACTTGGTTGGCGGACGTGGCGATGCATACTGCGGTATGTTGAACGCAAGCTACAACCTGAAACTTCGCAATGTGAAAGCTTACATTCCGGAGTATCCGGTTGGAACCGCTGAGGAATGTGCAGACATGATTCATGAGTTCGTTCCCATTGCGCGTGCGGTTGATGCACTTTCTCAGATGAAGATTATAAGCTTTGGACCGAGACCGTTGAATTTCCTTGCATGCAATGCTCCGATTAAGCAGCTTTACAATCTTGGAGTTGAAATTGAAGAGAACTCAGAACTTGATTTGTTTGAATCCTTCAAAAAGCACGACGGAGACGCTCGTATTCCCGCAAAAGTGAAAGAAATGGAAGAAGAACTCGGAACCGGAAACAACAAACCGGAAATCCTTCCGAAACTTGCACAGTATGAATTGACATTACTTGATTGGATTGAAGCACATCGCGGATATCGTAAGTATGTTGCGATTGCAGGCAAGTGCTGGCCGGCATTCCAGACACAGTTCGGATTCGTTCCCTGCTATGTAAACAGCAGATTGACAGGAATGGGTATTCCTGTATCCTGCGAAGTTGATATTTACGGTGCATTGAGTGAGTTTATCGGATATTGTGTATCAGAAGATGCGGTAACATTGCTTGATATCAACAATTCCGTTCCGGCTGATATGTACAAAGAATCAATCGAAGGAAAGTTCAATTATACACACAAAGACACATTTATGGGATTCCACTGTGGCAATACCTATTCCAAGAAATTATCGTTCTGCGGTATGCAGTATCAGATGATTATGGCAAGAAGCCTTCCCGAAGAAGTTACGCAGGGAACCTTGGAAGGAGACATTATCCCCGGCGATATCACATTCTTCCGCTTACAGTCAACGGCAGATGCAAAACTCCGCGGATACATTGCACATGGTGAAGTTCTTCCCGTTGCATCGAAGTCCTTCGGCGCAATCGGCGTGTTCGCCATCCCTGAGATGGGCAGATTCTATCGCCACGTATTGATTGAGAAGAACTACCCTCATCACGGCGCAGTCGCATTCGGACATTTCGGAAAGGCTATTTATGAAGTATTTAAGTATATCGGTGTTGAAGTTGATGAGATTGGTTTCAACCAGCCGGCAAATGACAGATATCCGACAGAGAATCCGTTTGCATAAGTGATATATGCGGATTGGCATTGACGATTTGCCAATGCAGTTAAGAATTATTTTAGATAAAAATTGCCATGGCGGCCTTGACTGGAATAGTCAAAGCCGCCGTTGGACGATTAAATAAGGATAGTTATGGTTCGTTTCGGACGGTAACTTCATATTGGAGGAAGAAAATGACAAATTTAGAACTTCAGAAGTCCGCAAATGAGGTACGTAAGGGAATTCTGACCGCAGTATACAATGCGAAGTCAGGCCATCCCGGCGGATCTCTTTCGGCGGCTGACATGTACACCTATCTCTATTTTGAGGAGATGAACATCGACCCGAAGAATCCCAAGATGGAAGGAAGGGATCGTTTCGTATTGTCGAAGGGACATACGGCTCCCGGATTGTATTCCGTATTGGCAAACAGAGGCTTTTTCCCGGTTGAAGACTTGACAACACTTCGTAAACTCGGTTCTTATTTACAAGGTCATCCTTGCATGCAGGAAACACCGGGCGTTGATATGAGTTCCGGTTCTTTGGGACAGGGAATTTCTGCGGCAGTAGGCATGGCACTTGCGGGAAAAATGGATCAAAAAGATTATCGCGTTTATACGCTTTTGGGTGACGGAGAGATTCAAGAAGGTCAGGTATGGGAAGCTGCCATGTTTGCGGGAGCACATCACCTTGACAATCTTGTAGTTATTGTTGACAATAACGGATTGCAAATTGACGGTAAAGTGGAAGATGTATGTTCTGTATATCCGATTGACAGCAAATTTGCGGCATTCAATTTTGAGACGATTGTCATCGATGGACACAACTTTGATGAGATTCGGGCGGCTTTTGCCAAAGCAAAAGAAACCAAAGGAAAACCTACGGCAATCATTATGAAGACTGTTAAAGGCAAGGGAATATCCTTTATGGAGAATCAGGCCGGATGGCATGGAAAGGCTCCGAATGATGAAGAATATGCAATTGGATTGAGCGATCTTGCGAAGATTGAAGAACAATTAGGGAAAGCAGGTGAATTATAATGGCGGATATAAAGAAAATTGCAACAAGAGACAGCTATGGTAATGCACTTGTGGAGTGTGCGGAACAATTTCCCGATTTGGTTGTACTGGATGCGGACTTGGCAGGCGCAACCAAAACAGGTGTATTCAAGAAAGCATATCCGGATCGTCACATCGATTGCGGAATCGCAGAGAGCAATATGACAGGAATCGCAGCAGGACTTGCAACATGCGGAAAGATTCCTTTTATCTCATCATTTGCGATGTTTGCGGCAGGAAGAAACTTCGAGCAGGTGCGTAATTCCATCGGCGTGTAATATCGAGCAAATTTGGTAATGAACTTCTCTGTTTTTGCCTT
>CAYMCV010000112.1:0-8391 GCA_964389005.1 uncultured Lachnospiraceae bacterium | reverse complement strand
GACCCATGGCAACACGCTGTCTCTGTCCACCGGACAAAGCCTTCGGCTTACGGTCAAGCAACGGGGTTAAGTCAAGAATCTTAGCAGCTTCTTTAACCATCTTGTCAATTTCATCTTTCGGAACTTTTCTCAATTTCAATCCGAATGCCATGTTCTCATATACGGTCATATGCGGATACAAAGCGTAGTTCTGGAAAACCATTGCAATATCTCTGTCCTTCGGCTCAACATCGTTAACGAGTCTGTCACCGATTCTTAATTCACCGGAGCTGATGTCTTCCAAACCTGCAATCATACGAAGGGTGGTTGACTTACCGCATCCTGAAGGTCCAACGAAAATAATGAATTCCTGATCTGATACTTCAAGGCTAAAATCCTTAACGGCTTCAAATCCGTTCGGATAAACCTTGCAAATGTTTCTTAATGATAATCCTGCCATTTTAATGCCTCCTAATAAAAGTATGTGTGCGGCACAGTATCTAAAAACTGCATCCTGTGTCAGTATAGCGAAAAATCCGTTGCAATGCCATGCCACAATTCCACAAATATTTTTGAAATCATTGTAAAATATGCCAAGCAAAAATGGATTTTTATCTATCAATCGTCAATGTGCCGAATATTTTGGAATTCCATTGTGCACAGTTACCCACGCGATAAATTGGAATAGACGGTACTGTAATTGCTTCTCAGACGTTCATACATCAGCAACGTATCTGCCGATTCTTTCTCCACTCGTTCCATAATTTCGTCGTAATTTCCCAAAAAAGCGTCAACCACATTCGCATCCAGTCGATGATAATCGGCCTCCTCCTGCAATATGTCGAATACTTCCTGCTTTGTTTTACTCTTACGGTAAGCTCGTTGTGCCGTCAATCCGGTAACAATATCCGCAACCTGTAAAATCAATTGCGGCTTATTCATTTCTGCCGCATGCAGACCGCGCGGATATCCGGTCCCGTCACAACGTTCATGATGTGCCGCTGCAATTTTTACGATGCTTTCATCCATACGATTCGACAGTATCTTCTCTTCTCGCTCAATGTGCGTTCGCATTAACTTAATTTCGTTGGCGGTAAGCGAACGCGGCGCTTCAATAATTTCACGCGGTATGGAAAGCATACCCAAATCATGTAACAATGCGCCATAATACAGCAGTTCCATATCGTCTTCGTTCAAATCCATCAATTTGCCGAGTTCTTCCGCAACACATAGTGTAATCACCGCATCCACCACAGAGATTTCGCTTCTGAATCCGATACAATACATAAGCATTTCCATGTATTTCTTTTTTTCCTCATTGGGAAAAATCATGAAATCCAGAATTGCGTCCAATTCCTGTTGGTAACTTTCATCCCGCAGATGTTCGAATAATGAGAATTTCTTGACTGCCTCATCCAGTAAGTCCAACGCTTCTTTGGAATATTTTCGATTCTCAAGTTTGCGGAAAATATGATGGTCAAACGTCTGACCGATGGCATAATGATAGATGTCAGCCACTTCTGCAAGTGCCAAAACATCCGTCTCGAATTTGTAATCGAAATTGACCTTCTGAAGAGTTTCATAGCCAACCTGATGATACAACACCATTCTGGATTTGTCTTCCAGCGGCGAAAGATATTTTAAGAATAAAAAGCCAAAAACCGAGTGTGGCATATAATTGCGCAATTCATAGTTTAATTTATCTCCGATATTATCCGTTTTGTACGCACCGATGTCATGCATGGTCGCCAGCAGAAGAAAATCCGCCAGTTCATACTGCTCGTATCCGCCCTTGCATTCGAGCATCTTACACATGATATACCCTGTTCTGGAACCGTGATCCATCGGACGTCGGTCGATCAGTTTCAGTGTATCACGTATAAGAAGGCATATGTTTTTGCTGCTGATATACTCCATGACTGCTCTCCTGACTGCTTGAAATCACATTAGTTTCATTTCCATCGGTGTATAGATAATGCCGTCCTTCTCCTGTTCAAAACTCGTGTCATGAAAACCGAGTTTATGATAAAAACCAACCGCATACGGTGCGGCATTTACCGTACATAATTTGTAACCTTCCTGTCTTAAAAACGCAGATACGTGTAAAATCAAATCTCGTCCGATTCCGCGATGATGATACGCCTCCTCTACAAACAAAAGTGAGATATGCGTTCGATTCCTTAGAGAAATCACACCAACAATATCATCGGCATCCAATGCCACAAACACGCGGTATTCCTTGTGTCTAAACATACGAAAAAGAGTATTGTCAGAAATAAAATCACTAAAATTTTTGACCCCTTCTTTCGAATACTCTTTGGCTTCAAACTTTACAAAGGTGCGCCACGCAAGTGCCATGGCATCCTCCCAATCGTCTTCCTTTGCTTCCCTGATCGGATAAAGAAATCCACTCGTCGATTCCATGTTTCTACCAGCCTTACCGCTTATTTCCCCTCATAACCATAATTATAACGGACTCCTCCTGCTTTTACAAGGCATCTATTGGGAAAAAAAATCAGTTATCGCATTCCACAAAGTAGAAAAGAAACTCTTTACCGAATCCCAAAGACTTTCCTTGACTTCATCGGTCAATATTCCGTCTATGGTCTCTTTGGCTTCATCCAATGCCGGCTTTCCGTATTGTTCGTACAAATCTCCAGCTTGCTCCATTAACTTTTCCGTATCAATATCAATGTCGCCTATTTTTTGCATCACATCGGACAACATATCTTTCTGTTCATCCGTCAATGTGATTCCGAATTCCGTCTCTCCGTTGGTAATGACATCTTCGATTGCGGAAACATCTGTCAAATCCCCAGCCACAACCTCTGCTTTTACATACTCGATCAGGTCTTGCAATACCTCTCCGTCTTCATCAGATGTATCCAACACTTCACCCACGGTCACAAGTTCTTCCAAGGCGGTTTCTTTGGCATCTTCCGAAAGCGTGACGCCTGACATTTCCTCATAAGCACTCATGATTCCGAGCAATGCCGCCGTTCCCGATATCTGTGTCGGACCCACCACCATGACATCTGCATTCTCTACGCCTGCCGTTACCAATGCATTCCGATACATGCTGATCGTACAGTAATTGATATTTTTCGTTGTGACACGTATACCTTTACCGTCTGTGTTTTCCTTGACCATGGCACATGATAGCGATTTGGTTCCGATCACGGAACTCTCAATATAGGAATCCAGTGCCGCATGTTCCTGCTCATTCGTAATATATACAACCGTATAGTCTGAAAGTTGTTCTTCCGTAATTCCCATTTCGGCAAGTACGACAGCCCGCTGATCGGCGGTTAAGTCAGCACCCAAAGCCAGATATGGTTTGTTGGTATTTGCCACAATCTCAGATGCAGTCTCAGCCTCTGCTGCATACGCCGACAAAGGTATCATTGCAATTGCGATTACGAGCAACATTCCGAATAGCTTTCTTTTCATAGGGTTCCCTTCTTTCCATGTCTTCTCCCGATAACATTACTTCTGCCATCGAGAGAAGATAAATTTACATTAACAAATTTCCGCGCCTGCCGGCATATTCTTCTCCGGAGTCATTAATGCAAGATTTCCGTCACAATCCTCCGCACACAAAAGCATTCCTTCGGATACAATTCCTGCCAATGTTGCGGGTTTTAAATTAACAAGTACCATAACTTTCTTTCCGACCATTTCTTCAGCCGTATAATTGGACTTGATTCCGGAAACAATTTGCTTCATTTCATTACCGATTTTTACCTGAGAGCAAAGCAGTTTCTTGGATTTTTTTACTTCTTCGCAGGCAATGATTTCGCCCACCTGAAATTGTAGCTTCGCAAAATCATCATAGGTGATTTCGGGTTTTTGTTCAATGGTAATTCCTGTCTCTTTCTCTTCCTCCGGTGCTGTTTCCGCTTTGGGTGCTCTGGATGCAAACAGTGCCTCCGCTTTTTCTGTAATTTCCTTGACATCAAGTCTTGCAAAAAGAATCTCCGGTTGTTTGGTCACATAAGTCCCATTCTCGTATAGACCAAACTGTGAAAGCGTTGTAAAATCACGCAGTTTGGTATTGAACATCAACGCAATTTTTTCGGCTGTTTTGGGCATAAAAGGCTCTAAAAGTGAAGCTGCAATCAGAATTCCTTCCGTCAGATTATAAAGCACGGTTGCAAGGCGTTGCTCCTTTGCGGGGTCTTTTGCCAATACCCACGGTTCCGTTTCATCAATATACTTATTGCAGCGTTTCAGCAGTGCAAAAATCTCCGTCAATGCATCGGCAACACGCAATTCATCCATTTTATCATGTACTCGTGAGAACGTGCCGGTCACAACTGCTTTGAGAGCGTCATCGGCCGTATCGGTGATACCATAATTGCATACTTTACCGTCAAAATACTTATTACTCATGGAAATGGTTCTGTTCACCAGATTGCCGAGTACATTTGCCAAATCAGAGTTGATGCGCTCTACAAGAAGTTCCCATGAAATCACGCCATCGTTTTCAAACGGCATCTCATGCAATACAAAATAGCGCACTGCGTCCACACCGAAGAATGAAACCAAGTCATCCGCATATATAACGTTGCCTTTGGACTTGCTCATCTTGCCGTCACCCTGTAACAGCCACGGATGTCCGAAAATCTGCTTCGGAAGCGGCTCACCCAATGCCATCAAGAAGATTGGCCAATAAATCGTATGAAAACGGATGATATCTTTGCCGATCAAATGTAAATCTGCCGGCCAGTATTTTCCGTAAAGTTCATCAGAGTTCCCGTCTACATCGTATCCAAGTCCCGTAATATAGTTCGAGAGCGCATCCAGCCAAACATAAACTACATGTTTCTCGTCAAAATCAACCGGAATGCCCCATGTGAAAGAACTACGTGATACACATAAATCCTGCAATCCGGGAAGCAGGAAATTATTCATCATCTCATTTTTACGCGATACCGGCTGGATAAACTCCGGATGCGAATTGATATGCGCAATCAAACGATCCGCATATTTGCTCATTTTGAAGAAGTATGCTTCTTCCTTGGCAGGCTTGACTTCACGACCGCAATCGGGGCATTTTCCGTCCACAAGTTGTGACTCCGTCCAAAATGACTCGCAAGGCGTACAATACATTCCCTCGTATGCACCTTTATAAATATCGCCCTGTTCGTAAAACTTACGGAACATCTTCTGAATCTGTTTCTCGTGAGATGCATCCGTCGTTCGAATGAACTTGTCATAAGAAGTATCCATCAAATCCCACAGTTCTCTGATGGTGCCCGCAACATCATCGACATAAGCCTGCGGCGTAACTCCCGCTTCTTTGGCTTTTTGCTCAATTTTTTGTCCATGCTCGTCCGTCCCCGTCTGGAAGCGAACATCATAGCCGTCTCTTCTCTTGAATCGGGCGATACTGTCCGCAAGAACAATTTCGTAGCTGTTCCCGATATGCGGTTTCCCCGATGTATATGCTATTGCTGTTGTAATATAGTAAGTACCTTTATTCATAATCTGTCCTCTCTTTCTGACTCCATAGCAACTATGTTCTATTTCATCATGACTTGTAATTCCGTTGTATCATCCGAAAGTCGAATGTCGGCAGACAATCGATTCGCCGCCAATTCATAGGTTCCCTTGAATCCGCTGACTGTTGCAAACCCATTCTCATCCGTGCGTACTTCGCCTTTGGTCCACCATTCACCTTTTACCATTTGAAGCAGTTTTTCATAAACCGGTTTGACGCTGCCATCCTTGTGAATGACACCGCTCGGTGCATTCAACCAATTGCCGTCCGAGAAATCCCAGCCGGTAACCGCTTTGACCTGCGGATGTGCAAAAAGTATGCGGTACATTTCTTCTGTCTGACGCATCTGTCGTTCTTCTCCTTCCGGAGTGGACGGCCAAACACTTACCTGAAAATCATTCAAGTCCTCGATTTCCGGTGGTATCAACTCACCCGATACCAGTGTATTCTCCGTAAAATGAATCGGCAAACCGAATTTCTCAAAACGTTCCAACACATGCTCCAGCTTCTCCGCACCCCAATAACCCTGGTGCTGATGTGACTGAATTCCGATGACATCGATCGGAATTCCCGCGTCAAGGCAATCGGAAATCAATTTCTCGTATGCCGGTGATGTGTTAAAATCATTGATCAATAAAATCGCATTCGGATTCGCTTCTTTTGCTTTCGCAAACATCTCTCGGACGATACCGACCTGACCCAAATCGTTACAGATTCTCGTCACCGCATTGTCGTATTTATCAAAAATCGGCATGATGACAACTTCGTTGATGACATCCCACATATCAATGACGCCTGTAAAATTCGTCACCTCGCGGTCAATTCTCGCCAGTTGCTTCTTCAATATTTCACGGTTGTCATATTGCAACAACCAGTCTGCGCATACCGTATGCCAGCACAATGGATGTCCCTTTACAACAACTCCGTTCTCCTGTAAATAGCGGGCTGCCTTCATGAGCAGTTCCGTCTCGGGGTTCCCTTCGGTTCTCTCAAAATTGCCCCAATAAAACGGGAGCGTACCATAGTTATATAAGGCAAGCCACTTCTGCATTCGGTCTTTAAAAAAGGCAAATTGATTCTCATCTTCGGGATTCACGTAGGGCATCGCGTCAAACGCACCGCAACCAAACAGGAATTCATGCGACGTTTGTCGCAAATCAAGCACCGTATTTGCCATCGGGGCCCCCTGTGCATCCGTAACTCTGATTTTGATAGTCGCCATTCTGTGCGCCAATTGTTGATTCGTCATCGCTTCTCTTCCTCCTACGCTCGTCTTGTTACAGCAAAATTAATTGCTCTGTCTTATCTGTCTTTTGAAGCTTATTCATGGTATTATACTTCTTTTTTAGCTCGATTACAATCCGAAAAATGGCTTTCCTGCCACAAAGTACCGCATTTTCAGACGTTTTTATCCAATTTAGGAGTCTGCTGCAATATCCGTAATTCTCCACTTTTCGTTTTCATTCTTTAAGCTAAAAATCAAAGGTTGCTTGATACTTCCCTCTTTCAGGGTAACTTTGAATTCCTTGGTTGTATCATTTTTGCTTACATCCGTAAATTCCAAATTGTGTTCCATCGTCCATGCATAGTCTTCCGTATACATTTCTTCTATGTACTCCGACACATCAATCTGACGAAGTTTTTCATCCGTTAGTATTTCCGTGATACGCGACGCACTGTCGGCATTTTCGCCGTATATCCACTCAAGCCACAACATATCGAGATAGTCAAAAATGACATCCTCCGGTTCCGTGGCATACTCGGAAAGTCCGTAATAACTTTGGTACATGACGAATGTCTCGTTTTCCAATCGGTAATGCTGCTCAATATTGTGATAACAGACACCGTAATCGCCGCGATATGTAATGATTTCATCATAAATTCCGTCATCATCATTATCATAAAAACCGTAATCTCCCGCGCCTGTCGCACTCGCTTCGTAATAGAAGTTTATCAGTTCCCCGTCTCTGATACCATACACCGCGCAACCCAGTGGATGCACGCCGTTTGTAATTTCTGTGCACAGGTATTGATAGGACGATTGATCAAAACGTTTCACGGAGATATTACTGTAGTAATACCCGCCGGCATCCGGTAGTTCCAACACGGTGCCCGCACTGTCTCCGCCGATTGTGATTATCGTCTCTTCGAAATCCGATGCTCCGCCGGCATAGGACGAAATCATCTCGTCGAAACCGTCACCGTTTAAATCACCGTACTGAATCGTAGGTTCCTCATTTTCATCCGACGGTTCTTCGCCAAATGTATCTTCACTCTCTTCTTCGTCATCCTCGCTCTCATCTTCACTCTCTTTTTGCGACGATTCGTCCGGATCGGATTCATCGCTTGACGATTCTGTTTCGGATGACTTTGTTCTTTGTTTTCGCATTCCGGTTGCCGATGTTGCCACCTCTGAACCCTCTTCTGACACTTCCTTCGATATTTGAAACTCTCCGCTACGTAAACAAGCACACAATGTCAGCAATAAACATAGGATCAACGCAAGGACAATTCTTTTGTTTAATTTATTCGTTTTCTTTGGCATTGTTTTTAATGCTCCCCTTTGTTTGTATATCATAAAAGTAGTGCTATTTAATGGTCAACTCTACCGGACAATGATCGGACCCCAGAATCTCTGTGTGAATTGTCGCATCGCACAATCGCTCATTCAAGCACTCGGAAACCATGAAATAATCGATTCTCCAACCGACATTCTTGCTGCGCGCGCTGAAGCGGTATGACCACCAAGAATAAATATCTGTTTGTTCCGGATAAAAATAGCGAAACGTATCCGTAAATCCGTGCTCTGTCAAAAAGGTAAACTTCGCACGCTCCTCATCCGTAAATCCCGCACTTTTGTGGTTCGTCTTTGGGTTTTTTAAGTCAATCTCACGATGCGCCACGTTGAG
>CAYMCV010000111.1:0-8534 GCA_964389005.1 uncultured Lachnospiraceae bacterium | reverse complement strand
AGCCCAACACTTATCATAGAAGATCTGTATTTACAGACTTTTCTTCACACACTCCCATGTTCAGATACCGCACTTGTTCTGCGGTCAATGTATCAATTTCCTTGCCAAGAAATTGCAGTTTCCTCTTGGCGACATCGCGATCAACTTCCTTCGGAACATCAATGAGTATCTCCTGTTTTTCGCCCGCATGTTCCACAAGATACTTTGCAGACAACGCCTGAATCGCAAAACTCATGTCCATAATCTCTGCCGGATGTCCGTCGCCTGCCGCAAGGTTCACCAGACGTCCTTCCGCAAGAACGAAAATCCACTGTCCGCCGGGAAGTAAATATCCCATAATATTTTTACGTTGTTCTCGCGTCTCTACGGCAATTGTCTTCAAATATGCCATGTCGATTTCACAGTCAAAATGTCCCGCGTTACATAGAATCGCACCATCTTTCATCACCGCAAAATCCTCTGCATCAATGACCTTTTCACATCCGGTTACCGTAATGAAGAAATCGCCTACTTTTGCCGCTTCATTCATCGGCATGACGTCGAATCCGTCCATAACCGCTTCGATTGCCTTAATTGGGTCAACTTCGGTTACCACCACGCGTGCACCTAATCCCTTCGCGCGCATCGCCGTACCTTTTCCGCACCAGCCATATCCGGCAACCACAACAATTTTACCTGCAACAATGAGGTTCGTTGTACGATTGATGCCATCCCATACCGACTGTCCCGTTCCGTAACGGTTGTCAAATAAATGCTTACAGTCTGCATTGTTCACTTTTACCATAGGGAATTGCAGCTCCCCGGCACGCGCCATGGCCTCCAGACGAATGATTCCCGTTGTTGTCTCCTCGCAACCGCCGATGACGTTCGGAATCAAATCACGATATTCCGTGTGCATCATGTGTACCAAATCACCGCCGTCGTCAATAATGATATTCGGTCCGATTTCCAGCACCTTACGAATATGCGACTCGTATTCCGCCGGTGTTGCATCGTACCATGCGTACACATTCAGGCCTGCTGCAACCAATGCCGCCGCAACATCGTCCTGTGTGGATAACGGGTTCGAACCCGTCACATACATCTCCGCGCCACCTGCTGCCAAAACTTTGCAAAGATATGCTGTTTTTGCCTCCAAATGCACGGAAAGTGCAACTTTCTTGCCGGCAAACGGTTTGCTTGCCGCAAATTCCGCCTCAAGTGTCCGTAACAGGTCACAATTCCTTTTAACCCATTCGATTTTGCGCTCTCCGCTCTCCGCCAGCGCAATGTCTCTGATTTCACTACTCATAGTCTTCCTCCTTTATTTCCATTACTTCTTTAGGCGTTTGCAAAACGCCACAAGCCTTTTAATGGGCACTCATTATTCAGCGGATTATTAATTCCAACTGATTCATTGTTTTGAATCAAGATTGCGGTCTTGTTTCGCAATTACCTATTCTATCAATTCAACCGGGCCATTAAATCATTTGTTCCATCACGTTCTCCTATTCGTCACAAAATCTCACTACTTCTCAGTTCATGTATTTCAGCCTGTAATATCTCAAGAAATGCAAGTATCTCTTCAAACTCTGGTATATTCCCATATATCATATTCCTCATTGCCTGATAGTCCTCATGCAACGCACTTAGCACCGCTTCTTTGGGCAGAAGTTCAATGCTACCCAAGGTTGCCGTTTCATAATGTGCACCCTTGGCATAATAAAATTTTTGCTTAAAAACAACATCTTTTTCCAATAATTCTTTTCTATCAAATGCACTTTCTTTCACCCATGAATTACCCAGATTATAAACATCATATAAATGTCTCGCGTATCTGGCAGGCAATACTTTTCCTTCCGGGAAGTTTGCAATTATATGTAATATGGTGAGTTTTTCCCAGAAGGTTCTCTCCACATCAATGGTCAGAACCGAGGTCTCTTTTTGCAAAAATATATCCGGATATTTTTCAGCTGCAAACGGAGTTACTGTAGTCTCATGAGATGGCATCCACTCTGCCAATGGTCCAATTTCCAGTCTTACACAGGAACGCAGATACTCTGCTTCAAATATCTGTGGATAATAAAAATTAACCACCATCTCATCTTCCTTATCAACAAAAATCCATTCTCCGTTCCCCAATTTTTCTTGCATTTCTACATTCAACTGCGGAACCAATTCTTCTTTGTAAAATTTTGCCGCTTCAGCGTTAATCTGCTTATTAAATATATCCTGCTTAGTCTTTGACCTTTCTTCCCAAGGATTTATCTCGTCATTAATAATTTTTCTCCAATCCAGGATCAAATCTATATCCTCGGAAAATCTTTCGATAACATGGTACGATTTAGATAAACTTGTACCACCTTTAAAAACAAATACATCCTTGTACTTACAATCATGGAACAGATGGTCCAGCATAAAACACACCCAAAAGTCTTTCTCTATTACATTGGGCTGCATTCCCATCGAAATTGCAGTAGCTTGAAACAATTCTGTTCTATCCCTTATCTCTAATTTAGCAACTTTCTTCATTACTCAGTACACACCCTTCTGATTACTGCATATATCCATTCACTTACACTCGTTGCTTCCTCTAACATTTTTTTCTTTTCCGCTTCAGGCAACCGGTTTTTCAAACTCAGTATAATACTGTCATCAATCCGCTCTTTCCCCAATGTCTTTAATGCCTCAACTACCATAGTTGTTGTCTCAGACATAAATGAAATCTCCCTATTCGCGCGATGCTTAAAAGACAGCGTAATATTGTCCCATGAAAATTTTCTATAAGGTCCATCACTGATATAGGACCAAACAACCGGAACTTGTGTAGATAGTCCCAGTTTATTTAATGCAACATCTCCGCACGGAGCAATGGTCCAACGAAAACTTCTGGCAATAGCATATGCTATTACATCGGGATTTGCAGGAATATACTCTTTGAGCAACTTACTATATACCGGTTTTTCATACACTCCGGCCATAATTCTTCGTATATTCTTTTCTTCAACTTGTCTTCCAAGACATTTCCTAACCGTTATTGTTGTCGCAATATCCGTAAAATTCGATGTCAAAAAAACTGTTCCCGGTTCAGCCAACTCTATTCTCTTCTTTATTTCTGTATAAATACCATTAGCCATAAAACCAATCTCCTCGTTTTGTCACGATAATTATATAGTTTTCGTGACATTTTATCAACCTGTTTTTATTTCGACTACTGATTGTATACAAAACCCATAATAAAGCAGACGAAGTTGTCCCTTCGCCTACCATAAAAAAGCTACTCTACTAGTGTATATCCTTTATAAAATAAATATGCAATTACCTAAGTTACTTCTTAAAATATCCTATATTTCCCAAATGAAACCTGTTAAAAGACACATCCAAAAACTCGTGCTTCTCGCCACAACCGTATGTGTGCGTTCCCTGTCTGCGATAGGTACCCGGCCACGGAACGGATAAATCATCCAAAAAAATATCTCGCAGGAAGTCTTCTTCCAATCCGTTTCGCGACAGTTGTCTCAGTTCTGTAATTTTTAGATTGCGTCCGTACTCATTTGGCGTGCTTTCCTGTATCACGCGCAGTTGCCGCTTGCCGTCTGTAACAATCGGACCGCCGTTTCGCGTCGCATAGGAATAGTCCTTCGACATCACCGGATATTCGGTGAATTCGCCATTCTTTAAATCATGCGTCCCGAATAGGCGAAGCCTTGTCTCCTTGGGGTTTTCTTCATTCTCCTCGCAGGATAAAAACAGCAGTTCACCGTCTTGTTCAAAGACCACGGTATCCACCAATTTGACATCTTTGCACAGGGTTCTTTCGAAATTAAAAGAAAAGGCGTTGCCGTTCATGCGATACAACCGTAATTCATTGCTGCCCTCACTCTCCGGCAACAGATAAGTCTCCCCTTGATACGTAAACACCAGCGGAAACGATAAATGAAACGACTCTTCTAAAATGACTTGCGGTCGGCTTAACCGTCCGTGAGTATCAAAAGTGGAAACGCCGATGAGTCCCTTTTGCTTTTTACGGTCGAAGACCTCACAAAACAAGTATTCTTCGCCGTCAATGTATGCCGGTATCGGATCGGCGTACCAATAACGCAGCGTCGGACGTAACATGCGAAACGCGCCGGAAGCAACGTGATTGCCTTCTCGCTTCTCTTCCCAAATCCGCCGTTCGCCCCTTTCGCGATATATGATTCCGTAAGCAAAATCAAAAAACATAAGCGCAATCTGATGTTTGATACTTCCTGCCACGGTTTGTTCCTCCACATGATAAAAATACTTTGATTTATAACACCTATATCGTCATGATACCATAGATTGAAGAAAAATAAGATACTTTTTGTTTATTTCTGATTAAAGCACAACTAATAAATTTGCCGTATCACTACGACAAATTCTTAACTGTATATCCTAACCGCGAATAGCACCAAGAACACAACCGATGAGCCATGCGATGACGAAGTATGCAATCTCGACCGCTACAATTGTCGCGCCTGTGGGCGTTGAGATTAAGATAGAAATCAGAATGCCGATTGCCGCACAGAACAAGGAACTGATTGCAGAGCAAATGACAACCGACGAGAATTTTTTGAACATACGCATCGCCGATATCGCCGGAAAGATGACAAGTGCTGAAACCAACAAAGACCCTACCAAATTCATGGCAAGAACAATGATAATCGCCGTAATGATTGCCAGCAATGTATTGTAAAATCCCGTCTTGACACCGGTTGCTTTGGCGAAATCCTCATCAAACGTCACTGCAAATATCTTGTGATAGAACAAGGTAAAAATTAATATGACAATGCCGGACATCAGAATACAAATCCACACATCACTCTGCGAAAGTGTCAGAATGGAGGTCGAGCCAAACAAGGTACTACACACATCTCCTGTCACGTTCGCAGATTTTTTAAACAAATTAATCAACAGATACCCAATGGCAAGCGAGCCGACGGATATCATAGCAATGGCCGCATCTCCTTTGATCTTCGCATTCTGCCCGCTGCGCAGAATCAAAATTGCGGTTATCACCGTAATCGGTAGAATAATCAACATTTGGTCCGTAATGTCAAGCACTGTCGCAATCGCCAACGCGCCAAATGCAACATGCGACAGCCCGTCACCGATATAAGAATAACGTTTCAATACCAGCGTCACCCCTAAAAGTGACGAACAAAATGCTATCAGAACCCCCACAATCAACGCATATCGAACGGGAGGGAATGCAAGATAACTGCTTAGTGTTGCTATTATTTCTGCCATCTGCTCCCCCTTTCCGATTGAAGGTAGTCTTCTGTCGTTCCCCAATAAATTGACGCATGTGTCACTTCAATCATATGTGTCGCATAATGCAATGCGGCCTGCATGTCATGTGATACCATAATGATTGTCACGCCTTCGCGATTGAGACGCGCAATCAATTCATACATATCCTCGGTAACCTTGGGGTCCAAGCCTGCGACGGGCTCGTCCAAAAGCAATAATTTGTGTGTCGCGCACAGTGCGCGCGCAAGCAACACGCGTTGCTGCTGTCCGCCGGACAAATCACGATAACACGCGCTCTTCAAATCCGCTATCCCAAGTCGTTCCATATTCTTCATTGCTTCTTTCTTTTCGGAAGCATTGTAAAAAAAGCGAATTCCGTTGTGATTTAACGTACCGGACAACACCACTTCCCAAACCGATGCCGGAAAATCCTTCTGCACCACCGTCTGTTGCGGCAAGTAACCGATTTCGTTCTTTTTTAACCCGTCTCCGGTCAGAATCGCACCCTTGTTTGGTCTGCGTAATCCAAGGATTGTTTTCATCAGCGTGCTTTTCCCGGAACCGTTCTCTCCTACAATGCACAAGTAGTCGCCTTCGGATACACTGAAGTTCACGTCTTCCAATATTGTTTTTTCACCATAACTCAGTGTCAGATTCTGACATGTCAACAATGCCATGTTGCAACTCCTTCTTTCTTCCTAGCGAAGTGCTTCTTTTAATGTGTCCAAATTCTTCTGCATGACCGACACGTATGTCACTTCTCCGTTCAGTTCTTCTTCCGTTATGGACTGCAGCGAATCCATGACCAGAATCGGTCTGCTCGCATCTGCGGAATTTTCAATAACCGTCTTCGCGAGTTTTTGGTCTGAAGATTCTATGACAAGAATCGCGGGAACCGCAAGTTCGTCCGCTTTGTTCGCCAGAAACAGAATGGTTTCAAAACTCGCTTCCGTTTCCGCGGAACATCCTACAAATGCCGCATAGTATTGCAAATTGTAATCGTCCGCCAAATAGCGAAACGGGAAACGGTCTGCAAAAACCAGTGTTTGCTTCGATGCTGCGTCTATTGCTGTCGCATAGGCTGTGTCAAGTTCCTGTAACTTGCCAATATAGTTTACGACATTATCCTTATATACAGTTGCGTTGTCCGCGTCTATATCTGACAATTGTCTCTCAATCTCATTACAGAAAATCTCGGCATTCCGAAGCGAAAGCCACACATGCTCGTCGTATTCAATTTCTTCGTGATGTTCATCATGTTCATCGGCTTCGTGGCTGTCTGTCTCGTGCTCTGCATCGGCTTCATGGCTGTCTGTCTCATGCTCTGCCTCATGTTCGTGCGCTTCTTCCTCCATGCCCTCAACCAATTCTTCCTGCTTAACTTGGTCGCCCAGCACATCCAGAAGCGATATGACACGCATGTCAGGATTGGTTGCCTCTTTTAATACCCCTTCAACCCATGCATCCGATTCTCCGCCAACATAGATAAAAATATCGCACCCGGATATTTTAACTATATCCTCCACCGAAGGTTGATAGTTGTGTAAGTCAGCTCCGTTATCCAAGAGCAATGTCAATTCTGTATTTGCCGTCTGCGACCCGCATATTTCACGAACCCAATCATAAATCGGAAATATCGTACATACGACCTGCAGTCGATCATCCTTTGTATTAGTGCTGCCGTTACATCCACTCAATGTTACACATAACAGCACAATCATCATAAACCATGTAATTTGTTTTTTCATTGTTTCACCTTTTATCTACACTTCTCGCAGATACCCATCAATACGCAGTCCTCATAGACAATTGTAAATTGATGATGCTCCAAAATATGTGACTCGAAATCCTGCATAAAACCACAGTTCAAATGGATCACCTTCCCGCACCGAATGCATTTCATGTGGATATGATGATGACATTCCGGTTTGCCCTCCACATATTGATATGTCGTCATATTGCCCTTTGCCGCGACATATTTTATGACGGTTCCGTCAGCACACAATTTCTCCAAATACCGATAAATCGTGGTCATATTCACCGGTGATTCCTGTTGTTCGAAGTATGCATGAATTTCATTCGCGGTAACCGCTCTTTCGCGATTGTCTACCAGGTAGTTCATGATTCTGGTTCTGTTTAATGTCCTATACCCGTTCTCTCTCGCCATATTGCACCTCAATTTGCAACTTGTTTGCAATTTCAGATTGTATACCCATTCCTTATAAAAGTCAAGAAACAAAGCGAAATTATTACGAATACTGCCTAAATCGATAAGCAGATTTTTAGATAAAAAATAGGAATGGAAAAACCATTCCTATTTGCTTACTTTTCTATAATAGTGTCATAATCCAAAAGGTCGATTCTGCCTCACTCCTCATGAGACTGAGACATCTGTCGATTTCATTATTGACTATGCATTCGTCAAAGATTTCAGTGACGATAACTCTCCCGTTACTTTGACGAGGGATTCACTCACATTGGCGCAACCTTCCTGCGTCGTTTCCATCAACTCTCTGGTACTTGTGGTGTTCGCCATCAATTCCTCCGAAAATGCGGAGAGGAATTCGATTGTCTGTGCAATCTTGGCATTCAACTTCTGTATCTCTTCCATGTGCTCCGACTGTAACGTAATATTCTGATTCATTCCCGCTATATCGGACTGGATTACCATGAATTGCGAACGCGTGGATTGAATTAATTCATTCTGACGTTCGTTTGCCTCATTCAGAACACGAACCGCCGAAGTTGCACTGTCGGCCTCATGCGATAAGTCCGCAAGAATCCGATTGATATTCTCCGTTGCCGCCTGCGTATCTGCTGCCAGTTTACTGATTTCATCCGCAACAACCGCAAATCCGCGACCGCTTTCACCGGCTCTCGCCGCCTCAATCGCAGCATTCAAACTTAACAAATGTGTCTGTTTCGTAATTCCGTTGATAATCTCGATAATTCCCTTTACTTCCGTAGTCTTCTCGTTCAAAAGCTTCATCGTTCCATCTACGGTTTCATTGGTCTGCTTCGTCTCTTGTGATGCACGGTCCAATTCCTGCATATTCTGCATACCGTTCTCGGTATTGTCACGCGTCTTATTGAAACGCTGTTGAATCTCACGGCTTGCCGTCGTAGCAGATTCTACAAGTGTCGTAATCTGATTGCTGACCTCCAATTGCTCCTGAATGCTGTTTACCATATCCCCGGTTCCGCCGTTAATCTCCGTTATCGCGGTGCTCGAACACAGTGCATTGTTCGCAATTACGCTTGCCTCGGAGTTCAAAGATTCA
>CAYMCV010000110.1:7189-8585 GCA_964389005.1 uncultured Lachnospiraceae bacterium | reverse complement strand
ATTCCGCTTTTGATGCGGATCGAGAGCAAATATTGAATGAACTTTCTGTTGCCGGTATTGAGCGGGTAATCAATGTTTCGGCTTCTCTTGCATCTGCGGAAACGACGATGGCTCTAGCAGAGTCACATCCGTTTGTTTATGCGGCAATCGGTGTGCATCCGGATGAGACCGCACAACTGAGCGAAGACGGTTTACAGCGATTACAGGAGTTGTGCCGTCGACCGAAGACAGTTGCCGTCGGAGAAATCGGGTTGGATTACTATTGGGATAAAACGGAACGAGAGGTGCAGAAAACATGGTTTCGACGACAAATTGCGCTTGCAAAAGAAGAAGGACTCCCTTTGATCATTCACTCCAGGGAGGCGGCACGTGATACCATGGACATCTTAAAAGAAGAAAATGCGTATGCAACAGGCGGTGTGATGCATTGTTTCTCGTATTCGCAGGAGATTGCCGAGGAAGTGTTACGAAACGGCTGGTACCTTGGAATCGGTGGCGTTGTAACTTTCCAAAATGCGAAGCGCCTAAAAGAAGTCGTACAGATGGCACCGATGGAGCGCATTCTTTTGGAAACCGACTGTCCGTATCTGGCACCGGTTCCGTATCGCGGCAAACGTAATTCTTCCCTGTATCTTCCGTATGTAATCGAAACAATCGCACAGATAAAAGGGGTGTCGACGGAAGAAACGGAACGAACGACATATGACAACGCAATGCGATTATTTTTTAACACCTAAAAATTACACTTTATTTATAGAAGAAGTTTTGCATGCAACCAACTAAAATTACAACTTAAGTCCCAAAGACAGATAGGAGCGCATATGGCAAATCTGGGAAATCCGGGGAACACCATAGAAGTACTGCAAAAGCATAAATTCAACTTCCAAAAGAAATATGGGCAGAATTTCTTGGTCGATGACAATATTTTGAACAAAATCATTGAGGCGTCTCATATTACGAAGGATGATTTTGTCTTGGAAGTAGGTCCGGGAATCGGCACGATGACACAGTATCTTGCGGAAAATGCCCGCGGAGTTGCGGCTGTCGAAATCGATGCGTCCCTGATACCGATACTCAAAGATACCCTGGCGGACTATACCAATGTTACCATAATTCATCGTGATATACTAAAGGTCGACATTCCCGCATTGGCGGCGGAAATGAGTCCGGACCGACCGATGAAGGTCGTGGCGAATCTTCCATATTATATAACGACGCCGATTGTGATGGGATTGTTCGAAAGCGGTGTCCCGCTCGAAAGTATTACAATCATGGTTCAGAAGGAAGTTGCGGAGCGTATGCAGACGGGCCCCGGCTCCAAGGAATACGGTGCGCTGTCGTTGGCAGTGCAGTACTATGCAAGCGCGGAACTTGTGACAATTGTATCGCCGAATTG
>CAYMCV010000110.1:0-7179 GCA_964389005.1 uncultured Lachnospiraceae bacterium | reverse complement strand
CGAACGTTGAGAGCGCCATCATTTGTTTACATCGGCATAAACAGCCGCCGGTAGAGGTAAAAGACGAGAAAATGATGTTTTCGCTGATTAAGGCAACGTTTGGACAGAGAAGGAAGACACTCGTAAATGCGTTGTCCAATCAATTACACCTTCCCAAGGAACAGCTGCTGCGCTTCCTTGAAGAACGAAATTTGTCGCCAACTGTACGCGGAGAAACTTTTACGCTTGAACGATTTGCGGAGCTGGCAAACGATTTATCCACAGTTTCCGCGCCAATAGATAAAAATTGATATGAATCAAAGCGGAAATTGCCAATATATACATCTATGGGTAAAACGAAGATAAAACCACAAGATTTTGTGATTTTTCTTCGTTTTTTTTTGACATTGACATGTGTGTATGATAAACTTCAATAAGAAATAGGTAATCCTTATGTTGCGATAACGGCAAGAGGTGAACACAGTGGATAGGTATGAATATAAACTTCATTCAGAAGAAATAGAAAAGTTAATGGAAGCGGGAAAATATGCTGAGGCGGCTGAAATTGCGGATTTGATTGATTGGCGCCGTGTCAAAAGCACGTTGACCCTCCAGAAAATAAGCGAGTTATATAAGGCCAACAGACGATTTGAGGAGTGCAGAGATATTCTTTTATTGGCATACGACCGTAACCCTTCGAATCGTAACGTCGTATATTCTTTATGCGAAGTTTCTTTGGAATTCGACGATATATTGAACGCAATCGAGTACTTCAAGGAATTTACGAAACTTTCGCCACGAGATCCGCAGGCGTATGTTTTGCGTTACAAAATTTACGAGGCACAGAATGTTGCAATCGAAGAACGAATAGAGTTATTGGAAGAACTGAAGAAAAAAGACCGCATTGAGGAGTGGGAATACCAGTTGGCATATCTGTATCACCGTGCCGGTATGAAGACACAGTGTGTGGAGGAGTGCGACGAATTCATCCTGTGGTTTGGCGAAGGTCCTTATGTTATGAAAGCGATGGAACTCAAAATGCTTCATGAACCGCTGTCGCCGCAACAACAACAGAAGTATGACAGATTCTGTGAGGAACGTTTACAGAACGGTGTTGCAATCAGCGAGCCCAACGAGGACGGTGTCGATTTTCGGGTCAAAACCATCAATATCGGGGCGTACAATACGATGGATTTGCAGGCGGAACTTGCCGAGAATCTCAAAAAGGTCATTGATATGCCGGATGATGATGTCGAGCCTTTGGAAGATGATATGACGAGTATTGTTTATACAGAACCCGAGGAGGAAGCCGTTGTAACACAGAAGACAGTTGTAGATAAACAAGAAGTTTTCTTTGAAGATAAAACCGAAGATCTCCGTTTTCAGGTTCAACAGCCGGAACAAAGCGAAGGCGTGGATCCGAATCTGGAGGCGTGGAAGCGCGACTTTGCCGACAAATTCTCGAACTATGAAGCACCGGAATCCTATGGGCAGTTACAGGATGCAGAGCAGGAACAGTCACAAAATACGGTTCCTACAGACGAGCCTGTTGTAACAAATATGATGAGCGATGCCGTCACACAGAAGACGCCTGTAGTCACGGTTCCGATTCCTCCTATCAGTACGCGTGATGTCAAGGAGGTTTATTCGACACAGGGCGGGGTTGTTGCCGGAAGTGCGACAAGAATCGGCGGATTTGAGACGATTCTGTCTCAGGGCGGTGACGGACAGATTAGTTTCGTGGTTCCGGAACAGACCAAGCAGGTTGAGAAGCAAATTACCGGTCAGTTGAACATCAACGATATTCTTGCCGACTGGGAACGGATGAAGAAAGAAAACGAGCAGAAGCGTCAAGAAGAGGTTCGCAAGCGCGTTTTGGAGCAGACCGGTCAAATTTTTACCGATTTTGACCTATCCACGCGAAACGATATGCTTGCAGGGTTGGATGACACCGAAGAAATGAGCCGTGAAGAAGAGGCGTTGATAGCCGATAAGATGATAGAAGATACCGTACATGCGGTTTCTGAGGTCGCAGTGGAGGCGGCAACCACCAAAGTACTACCTACAGATGACGAGAATCGTATTCCGCCTGAGGAAATGCGCATGGAGGTAATCGCCGAAACAACCGAGCCGGACGCAGAAGAAGAAATGATGCTTACGGAAGGGTTTGAAATCGTGGCAGGTGCGGCTGCCATAGAAGGAGTGTCAATCGCAGAAGACGCAGCGGAAGGAATCGAAGCGGAAGCGGCAATGGATACGATATTAAGTACGGAAGATACGGAGGAGAAATTCTACGGTTCCGTGACCGGTGAGATACCGGGCAGCATTTGGAAGGAAGTTGCGGAAGCAGAAGCCAAAGAACAAAAGATAGATGTGGTTTCATTGGAGGAAGAAGGTACATCCTCCGACTCTGATGATGAAGAAACCATGGGCGTTTACGGCGAAGAAGAATCCGAGGAAGAAGCTGCGGAACCTGCCGAAGAAGCGGCGGATGTGACACAGGATGAGCCGAGTCGTGTTGGCGAACCGGTATTGACGCCGGAGGATGAACAACTATTTGAGCCATTTTTATATTCCAAAAAAATGTTGAAACAGATTGCGGGTGCAATCGACCATATTTCACTTGCGTCTTACGCAGGGAATGTCATTATATCCGGAGAAGCGGGAAGCGGTGCGATGCATTTGGCCAAATGCCTTGTTCGCCATGTACAGTCAGAGGACGGTAATTTTTCCGGAAATGTCGCAAAGATATCGGGCGAGACATTGAATCGTAAGGATGTGACTTCCATTATTTCGAAGTTGTCCAACGGTGCGCTCATTATCGAGAAGGCGAATCAGATGGAGAGCAAAACCATCGATTCCATACTGAAACAGATTAACCATGAAGGAAACGGAATACTGATTTTGCTATTGGATCGTAAAAAAGAAATTGAAAAATTGCTTGAGAAATCTCCTGCGCTTATCGGTTTCTTTGATGTTAAGATAACGATTCTTCCGATGAACAACGATGTATTGGTGGAATACGGACGGAGATACGCATATGATTTGGAATACAGCATTGACGAAATGGGAGTTTTGGCGTTGTACAAGCGAATTTCGGATATGCAAAACGGTCGGCATGCAGTTACGGTTGTCGAAGTCAAGAAAATCATTGATGAGGCAATTAAGCACAGCAAAAAGAAGACATTATCTGCTTTTGCGAATGTATTATCCGGGAAACGTTATGACGAGGAAGATATGATTATCCTGAAGGAGAAAGATTTTATCAAATAAAATTGGGGGCAAGTTATGGCGGCAAAAAAGAAAAGTATCGAGAAGGTTTTTATATCGGAAGCCGACAGATATTTGTTTGGACAGGGGACGCACTACGATATCTACCGTAAACTCGGAGCACATTTTTCGGAGGAGAACGGTAAAAAGGGAGTATTTTTTGCGGTATGGGCGCCCAATGCCGCAACGGCACATGTAATTGGGAGTTTTAACGATTGGAATGAGACGGAAACACCGATGACTCGTTCCGATGACGGCGGCATTTTTACCGTGTTTGCAGAAGGTGTGCAAAAAGGTGACTTGTACAAATTTTTATTGACAACACCGGACGGCAAAAAATTGTACAAAGCAGACCCGTTTGCGAATTCAGCGGAATTACGCCCCGGGACGGCTTCGAAGGTTGTCGATTTGACACAGTTTTCATGGACCGATTCCGCATGGGTTACGGCACGCGGCAAACGGAATCTCTATAAAGAGCCGATGGCAATTTACGAATGTCATATTGGCTCATGGATGCGTCACCCGGGACGCGACGACGACGGTTTTTACACATATCGTGAGTTTGCGGATCGCATAGTTGCGTATCTGAAGGATATGAAATATACACATGTCGAATTAATGGGAATTGCCGAATATCCATTTGACGGTTCTTGGGGTTATCAAGTAACGGGATATTATGCGCCGACATCCAGATACGGAACGCCTGAGGATTTCATGTACTTGGTAAATACATTGCACAAAAACAAGATCGGCGTAATTTTGGATTGGGTTCCCGCACATTTTCCGCGTGATGCACACGGACTTGCCGAATTCGACGGCTCTTGTCTCTATGAACATCCGGATACCCGCCTTGGAGAACATCCCGATTGGGGAACCAAGATTTTTAACTATCAAAAGAACGAGATACGCAATTTCCTGATTGCGAACGCACTATTCTGGATTCGCGAATTTCACGTGGATGGCTTACGTGTGGACGCGGTTGCATCCATGTTATACTTGGATTACGGTAAAAAAGAAGGACAATGGGTTGCCAATCGTTATGGCGGCAATGAGAATCTGGATGCCGTCGAATTCTTCCATCATTTGAATTCCGTCGTGAATCAATATGCACCGGGAGTTGCGATGATTGCCGAGGAATCTACGGCATGGCCGAAAGTGACGGGGCGCGTGGAAGATGGCGGGCTGGGCTTTACATTCAAGTGGAATATGGGCTGGATGCATGATTTTTGCGAATATATGAAACTGGATCCGTATTTCCGTAAAAATAACCACAACAAGCTGACATTTGCCATGAGTTACAACGCGAGCGAGAACTATATTATGCCGCTGTCCCATGACGAGGTGGTTCATCTGAAATGCTCGATGGTGAATAAAATGCCCGGATACAAAACAGATAAATACGCAAATCTGCGTGTCGGATACACGTACATGTTCGGGCACGAAGGCAAAAAATTGCTTTTTATGGGGCAGGATTTCGGACAGGAGCGCGAGTGGAGCGAAGCACGCGAACTGGATTGGTATCTGATGAAAGATGATTTGAATGCCGGACTGAAGACATACGTAGGTGAATTGTTGACAATGTACCACAAGTACCCGGCACTGTATGAAATAGACAATGATTGGGCAGGATTCGAGTGGATCAATGCGGATGATCAGGATAGAAGTATTTATAGTTTTATGCGTAAAAGTGCAACGGATCACACAGAATTACTGTTCGTGCTGAATATGACACCTGTGGAACGCGATGATTTTCGTGTCGGTGTTCCGATTGACGGGAAGTATCAGCTTGTTCTGAACAGCGACGAGAAGCGGTTCGGCGGCGGTAATCGAAGCATCCCGGCAGAAATCAAAGCACAGAAAGGCGATTGCGATAAAAAACCTTATTTCCTTTCGTTTGATCTCCCGGCATATGGAGCTGCTGTTTTTGCAATTACAAGATAACAAAGACTTTTCCGCGGGGCTGTGGCAACACAGCCCTTGATTTTTAGCCATATCAACGTCCGACTGGACAAAAATGCACACGAGGGGTATACTAAAATCTGTGTAAAATAAGGTGTGGAGGGTGAAAATGAAAATATCAACCATTCTTGAGGAAAAGAAAACGAATTTGTCTTTTGAGGTATTTCCGCCCAAAAAGACAAGTTCAATTGAGAGTGTTACTTCGAAATTGGAAGAACTCAGTGCATTGAAGCCTGACTTTATCAGTGTTACTTACGGCGCAGGCGGTGGCGGCGCCAGTGTGATGACCGCTGAAATCTGCAGAACGATTAAGGAGCAATACGGCATTGAACCGGTGATGCATTTGACATGCGTAAATTCATCAAAAGAAGACGTGACAAATGTCTTGCGGATGATGAAAGAGTACGGCATAGAAAATATCCTGGCATTGCGCGGAGACATTGTTCCGGACTTGCCGCGCAGAACCGATTTTATGTATGCGTCGGACTTGGTGCGTTTTATCAAGACGCAAGGTGATTTCCATATTTCCGGTGCGTGCTATCCCGAGGTTCATCCCGAAGCGGATTCGACAATATCTGATATATTACATTTGAAGGAGAAAGTAGATGCCGGCGTGACGCATTTGATGTCACAGTTGTTTTTTGACAATGACCATTTTTATAGATTCCTTGAAAAAGCGGAGTTGGCGGGAATAAAAGTGCCCATCGAAGCAGGAATTATGCCCGTAGTTAATAAAGCGCAGATTGAAAGAATGGTTACGACCTGTGGCGCGAGTCTGCCGTCGAAATTTGTCAAAATGATGCAGCGTTTCGAGAATTCGCCGGAAGCCATTCGCGATGCGGGGATTGCATATGCGATTGACCAGATTGTCGATTTAATTTCTCATGGCGTGGACGGTATTCATCTATACACGATGAACCAGCCGTATGTGGCACGCAAAATTTGTGAAAGTACCGAGGGTATTCGAAATGCTTGATGCAAAAGCGGTTATCTTTGACATGGACGGTGTTCTGTTTGATACCGAGCGTTTGTGCACGGTTGCGTGGCAGGAAGTTGCTGCCCGACATGGGCTGCCGAATATCGAGGAACCGATTATGGAATGTGTGGGTCGCAATGAATTCGATACCATACAAATTATGAAAGCGACCTATGGAGCGGAGTTTCCGTATGACGCGTATCGTAAAGAAGTGTGTGATGTTTTTTATCGAATTATAGATACCGACGGAATGCCGATGCTAAAAGGAGTAAACGAGATTCTTTCATATCTGAAAGACAACGGTTATCGCATTGCGCTGGCATCGTCTTCCAAGGAGCAATCGGTTCGGCATCATCTTGCGGCAGCAGGATTGACGGACGCATTTGAGTTGCTAATTACCGGAGACATGGTGTTACACGGTAAACCGGACCCTGAGATTTATCGATTGGCATGTGAGAAACTTGCCGTCGCACCACAAAAAGCAATTGCAATAGAGGATTCCTATAACGGTATACGCGCCGCATATGCCGCGGGAATGAAGCCGATCATGGTTCCGGACATGCTTGAACCGACGGATGAAATGCGAGAAATGTCTTACGCAATTTGCGAGTCACTTTTAGATGTAATCCGCATTTTGGAGTGAGTTTCTTCTATATATAGTATGCCATGCACAGATGTTGTGGTTTTATGGAGGTTATAATGAAAAAACGCCTGCTAAAAATTATCTTGTTACGGGGATATCAGTTTCCCGATTATATCATTCGACTGACATCTTTTGCCAAAGAAGAACCGAGAGATTATATGAAAATTCATGAATTTCTCAAAAAGAAGGTCAGAAAAGTAAGCCGCTCGGGCAAAATTACCGTTACGGCAATCGGCGTCGAGAATATTCCGAAAGAAGACGGTTTTGTTTTTGTACCGAATCATCAGGGATTGTACGACGTTCTGGTGTTTTTTGATACCAGTCCGCGCCCGTTTTCTTTTATCATCAAAAA
>CAYMCV010000109.1:7574-8668 GCA_964389005.1 uncultured Lachnospiraceae bacterium | reverse complement strand
CAGATGGCATCTCGGACTGATTCCTTCTTCCAGACATGCGCGAATAATGGTCAGATAATGCTCCATTGCCTGGCTTCTTGTCATTTTTAGTTTTAAAAAAATGTGGTAGTCGGAACAACTGACCAAAATACCGGTCTCTTTCATTCCGATTTCTTTGACCAGTTTGAAGTCTTCGGCGCTTGCACGAATCCAGCTTGTTACCTCCGGAAACTCATAGCCGCGCTCCATGCACTGATAAACCGCATCTCTGTCTTTCTTACTGTATAAAAAGAATTCACTGGCACGAATCATGCCATTCGGCCCGCCCAATTTGTGTAAATAATCAAAAATGGTAACAATCTGTTTGGTTGAATACGGTGCACGCGATTGCTGACCGTCTCTGAACGTGGTATCCGTAATCCAAATATCCTTCGGTACGTTATGCGGTACAATTCTGTCGTTAAACGGAATCTTCGGAACTTCCGAATACGGAAACATATTACGAAATACATTGGGTTTGGCAACATCATCCAAAATATACATATGCTCTTCAATTTCCAGAAGATTGTTTTTGGGATTCATGGTTACCGCACGATTTTCAAAAGGTTCGTTTGTACTCATCTTGTTACCCTCTTTCGTTTAGATTTGTTCCCACCCATTACAAATAAATAAAAACACTTCGTACATTGTAACACGTCTTTATTGATTGTCAAGCCAAAACGCCCAAAGGATTCAACATTCCCCAACCTTGTTTCGTCCACTGTTCGTGTAGATTTGCAGCTGTATGAAGCATTTTGTTTTTTAAGTCATCATTGCTCTTTGATGCAAATTTTTCATAAAAAAGAGCCGCACAGCCAGATACAATCGGTGTGGCCATTGATGTACCGCTCTTTGTCACATAAGCGTTGCGGTATTTTCCGTTTTTTAAGTAAAAATGGGTATTGCACGATACGATTTCTGTCCCCGGTGCCACCAAATCAGGTTTCTTAATTTCGAAAACTCCCGGACCTCTGCCGGAATATGTTTCGCACTTGATACTTCGTTGCGGAATAAAATCACCGTCATGACAACCGATACACAAAACCTTTGATTCCATCCCGATTTTTGATAGACTG
>CAYMCV010000109.1:0-7564 GCA_964389005.1 uncultured Lachnospiraceae bacterium | reverse complement strand
AGGATAGAAAGCATTTCTGAAATCATACTGAGATTCTTCTGCGTTCTATGCTTCGAAACAGAAGACACCTCATCCAGACTAATGGAAATATTCAATATCCGAATGGGTAATTTCTTACTTAATTCAATCGTCCATTCCAATGCGTTGATAAGCACATCCGTATCGCCTGCGCCGGTATCATCCAACACTTTACCCACAATCAATTCTGCCCTCGGCGCAATCCCCGCATATATACCCTTAGAAGCTTTCCCGTCACCGGCAAGAATGCCCGCAACATGCGTCCCGTGTCCATAGTCGTCATAGGCTACGTTTCTATCACGGACAAAATCTCGAAACAGACGTATACGACCTTCAAAATCCGGATGTTGCGAAATACCGGAATCCAATTGTGCAACCATCACTCCTTGACCGGTAAGGCCGCCCACGGCAGACGGAGATAAATTCATTTGTTTCTTGACTCGATTCACAATACACCTCATAAACCGCTGTTGATTTATGATATGTTGATACAGGTTTTAAAAGTTATTGTGTATACAAGCCACATTTATTGCTGACCATCTTCCGGTATCTTGCATGCAACCTTTTTAACATCCGCCGGAAGTTCAAATTCGCCATCAGGACATTTGTAAGCAATAAGCACACCGTCGCCGACAACAAGATAATCATCTGTGGAAGTTTGATACCACTGCTCCATCCAAGGCGTTTTATCAAATGCATTTTCTCCAATCTCTGTTACACTTGTAGGAATTGATACGTCTTGTAACAAATCACAATGATAAAAAGCGCCCTTGCCGATACTTGTAACGCCGTCTCCCAACGTCGCCGATACGACCTGTGAGCGTGCAAACGCAAATTCTCCAATGCTCGTAATCTCCTTAGAAATATCTGCTTCAGTCAGTTCCTTGTCCTGATAAAAAGCAGAATCCGGTATTTTTCCGCTCTCAGACTTTTTCAGTATACGGTTACGATCCGAATCCGCTTCTCCGGTAACCACTTCCTGTGTGGTGTTATCCATAAAAAGTACCGCATGGTCTGCAACAACATTGGTTTGCGCCAATATCGGATTGGGATTATCCACATTTGCCCTTCCCACGTTTTTATCTGTCACAGTTGAAGCGTCGGGCGTAGTTGCAATCGTCATGATTTCAGTATCTTTGCGTCTGGCATCTTCTTCAGAAAGTTTATCAGCAATATCTGTCGCATAAATTTCATGTTCCAAGATCGGAATTTGATGCTCTTTTGCATATTGGGACGCATAAAATCCGTCTTCTGCCAGAAACTGAACCGTTTCGCAACCGTCAAACGCTGTTTCGTGAATTTTTGACACAGAGTTCGGTATAAATATCTGTTCCAAGGAGGAACAATCTTCAAAAGCCTTAATCCCGATACTTTTTACGGCATAGGACATATTAACGGAACAAAGTTGCGTGCAATTGGCAAACGCATAGTCATCAATTTGCTCCAATTCTGCTGATACATTGATATGCTTCAATTGCTCGCTTCCCCAGAATGCATACTGTTCAATCTGCTCCACACGTGAATTCATTACAAAGTAATTCTCATTTCTCCCCGGCATATATTGATATAATATCTTACGATCCGCACTGTATAACGCTCCTTGCAAAAAAGTGAAATCTTTGTTTTCTATGTCCATATCAATCTCAGAAAGTGACGTGCAACCTGCAAATACTCCTGAGCCAATCTGCGTTAATCCCTTCCCGATAGCGCACCCTTTCAAGGCGGTGCAGTTGGCAAACGCAGATGCACCGATTGTCAGTACGCTATCCGGAATCTGAATCTCTTCAAGTGACGTACAATCTGAAAAAGCTGCATAGGAAACAGTTTCCAAGCCTTCCGGCAATACTACTTTCTTGATGGAATGATTACCGCGAAACGCTTCCTCTCCAATGATTACGACATCATCGGGAACCACCACTTCTTCGTTTGAACCGTTATACTGAACCAACACGTCTTTGTCCATGCGGAACTCCTCCGATTGTTCCGTTGCATTTCCGGATAACACACGTTCGGATAAAAGTAACAGTAAAACGACTGTAATTGCCGCTATTCCAACATATACCAATTTTTTCATAAACCGCCCCATCTTTCTGTGCTCTATGATGATTTGACTGGTTTTGGAAGTACTTTTTTATCTCTGATGGAAAACATCACGATTCCGATACATGCGAGACCGATTGCCAAAAACCACTTTGGCGAGATACCGTCTCCTGTTTTTGGCGTATCATCCGGTGTCATTCCCGCAGTCAAATTCGATGTATCAACATAGATGGTATATGGAGAAAAATGCGTCGCCGTAAATTTTACACAAGCAACACCATCAATGGTTACATACTGCGGCTTTAATTCCAACAACTTTCCATTAACCACATACGCGACTTTATTGTTTCCCGCATAATCAACCAAATCATCCGGAATCGGTAGTGTAATGGTTACGGAGATATTGTCTGTATTCTCAATCTTTGTTGTTCCGGTTTCATCATAAAGTGAAATATCCATTGCAAAATACTTGATATCATCAAGTGTACCGTACTTATCTTTTAGAGCTTCTTCAACCTCTTTCTTCACCGCGGAACTGTCTGTAACTTTTACAACATAGTTGTCTGTGCTTCCGCTGACGGTTGCAGACGCGGTATCTTTGTTCGATATTCCTGTTTTGTTAACAGAAATCGTGGTTTGAGTTGCCGGTTTACTGTTGTTGGTATTGTTCGTATTGGTATTCGTTCCGCTGCTTGTGTTATTTGTATTTGATGACGCTGTCCCCTTGAACGTTGCTGTAACAGTCACTGCAGCAGCAGGCATCTTAAATGTCGTCGTTGCAGTGGTCGCACTTGCAAAAACTACAGTGGAGTTCTCGCACGTCCATTTATCAAATGATTTGCCTGTTTCCGGCGTATTTGCTTTGATTGTTACGGTTGCTCCTTCGGCATAACTTCCGCCTCCACTTCCATCAATTACAGTTAAGGTATACAATTTCGTATCTGTTGTCGATTGCGAACCGCCGGAAGCCGTAGTGTCTGTCTCATACTGTGCATAAGTGGTTAAGTCTGCTTTGATTCCTGTAATTGCAGGCTTCCAACCGACGAACTTATAGCCTGTCCTTGCAGGACCGTTAGGATCAATGGCGTTCTCGCCTTCTTTCACAGTCTGCGTATACAGTACCTTGTCATCATATCCCATAAACGTAACCGTATAGGTCTTATCGGCATTCTTTTCATACTGTGCATATGTTGTAACATTGGCCGTTATATTCTTGATGGCCGGACGCCATCCAGTGAATGAATATCCCACCCTGACGGGAGGTGTAGGTTCTACTGCATCCGTGGCTTCTTTTACCTGTTGCGTAAAAAGAATCTTATCATCAAAGTCTACAAACGTAACCGTATATGTTTTTTCATCCGATTCATAAGTTGCAAACGTGTTTAAATCCGCATGTACGGTTGTAGGCGCAGGAACCCATGCTTTAAACTTATATCCGCTCTTTGTGGGTACGACGCTCGTCGTTGCGTCCTCTCCATCTTTTACGGTAATCGTATCTAGTATGGTGACTGCATCTTCATCATAAAATACAACCTTATATGTAATTTCTTTTTCTTGCACTTGAATATTACTGTAATCTTTGGCATAATCGCTTGCCATTGAATCCGGTTGACAATAGAATGTGATTTTTTGTATATCGTTTTCAAACGCGGTCGGATCAATGATATTGACGCTGTTTGGTATCTCCAAATAACGAATATTGCTGTTTTTATATGCATTCTTTGAAACTTTGCGACAGGTATTCGGTATAGATACACTATACAAATCGGGTGTGTTTTCGAAACAGTTGTTCGGAATTGATTCGATTACCGATTCGGTTAAATCAACTGATAAAATACCCTCACATCCTTTAAATGCACCTTCCGCGATTGCTTTTATATTTGCAAGTTCTTCTTTCTGAATTGCACCGGTCCCATAGGTTACGCCTCTGCCCGGCAAGCAAGTAAGCAGATTTGCTTTGACACCATTATCCAATCCATAAATAATCGAATTGTCGCAGGTAAAATATGTGCTGTTTCCAAACTCAACCGTTTCCAGTGCGACACAACCTGTAAACGGTTGTAGTCCAAGATTACTTACAGACGGAGAAACTTTGACATCAATTAATGATTGACAATCCTCAAAAGCCGAATCTCCGATAGAATCGGTGTCACCGTTGATATATGCGCCCTTCAATTTGCTACATCCCGCAAATGCATAAGGATCAATCTCTTTCAAGCCCTCCGCTGTCACGGTCATTAGATCCGTATCCGGATTACCGCTCGCAGATACTGCTGTCCCCTGTGCATCTTTATTGGAAAACACCCCTGCTCTGATGCCTTCGATCCCTTTAGGAATTACGATATTCAACGCAGCATTCACAATATCGCTTTCATCCTGCGTCATTGTCTGGCTATTTATGTATTTCGCATATGCAGCATTGGCAGCAGCCGCCTGATCCGCGGTAATGTATGGATAACTTCCGACTGCATAAGACATTACATCAGATAAGCGCGGATAATCCACCAATTCCGTTCTATCTTCTGTAGGATTGTAAGTTACCGTCAAATTTGTCGGCCATCCGCTGTAAAAGGTAATATAGGTAAGCGGTTGCGAACCGCGGTTGATGTTGTTCGCCGAATTCATTGCATAAGAAAATGGCAAGGAGTTTACATCAATCGTCCCTGTAAATGTTAATTTCGGTGTGGAATCCAATGTACAACTGTCAAGTAACGGGTCAATCACCTGTGTATCAAATGCGCCGTTTCCGATGCTCGAAAGTTGAATCGGCTCCGAAAATATGACATCTGCAAGTCTATGACATCCTTTAAATGCATTCTCTTCAATGGTTACAATTGAAGAAGGTATAATTATTTTCTTTAAATTATGGTTCCCCTGAAAACTTTTTGAACCGATGGTCGTAACATGATGCGGCCCGATAGCCTCAGGAATGTTGACTTCAAGAACCGTATCGTCCATATGGAAATATTGTAATTGGTCCTGATCGTTCACACGATAAATAACATTACCGCTTCCGGCGGATCCGGAAGCCGTAAATACTTTCTCATACAGTTCATCGCCGTCAATGTACTTAAATGCAATTCCGTTTGTTGTCGCAGTCGTATGGATATCGGATATGTCTTTTCCCTCCAAGTAGAATTCCGGTTTCACCATTGCAATCAAATCGGCAAATTTAACCGTATCTTCTGTTAATGTTGCATCAACATGCGGTAATTTAATATAATCCAGTGACGTGCATCCATAGATATATGACAAAGGTATGTCTTGTGAAAAGTAATCCGGAAATACCAATTTACTGAGTGCTGTACAATTCTTGAATACATCAACGCCAACAGTTTCAAGCAATACCTGTTGACCATCGCCGCACAAATCAATATCTGTCATATTTGTACAGCCTTCAAATGCAGAATCTCCGATTTTTTTGACCGCAACCGGAACCGTAAAGTTTTTTAGCTTCCTACAGTTGTAAAATGCATGGTCGCCAAGCGCAAGAATACTGGAATTGGTCGGGAATATTGCATATTCCAAGTTAACACATGTTGCAAATGCATAATTACCAATGGTATTGGCCCCGTCACCCAATGTGATTCCTTTTAAAGAAGCGCATTCATAAAAAGCATAATCTCCAATACCCATAAGATATTCTCCCGTAACTAAGTTTTTAATATTCGTTCCTTTGGAGAATATACCGACACCTTGAGTTGTCGATAATTGCCAACCTGTTTCGGTTTTTTCCACATGCTGACTGGAGATATATGCCACGGTTGCATTTTGAATACGTTGATACTTTTCATCCGTTGTCAAAATGTACTTTGGCTTTTGGGGATTACTTAAATCCTGATAATAATACGCATCCGCCGCTCTGACCGAGCCGTCCTTATCGTAATGCCAGGATTCATATTCGGAATATAGACATGGTCTATAAGAATCAATGATTTCCTTGTCCACGTAAATAGGAGCACCGGTTTCATCTACTGTTCCTGTATCTTCCTTTATCGTTTTATACGTCGGATAATACAGTACGTTACCGCTCTTTCCTGCTGCAGCATAACCGCCTTCGGTTCCTTGTGAATGTGTATCTTTGATATAAGCATCCATCTTATCGGGAATGACGAGTTTCCCATCCGTTAAACTTCTTGCGTAATCATATCCGACAATAACGGCAACTTTATCACCACCGCTATTCTTTTCTACGTAAGCGAATTGAAATGCGCCATCGCCCGTCGTATAAATCGTATCGGTATCCGAAATCACCGGAATGCTACTGTCAGCGGGACCAACAGTCACTGTCGGAGCACCTGAGACGGCTTCGGATTCTTCTTCCGGAACAAACAAAACAATCAATGCCGATATTAACAAAACGGCACCGATTGTTCTTCGTAAAGCTTTCTTCATCCCAATACTCATTTTACGTTTTTTCATTTTTTTCTCCATAAGTACCCATCCTCCGGAATTTCCGATTATCTTGCACGTTACTCGATCATCTTTTTTGCCACAACCACAAATCTTCCGCCTGTCTGTGTGTAATCACAGGTCGAAAGTGTTAATAACTGATCCCCGTATACTGCACTAATCCCCGTATCGTATAATGCCATTTTTGCCATTTCTTCCATTGCAGTGTTGAATTCTGCTTCAGAATTCGGTTCTATAAACTGATAATACTTAAACGATATATCCTCCTCGGAATAAACCTTGGAGCGAAATACAAACATTACTTCGTAACTGTTTTCTTCATAAATTGTATCAAATGAAATCACCGGATGCTTCTTCCAATACTTTTCATCTTCGTAGTCATCAAGCGTCCCGAACATATTACCGGATTTCATATGATGACCATAAATAATCAGGTTCGCGCTTCGCGGATATATGCTGCATTCGTAATCTAAAAATAGCGATCCGTTTTTATCGTACTCCTGATGATATCCATGTGTTAAGTAATACTCATTGTCTGTCGTCTGCAAAACAGGATAATCAATAATTGTATCGTCAATTTTGAGCCATCCGATTAGTTTTTTGTTGTCATTATAAAGATTTAAATACTTTTCCAGCACTTCCGGTGGTGTCTCCTGAATGACACCTTCTTTACTCGTGTTGTTATCTTTGCTTTTATCATAAAAAATCTTTGGTAAGTTATCGTCAGTAATACGCCCGGCCATTTCCTGTTGCTTTTGTTGATTCATCCACGACATGATGCAATACACCGTAAAATACAACAAACACGTGCCGCCAACAATCGAAGCAATCAAAATCAGAATACGCCTACCCTTGACGGTCTTTTGAGGAGTTTGGTCCGATTCGTTTTTCTTCTCTGCTGTTATTTGTTCTTTTAATTCTTTTGCCTTTTTGACATTACGTTTGTCGTGCAACCCGGTGTCTGTCTTCAATTGCAGGAATGTTTCATATATTCGATCATCAAAATCTCTGCCAACCTTTGTTTCAAACTTGAATTGCCCGGTCTGTAATTGCCCATATAATGCAATAACATTCTCCGGAATATTTAAATCAA
>CAYMCV010000108.1:0-8671 GCA_964389005.1 uncultured Lachnospiraceae bacterium | reverse complement strand
CCAAAGAACCCCTTTTTTTCTTCCATTCGGTTTTTAACCTCTCAAACTTCTATTCATTGATTACTTGGTGTCATCCGATAAATTTACGCTTACAAGTGTCGATACGCCTTTCTCCTGCATAGTGATACCATATAAACGGTCTGCTTTCTCCATAGTACCTCTTCTGTGCGTGATCACAATAAATTGCGTATTTCTGGTCATTTTGTTTAGATAGTTAGCAAATCGACCGACATTACTCTCGTCCAATGCGGCTTCGATTTCATCCAGTAAACAGAACGGTGACGGTTTCATGTTCTGAATCGCAAATAAAAGTGAGATTGCAGTCAGAGCCTTTTCTCCACCCGATAATTGCATCATGTTCTGCAATTTTTTGCCGGGTGGCTGTGCCACAATGCGAATACCCGCTTCCAGGATATCCTCTTCCTCCATCAATTCCAACGTCGCTTTTCCGCCGCCGAACAACTCTTTGAATACTTTGTCAAATTCTTTACCGATTTCTGCAAATTTCTCCTTAAATTGCTTACGCATCGCTTCATCAAGTTCTTCGATGATTTTTGTCAGCGTCTTCTCTGCTTCAATCAAATCGTCATGCTGCGTACTTAAAAATGTATAACGCTCCATGAGATTCTTATAGTCTTCTATTGCATTGACATTAACATCGCCGAGGCGTTTGATGGCTTCCTTGATGGATTGTACCTGTTTCTTCATTGCACCAAGGTCATTCATTGTCTCGTCTTTTAGGATGGTTGCATCGTGCAATGTAATCTCGTATTCTTCCCACATATAGGAAGACTGAGCTTCCATTGATTCCGTCAGACGTTCCTTCTGCGCATTCAAGCGATAGATTTCTTTATCCAATACAGACTTCAGTTCTGTCAGTTTCTCGCGTTCCGTAAAGAAATTCTTCTGTTTCGCAGTCAATTCTTCTTTCTGAGCAATCGCACCTTTTAAGTTCTGTTCCGCATCCGCCTGTTGTGTGTGTGATGCCGCAATTGTCTTTTCAATTTCGAGTATGTTTGCATTCTTATGTTCAATATCTGCAGCACTTAAATGAATACCGCCTAGAATCTCGTCCCTTTCTGCGCACAGTCTCACAATTTCGGTGTCTACACGATCAACGTTTTGCTGCTCAAAGCCCTGACGCTGCATCATCTTCTCAACTGTGAGTTCTTCCTCCGCAACCCGTGCCGACTGTTGACTTTCCTCACTTCGAAGTGACTCCAATGCCTTTTGATTCTCAGCAATCTTATGGTTCTCGTTCTGCTCGATTGTCTCGGAATCGGATAATTCCTGTTTGATACGTTCTTTCTCAATCGATATTTCTTCCAAACGTTTCTTGATGTCAGCCTCTTCGTTCTTCAACTCATCAAATCCGCGCAATACATCGCCTTTTTTCTCCTGCGCTTGAATGACGTTTAAACGTGCTGTATTCTGCCGGATAAAACTATCCTGCAACTGTGCTTTGACATCCGCAATATCCGTTCTTAATTGATTTCTTTCAGCTTTTACTTCTTCGATACGATTTAACAACGTATCGATTTCTTTGAGGAATTTTTTTACCTTTCCTTCAAGTTCTTCAACTTCGCGACGTCTCCCTAAAAGATTACTGTTATTCTTAAATGCTCCGCCGCTGATGGCTCCGCCCGGTACCAAAAGTTCTCCTTCCAACGTTACCATTCTGATTCCATATGTATATTTCCGTGCAATTTTCAGCGCATGTTCTACCGTATCAACAACGACAATACGACCTAGCATGGATTTTGCAACTGATTGATACTTGTCATCCATTTTGACAAGTTCGTCCGCCATCCCGATAACGCCGGTTTCCTTTAAAGCTTCCGGATTCTTGAATTCCTGCGGATTCGTGATACTCGTCAAAGGTAAGAAGGTTGCCCTACCATACTTATTCTGCTTCAAAAAAGCAATCATTTCTTTGGCGGTATCTTCATTGTCAGTCACGATATTCTGGATATTCCCACCGAGCGCGGTCTCGATTGCCGTCTCATACTTCTTGTCCACTTTCATTAAATCCGCTACGACACCGCAAATACCGGGATTTGAGGCCTTTAATTCCATAACTTTACGTATACTTGTCGTATAACCTTCATAACGCTCCGTCAAATTGGAAACCGTATCCAACTTCGACTTTTCCTGATGATACAGTACCTGTGTATCCCGTAATTTTTGATCCAAATTTCCCAGTTCATCGTGAATTTGTCCGGCACGTTCTTCCATTACCTGCTGTTTGTCATTCAATTCTGTAATGTGTCCGGTAACACTTTCAAATTCTTTTTCAAGTGATGCAATGACGCCCTTCTGCTCTTCCTCCTCAGTCTTCGCCTTCAATACACGTGCATTCAATTCCGCCATACGAATGGTATGTTGCTCCGTCATTGTGTCAAATTTACCGATTTTGGTCTTAATCATTGCTCTTTCGTTTAAAAGGTCAATGATGCAGTTTTTGCTGTTTTCTATCGCAAAATTCAGTGTCTCAATCTTCGTCTGTAATGCAAGTAACTGCGTTTTTGCCTCGTCACGCAACTGTTCTTTCTCATGCAATTGCGTATCGATTTCGTTCTTTTTTGAAATTAACGCTGCTTTCTCAGCTTCTTTCGCATCTATGGATTCCTGCACAGTCGTTAATCTGACATTCATATGCTCTTCGTTCCCACGTGCTGAATGAATCTGCTCCTTGAGTAGTTTGATTTCACCCTCAAGTTTCTCACGCATAACGCTGGTATCGGTCAATTTTCCGCGGTTTTGTTCGATTTGCTCATCCAATCGTGCAAGCAATTCCTCGGCTTCTTCATAAGCCTGCTTTGTCTTATCAAGCTCCTGCAGGGCTTTTTCCATATCTTGATTTGCAATTTCGCCTTTTTCTTCAACGTCTTTTAACTGTGTCAAGACACGATTGCTTTCCAACAAAAATACATTGACATCCAGTGTTTTTAATTCTTCTTTTTTCTTCAGATAGATCTTCGCTTTTTCCGCTTGACGCTCAAGCGGTCCCGTTTGTTTCTCAAGTTCTGTCAGAATGTCGCTGACACGCAACAAATTCTGTTTTTCTTCCGTGAGTTTCTTCTGTGCGGTATCTTTGCGTCTCTTGAACTTAACGATTCCTGCCGCTTCATCGAACAATTCGCGCCTGTCTTCCGGTTTACTGCTCAATATCTTATCAATCTGCCCCTGACCGATGATGGAATATCCTTCTTTACCGATTCCCGTATCATAAAAAAGTTCGCTGACATCTTTCAGTCTGCAAACAGTTCCGTTAATCAGATATTCACTCTCACCGGAGCGATAGATTCTTCGTGCAACCGTAACTTCGTCATAATCAATTGCGAGTTGATGGTCTGAATTGTCAAGCGTAATTGAAACATACGCAAAACCGACCGGTTTTCGCAGTTCTGTTCCCGAAAAAATAACATCCTGCATGGAAGCACCGCGTAATTGCTTGATACGCTGTTCTCCAAGAACCCACCTAACTGCATCGGCAACATTGCTTTTTCCGCTTCCGTTTGGTCCCACAATTCCAGTGATTCCGTTGTCGAAACGAAACATGATTTTATTGGCAAATGACTTGAATCCTTGCACCTCAATACTTTTTAGATACATCCCATTCTCCCGTTCTACGATTCCTTTAACACATGAATTGCCTTAAACGCCGCATCTTGTTCTGCCGCCTTCTTGTTGTGTCCGTTGCCTACGGCAAGTATTCGATCGTTTAAGTGTACCTCCACTTGAAATGTCTTCTCGTGCTCCGGTCCTTTTTCAGATAAAATCGTATACTTCAGTAAGCCCAATTGTCTCCCTTGTACAGTCTCCTGTAACAAACTTTTACTGTCAAAAAAGATTTGCTTGTCTTCAATGTCCTCCAAAACAACTTTGTCAATAAAATCTTTGGCCTTATCAAATCCGCCATCCAAAAAAATAGCACCAATGACTGCTTCCAACACATCGGATAGTATGGAATCTCTGTCTCTTCCTCCGGAAGCCTCTTCACCGCGCCCGAGAAAGATATATGCTCCAAGATTGATTTCCCTTGCGCAATACGCAAGCGACGGCTCGCAAACCATGGCAGCACGTTTTTTGGACATCTGTCCTTCTGTCATTTCCTTATGTTTGTTATAAATAAATTCGCTGCTTACCAATTCAAGAACAGCATCACCCAAATACTCCAATCGCTGATAATTGCCGTATTTGTTAATCTTTTGTTCATTTGCATAGGAACTGTGTGTTAAAGCTTCCCTTAACAGTCCCTCATCTTGGAAACGATAGTTCATCGCTTCCTGAAAATCTTCTATTTTCAGCATCTTTCCTCATTTCCGCCGTTTTCGCGGCATGCCCCCTTATTTGTTTCTCCCTTTTCTAACATTCATCCCTTTTGAATAAAAAAGCCCAATTCGGGAGTTCCCTAACCGGGCAAAATCACAACCTATTTCGAAACGCTCTCGGATTTCTTGATTAATTCAATTGCTTCCCCTACCGTTGTAATATTCTCAATTTCATCCGGTGGAAGTTGTATTTCTAATTCTTCTTCAATCCCCATGACGATTTGATAAATATCAAGCGAATCAGCTCCCAAATCGCCTAAAAAAGTGGTATTCTCTGAAATCTCATTCGGATCCACATTCAATACCCTTGCCGTTACTTCTCTGATTGTATCCAACTCCATAATTAATCTCCCTGTATATCCGAAAGCATTACGCTGTCTCTGATCTGCGCATTAATGTCTTTGCGGGTAAAATCTACACACTGTAAAATTGAATTCTTGATTTCCAATGCATTTGAATTTCCGTGTGCCTTCACAATCAAACCTTTCAGTCCCAAAAGAGGTGCTCCGCCGTACTCGGATGCACTGTAATTCTTTAACGTTGCTTTCAATACCGGCTTTACCAATGCGCCGCCGATTTTGCCGCGCAAAGAAGACATCATCCCTTCCTTGATAATTGACATCATGGAACTGCTGACCCCCTCATACATCTTTAAAATCACATTTCCGACAAACGCATCACACACGATTACATCTGCAATACCATCCGGGATATCTCTTGCTTCGATATTACCGATAAAATGAATATCAGGACAATTCTTCAATAGCGGATAGGTTTCTTTTACAAGTGCATTACCTTTTTCTTCTTCCGCCCCTACGCTGACCAATCCAATACGCGGATTTTCAATGCCGCAGATATTCTTCATATAAATACTGCCCATCTTCGCAAATTGTACAAGATGAGACGCACGTGAATCCACATTCGCTCCGCAATCAACCAATAGCGCACCGCCTTGTCGTGTAGGTATCACCGGTGCCAAAGGCGGTCTTTCCACACCTTTTAATCTGCCGACCAATACCTGTCCTCCGACCAAAACCGCTCCGGTACTGCCTGCCGATACAAAAGCATCACAGTCTCCGTTTCGTACCATCATCATGCCTCTGACGATGGATGAATCTTTCTTCGTACGAATTGCCATTACAGGTGGTTCCGCCATCTCAATAATTTCTTCCGCGTGTACCACTTCCAATTGATCTTTCTGATAGGATAAAACTTTAAGTTTGTCATTGATTAACGTTTCGCGTCCCACAAGATAAACTTTAATTTCCTTGTTTGCATTAATTGCTTCAATTGCACCCTGAATCGCTGCGTCCGGTGCATAATCGCCGCCCATTGCATCAACGGCAACTTTGATATACTCCTGCATTCCTACTCCATTCCAGCGCCTTTTGCGTTCTATGTTCTACTCAAATATGCATTTTTACGCACACTAATTAGTATACTAAAAATATGTCTAAAAATCAAGATATAAAAAAGCAAGGCAATGTTGAATCAACACGCCTTGCTCTTAATGTAAGTAAATTAATCTTCTTGAGCAATAATCTCTTTCTTGTTATAAGATCCGCAAGCTTTACAAATTCTGTGGGGTACTGTCAACGCACCGCACTTGCTGCACTTAACCAAAGTCGGAGCGCTCATCTTCCAGTTCGCTCTTCTCTTATCTCTTCTACCTTTGGAAGATTTATTCTTAGGACAAATAGACATTTTAACACCTCCACATCACAACAAAATCCATATATACCGTACTTTTCCGATTATACATACGGTTTCTTTATTTGTCAACATCTTTTTAAAGCAATTGGTAAAATTATACCGTAAATTGTTTAGCCAATCTGTGCCTGAACTGCTGTAATTGCAATTACACCCACGATATCTTCTGCGGAACATCCACGAGATAAGTCATTCACGGGCTTTGCAATCCCCTGTAAAATCGGGCCGTAAGCATCTGCTTTGGCAAGTCTTTGTACTAATTTATATGCAATATTTCCCGCATCAAGATTCGGGAATACCAAAACATTGGCTTTTCCTGCAATTTCACTCCCCGGTGCCTTTGATGCAGCCACGGAAGGAACAATTGCTGCGTCTGCCTGAAATTCACCATCAACACGAAGTTCCGGATAAGTTTCTTTTGCAATCTTGGTTGCTTCAACCATCTTATCGACAAGCGCATGCTTAGCGCTTCCCTTGCTGGAATGAGACAACATACCGATGTATGCCGGTGCGCCAACCAGTGACTCAAAGCTTTCTGCACTTGATGCTGCAATTGCTGCCAATTCTTCAGGATTCGGGTCCTGATTCAATCCACTGTCTGCAAATATGAAAGTTCCGTTTGCTCCGTACTCGCAATTGGGTACATCCATAATGAAGAATGCGGATACAAGCTTGCATCCTGCTTTGGTCTTTAATATCTGAAGTGAAGGACGAAGCGTGTCCGCAGTGGAGTGGCATGCGCCCGCTACGAGACCGTCTGCATCTCCTGCCTTTAACATAACAACGCCAAATGTGATTGTATCTTTCAAAAGAATCTCTCTCGCTGCTTCTTCGGTCATTCCCTTTGCTTTTCTGGTTTCATATAATAAGTTGACATATCCGTCAAGTTTGTCCGTCGTTGCCGGATCAATGATACCTGCCTTGCTTAAATCAAGCCCCAATGCTTTTTCTTTCGAAGCAATCTCTTCTTTTGCACCAATCAAAACGATGTTTGCTATGTTCTCTTCCATCGCCTTCTGTGCAGCAAAATATGTTCTGTCATCCATTGTCTCCGGAAGCAGAATCGTCTTTTTGTTTTGTTTTGCCTTTTCCTTAATATTGTCTACAAATGCCATTTTGTTTCTCCTCTCATTGCACTTTCGCTTATACTGATCATGAATTATCATGATGAAATATCTTCAACAGATACTAATATAACGCAGAATTTGTCGCCATACAAGTTTTTCCGCAAAAAAAGTAAAATATTCTGCAAAATCATTTTTACTGTTCATTACAAACCTGAAAAATATAGAATTTCAAATAATAGGATTCTTCCGCAGCCCACAGTATCGGATGATCAGGTGATTGTGTACGAAACTCTACTTGACGAAGCCTTTTATGGACACTTTTTGCAGCCTGATTGATGGTCTGCGTAAACAACTCATAGGTCATGAAATGTGAACACGAACAGGTTGCCAAAAAGCCGCCGTTTTTAACAAGTTTCATGCCTCTCAAATTAATTTCACGATAACCTTTCGTTGCATTTCTTACCGAATTCTGTGACTTGGTAAATGCAGGCGGGTCCAAAATCAATACATCAAATTGCTCACCTTTGGCTTCCAGTTCCGGCAAATAATCAAATACATCCGCACATTCAAATGTTACAATTTCGGACAATTTGTTCAATGCAGCATTATTACGTGCGCAGTCGATTGCAGTCATGGATGCATCAATTCCAAGAACACTCTTTGCTCCTGCGATTCCGGCGTTCAAAGCAAACGATCCTGTATGTGTAAAGCAATCCAAGACCTTAGCATCACGACACAGTTTTTGAATTGCCAAACGGTTGTACTTCTGGTCCAGAAAAAAACCTGTTTTTTGACCATCCATAATATCTACCCAGTACTTCACACCATTTTCAGTAATCATAACCTTCGTATCAAACGCAGGGCCGATGAATCCCTTCCTTCGTTCCATGCCCTCCAAAAGTCTGACTTTGGCATCGCTTCTTTCATAGATTCCGCGAATGTGAATGCCGTCATGCATTAACACCTTACACAATGCATTCAGAATGGTTTCTTTTCGCAAATCAAGCCCCAATGACAGTGATTCCACAACCAATATATCTTCGAACTTATCAACCACAAATCCGGGCATAAAGTCCGCTTCTCCAAACACCAGTCTGCAACTGCTTGTATCCACGGTCTTTTTTCGATAATCCCATGCATCCTGCATACGCTTCTCAAAGAAACGCTCATCAATTTCCGTATGAATATCTCTTGTCAGAACACGAACTCTGATTTTGGATGCACTGTTAAAAATCCCTTTTCCCATGGGGTATTCGTCGAAATCATAGATACCGACAACGTCACCGTCATGATATTCACCGGAGATGGAAGCAATTTCATTGTCAAATACCCATAAGCCGCCATTTTTCAGCAACCTTCCTTCGCCTTTTTTCAAGTATACTTTCGCTTCGCTCATATGCTTCATGCCTCTTCATAAATATTTTTAAGAAATAAAAAACCACTTTCAGACAATCCTGAGAGTGGTTATTCACGGGTTGGGCTGTTAAAAATAACAGTCAACAGCTCGTAGGGGAATCGAACCCCTGATTCCGCCGTGAGAGGGCGGCGTCTTAACCGCTT
>CAYMCV010000107.1:0-8723 GCA_964389005.1 uncultured Lachnospiraceae bacterium | reverse complement strand
TCTTGCTTATTTCCTACCTGTAAATTTCGCCATTTCCTCATTTTTACAGGTAATATGCTCGCTCTCTTGCTTGTTTCCTACCTGTAAATATCACCATTTCCTCATTTTTACAGGTAACATGCTCGCTATCTTGCTTATTTCCTACCTGTAAATTTCGCCATTTCCTCATTTTTACAGGTAATACGCTCAATTTCTCCTGTTTTCACATTCAGCCGGGCTGATAATTCAACCAAATTCCCTGACGACTCCGAATGAGGTTGATAAAACATGCCACATGCAAGACAATCTACTTCTGTCGCATATCCCCTTTGCGATATGCCTCCAGTAATTCTTGCAATTCCTTTATACTCTCTTTCAGTTCCGTTCCAATGTCTGTATCTCCGACATATTTACGCTGCTGATAAGTCTCAATCGTCTGCGTATCCGAAACGATATCCGTCTCCTTGCGAATCGCCGCCTCCGTCGACTCGAATGTTTCATGCGCAATTAAGCGCATTCCGTAGGAATTTGATATCAACGTATACCCGGCTATTCCTGTTTTGTCATGGTAAACCTTCGAAAAGCCGCCGTCAATCACAAGTAATTTGCCGCCACACTTCATCGGCGTCTCCCCTTTTAACTGCTCCACGGGCACATGTCCGTTCACTATGTGAGACTCCGCCTCATTCAGTGAGAATTCTCGAAGAATCCGATTGACCACTTCCTCATCGTTTAACAAGCGATAGTAGTTATTTTTTATCTCTTTCCACTGTGTCTCGTCAGCAATGTAAATTCGCTCGAAGGTTGTCATCTTATCCTTGCCGTACACAGGCGAATTCGGTCCGTTCCATATGTACCAAATCAAATCCTGCCCCTTGGTTCGCTCCGTACCTTCTTTCTCATAATACCCTTTGCGTGCCCAATGTTCAAGCGCATCATACAGAGCCTTCCCCGCGTATTCCTTGCCATATATGCTTACCTTTGTAAAATTCCCGTCCGCATCTAATGGCACACAACCATGATACAATAAATTGGAATTGCAAACCTTATACAATCCTCCTTTGGAAAAAAGGAACTTCACATGGCGTTGCAGTTTTTCACTGTGTGTAAAGCTATGGCGAATTTTTTCCATAACCGCCGTTTCTTCTTTTGAAAGTCGATACGGATGCCTCACATCCACCGTCGGAAACTCGGTATCGCGCAACGGATACTCCTTTCCGCCAATCACAACCGTCCCCGCAGCATAATTAATTTTATCTAAAAAGAGCCTGTCATCCATTCCAAATTCCGGATGCTTCTTAATAATCTGCCCTTCCAACTTCAACTGAATTACAGTAATGGCTTTCAGCATTTTGCGTGTCATCAATGCTTCTTCGCTTCCCTGCGGACAGCCCTCCACCGTAAAACATGAAACATCGTGATACGTTTCCATTGCAAACATCACAAGCGGTATCAAATTAATGCCGTATCCTTCTTCAATTGTCGATAAATTCCCGTATTTTGCGCTCATACGTATCACGTTTGCAATACAAGCACCCTGTCCTGCTGCCGCACCCATCCAGACAACATCGTGATTTCCCCACTGTATGTCCACAGAGTGATAATGCATCAGCGTATCCATGATTTTGTGCGCTGCCGGTCCGCGGTCAAACACATCTCCGATGATATGCAGACGGTCAATCACGAGCTGTTGAATCAAATCGCACAGAACTTCGATGAATTCATCCGCATCGCCGATATTGACAATTGTCTGTAAAATCTTTTTGTAGTATCTCTCTTTGTCCTGAATCTCCGCTTTTTCCGTAATCAATTCTTCGATAACATAGGCATAGCCCTGCGGAATCGCTTTGCGCACTTTTGAGCGCGTATACTTGGAGGACACGCGCTTTGCAACTTGAACGAGCCGGTGCAGAATTGTCACATACCAGTCACTCTGCAAATCCCGCTGTGTACGCAAAAGTGCAAGTTTTTCCGCCGGATAGTAGATGATGGTGGCAAGTTCTCTTTTATCCGCATCGCTTAACGAACTGCCGAAAACCTCTTCAACCTTGCGCTTTACCGAGCCGGAACCATTGCGTAACACATGATTAAACTGCTCGTATTCACCGTGTAAGTCCGTCAGAAAATGCTCCGTTCCCTTCGGCAGACTTAAAATTGCCTGCAAATTAATGATTTCTGTTGATGCAGCAATCATGGAAGGATATTGTCTGGCTAAAATCGTAAGGTATTTCCGCTTGTTTGTTTCCATGCCCGTCTCCGTTTCACATCGTTATTCTATTGACTATCCGTCCGCACTGATGCGAACGAGTCTCTCGCCCATCCGGCTCAAAATTTCGTTGGTAATGGTACCGGCCCGCTCCGCCATCTCGCAGACACTGATTTCTTCCGCTCCCTGTGTTCCGATGAGAACTGCCACATCCCCTGTTGTAACCGCAGGAATGTCGGTTACATCCACCATCGTCTGGTCCATGCATATACGTCCTATAATTGTCGCACGTTTTCCGTGAATCAACACCGCGCCCTTCCCGCAGGACAGTGTGCGCGGAAGTCCGTCCGCATATCCTATAGATAAAATTGCTATCGTGCTGTCTTTTTGTGCAACATAATCCAAACCGTATCCGGCGCCCTCACCGATTCTTAAGTGTTTCACACTGGCTACTCTTGCTTCCAGTGTTAAAATCGGACGTAAATCCGCCTTACAGTTTCGCGTATCTTCATAGGTGCTCAATACGCCGTACAAAGCAATTCCGATTCGGGCATAATCGCCCGCAAATTCCGGATAATTCATCAAACCGTAACTACTTAAAATGTGGACTTTTCCGCATGCAAAACCCTCCGCCTCCAAATCGCGAATCGTCCTTTCAAAGTTATCCGCCTGCTGTTTCGTAAATTCACGATCCTGAAACGAATCTGTGTCATCCGTACACAAGTGCGAAAAAACTCCGGTCACATGCAAATGCTTCATCCCAAAAATCTTTCGAATCAGAGCTCCATTCGCACAATCCTCACCGAGTCGGTGCATGCCCGTATCCAGCCCGACGTGAACCTTGACATCACGACCGTATGCCTCCAAAAGCAGCGCATACGCGTAATCCACAACCGTCTGCGTCAAATGATATGTGCGAAGTAAATCAAACTGTGATGGCTCCGTATATCCAAGTACAAGAATCGTTCCCTTAATGCCTGCTTGGCGCAACTCAACGCCCTCTGCCGCCGTAGCAACGCAAAAAGCGCGCACGCCGAAACGATTCAACGCCTTCGACACCAAAACTGCGCCATGCCCATAAGCATTCGCCTTCACCGCAGGCATCAGTTCGCAACCCACAGGAAGCAGCGCATTCAACGTCTCGACATTATGTTTGAGCGCATTCATGTCAATGGTAATCCATGCGCGAGACCCTGCTGTATCCGCCGTGACCCTCTTATCATTATATGGCTTTTTACGGTATATCGGCAAGAGTGAAATTGCAAATGACAAGATAAAAGTTAAAATTACAACTGCAACATAATGAATATAAGAATAATCAACGAAAATCGTCGTCAGCCTAAGCACCTTGGCTCCGCCGCGCACCAGCACGATTGCCAGCGGATGCAGTACATACATCCACGTCGTGATCGTGCGAATCTGCGGCACGGATTTCACTTTGATTCCTCGTAAAAATTGAAACAAAAAATACATACACACCGGAAGCATCACATACATACTGTCATGCCGTTGCCACGCAAGTTGTCGTAACACCAAAGCTTCTGTAATCATCAGCCCCAGTGTCAGCGCAAACAAAATACCATTGACTGCGGTCGAAACTCTTTTTTCGCTTGTTGCCAACAGCGCCCCCATCACAAGAAAAAGCGGCGCATATAACAGGCCGTTTCGTGTATACGAAGATAGTTCAAATCCGAAATCATATGCATTTGCAAGTGTAGGTATTGATGCCGAAATTCCGTAGTAACTATCGCCCAAAAGTCCAACTACATATAGCGCAATGCAAATGATTCCGACAATTTTTACATTTACTTTTTTAGATAAAAAGTACACAACAACCAATCCGGTTAAAACCGCCGGAAAATACCACAGATGATAAAAAGTACCGTCGACGAGCAGCATGCGCAGAAGTTCGCCTGCATGAATGCCGGTAAAGTGGCCTGCATAGATGCCGACCGGAAGGTATAATAGGATGGCGATTCCGTATAATGCAGTAATTTTTTTCAATGATTTGACGATTTTTTTCATTCCCGCTTCAGAACCGAAGCAAGCGCCGGGCAACACAAAGAAACCGGTTGCCATAAAGAAAAAGGGGACTGCCACGCGTGCGATTGCGCGTGTCAGTATGAAATCCGCCGTAGCATCTATGCTTGTCAGCGGCGATGTATGAATTGCGATTACCAAAGCGGCGGCGATTAGTCGAAACCAATCCAATCCGCCGCAGTATTTTTCTTTGTTCATTTGTGCACCTCTCTGATTGTGTGTGAGTGTAACAGGTGGGGATTGTGCTGTTGGGGGCGTTGATGGGGTATGTTGGTGGGGTATCAGCAAAAAACTGTTCATCGTAAGGCACGCTCTCGCTTGGGTGTGCCTCGTAACGGTGCGTAAGGCACTATGTGGTACAGTGCCTAAGCACCGACGGTCACACACAGCCTTACTCATGAACATGTTTTTTGCCATCCACGGTGAAGAGTCAACAACACCCCTCTTTCGCCCACGGTAATTTCGCGCAGCGGTTGACTCTTCACATCGACGACAATTTATGCACGGCGAGTGAGTGGTCTCCACGCTTAAGCGAACAACGATATCCTTCGCCTATGTTGCATGCATCATGTTCGCAAGCGAGGCTGTGTGTGACCATCGGTGCTTAGGTGGCGTTTTTTGACACCTTATGCACCGCTATGAGGCACACCCAAGCGAGAGCGTGCCGAGTGGTGAACATGACGTATGCAACATTCCGCCAACAACACCTCACGCTTACCTCTTACCCCTCAATCGCCAGCATAATCGCCCGCTCAATGACCTCCGCAAACGAAATTCCGACTTCCTTCATCATATTCGGGAACCGACTGTGCGAAGTAAACCCGGGAATCGTATTCACCTCATTAAAGACGATGCGTCCCGATGGCATCAAAAACATATCCACACGCGCAAACACACCACACCCAAGCGCGCGATAAATCCGCTTCGCCGTCTCTTTGATTTCCGCTGCTTTTTCAGGCGCAATACGTGCCGGTACATGAATCTGCGAGGTAATCAAGCCGTATTTCTCCGTAAAATCAAAAAATCCCCTCTGCAATTCAATTTCATCCACCGCGCCGACCACAAGTTCTTCATTTCCGAGCACGGCACATCCCACCTCAAAGCCGTCAATGTTTTCTTCGACAATGACCTCATTATCGTATGTAAATGCTTCCGTAATCGCAGCAATAAAATCATCCGCCGTAAATACTTTTGAAATTCCATAGGAGGAACCCGCTTTGACAGGTTTGACAAAAACCGGAAATCCGATGGCTTCCGCCTGTTTCAACGCATAATCTTCGTCGTATTCCGGATGGAGTACAAATGCTTGCGGCACCTCAATCCCGGCTTCTTTTACCAGTTTGTGTGCGCGGTCCTTGTCCATACAAAGTGCTGACGCCAATACGCCACACCCTACAATCGGTATTCCTGATAATTGAAGCAATCCTTGCACCGTTCCGTCCTCTCCGTTTTTACCGTGCAGAACCGGAAATGCGGCATCAATTGATATCTTCTCGATTCCGTTATCCGTAACGATGTTCAGCGAATGCTCTCCCGCGTCGGGCGAGAAAAATGCAGGTTTACATTCCTTCGAACAATGCCATGTATCTTCTGCAATCAAATCTACATCCCCGTTAAAATAAAACCAGCCGCCATCTGCGGTTATCCCAATCATGACAGGTACAAATCTGTCCCGATTCATATGTTTGATAACCGCAGACGCCGACTGGAGTGAAATTCCGTATTCCGAAGAACGTCCGCCGAATAAAACGGCAATATGTAATTTTTCCATGTGTCTTACCTCTCTTTTTTCGGATGTTTGGGCTTCTGCCTTCCTTAGAATAGCATAAGCAACCTCCGAAAAACTTACAGAGCAGTTGACAGACTCATGATTTATATCTTGTTAAATTCATACATTTTTCTGACAAGCAGAGGGCAAGACAATTGTAAACGTAATACTCTCATCCGCACTGCTTGCGGTAATGGTTCCCCGATGCAACTCCACGATTTCCTTCGCAATGGCAAGACCCAAACCCGCTCCTCCGGTCGCGGAACCTCGCGATGCATCCAATCGGAAAAACTGCTCAAAAATGCGCGTCAGTTTTTCTTCAGGTATTGTTTTTCCGTGATTTTTAACCGTAATCATAATTTCATTCTGTGACTGCGTTATGTTCACGGCGATTTCTGTCGAAGGATAACTGTAACTAATTGCATTCCGAAACAGATTGTCAAACACACGCTCCAGTTTGTCAGGGTCACATAGTACATCCACACGCGGCTCTGCATGCAATGTAATTGCCAATTTCTTTTCCTCGAGAATTGGTTGAAACTCAAAAATAATCTGTTCCAGCATTCTTGATAAATTGACGCGCTCAAATTCCAACGACAATTGCGTCAAGTTGAATCTCGTGATATCGAAAAACTCGTTAATCAATTCCTCCAACCGCTCTGATTTGTCCAATGCAATCTGTGTATAACGTGCTTTGAGTTCCGGCGAAATTTGCGGCTCATCCCGCAATAATGTCATATATCCAATTACGCTTGTCAACGGTGTCTTGAGGTCATGTGCCAAATACACAATTAAATCATTTTTACGTTGTTCCGCTTCCCGTGCAGCCTGTGCACTACGTAATGCCTGTTCGCGAACCAGATTCAGCTGATCCTGCACCCCGCGAATGCCGTCTGAAAGAACAATCGGCTCCTCGGATAAATGCGACAACTGCTCCGCCGCCTTAATGACTTCATCCAGATAACGAAGCGGTTTGGAGATAAAATAATACGTGATAAGTACGGTGACACCAAGCGCAAGTGCAAATCCCCATATAGGAAACGAATACTGTAATACTTTTAGCAATACATAAAGATTGTCCTCCGGATACCATGTAAACTGTAAACAAATCCACCATGCGGCAAGATATCCGCCAAAAAACAACACGAAAAAAGCCAGCAGTGTCAGTAAATACTGCCCGAGAATCTGCCACGACATCCTTCTTCTGTCCAAACGAACGAAACCTCTTGTTTTGCTCACAATCCTCTTCCTTTGTATGATTAGTCTTCTATCGTGTATCCTACACCCCAAACCGTCTTGACAAACCTGGGATTACGACTCGGCTCCTGCATCTTCTCACGTAATCGCGCAATATGTGCCATAACCGTATTGTTACTGTTATCAAAATATTTCTCACCCCAGACGGCCTCAAACAATTCTTCCGAAGACACCACTTTTCCGCGATGCTCGCAAAGATACCAAAGAATCTCAAACTCCATCGGCGTGATGGTCAACTCTTTGTCGTACAGAGTGCATTTATGGCTGTCGAGACATATGTAGAGTCCGTTAAAATCGAACTCCTGCCTCTCCGCTTCGGCGTTGTTTCCGGGGTTGTACTTAGTGTAACGGCGCAACTGGGTTTTAACACGTGCCACAAGTTCAAGAGGATTAAAGGGCTTGGTCATATAGTCATCTGCGCCCAACGTCAATCCTGTAATTTTATCCATATCTTCGACTTTCGCCGTCAGCATGATAATCGGAAACATGTGATTCTCACGAATTTTTTTACACAATGTAAAACCGCTCATATCGGGTAGCATCACATCAAGAATCGCCAATGATATCTGTCTTTGTTCCACACAGGCCAGTGCATCCGTTGCATTGTAAAATTTGCATACTTCATAATCCTCATTCTGAAGATAAACTTCCAACAAATCTGCAATTTCCTGTTCGTCATCGACGACCAATATCGAATCACGCATTCCTTTCTCCTTTATATCTCAACCTTCGCACCGAAACGAGTTACGCCGTCTCAATGCTGTCCGCCTTCTTCAAACCGTACTTCTCTACCGCAGCCTCACGCATCTTGTACTTTAAGATTTTACCTGCTGCGTTCATCGGGAATTCACTCACGATATCCACATAACGCGGAACTTTGTGCTTCGCCATGTGCTCTCGCACGAAGTCTTTGATCTCTGCCTCTGTCAGTGTCTCTCCTTCTTTCGGAATGACACAAGCCATAATTTCTTCGCCCAATTGCTCATCCGGTACTCCGATAACCTGAACATCTTTGACCTTGTCATAGGTATAGATGAATTCCTCTATTTCTTTCGGATAGATATTTTCACCGCCACGGATAATCATGTCTTTTAAGCGTCCGGTAATTCTGAATCTGCCCTCCGGTGTCCGACATGCCAAATCACCGGTGTGCAACCAGCCATCCGCATCAATTGCTGCGGCAGTCGCCTGCGGCATCTTGTAATATCCCTTCATAATGTTATAGCCGCGTGCCACGAATTCGCCGTCCTGTCCGTCCGGAAGCTCCTCTCCTGTTTCCGGATCAACAACCTTACACTCGATGCCCGGAAGCGGTCCACCGACGGTTGCCACACGTACATCCAACGGATCATCCGTGCTACTCATTGTACATCCCGGAGAAGCCTCCGTCTGTCCATAGACAATTGTAATCTCTGTCATGTGCATTTTATCTACCACATCACGCATAATGGCAATCGGGCAGGGACTTCCCGC
>CAYMCV010000106.1:0-8727 GCA_964389005.1 uncultured Lachnospiraceae bacterium | reverse complement strand
TTTGCCCTGCTGCCCGAGGTCAACATTGCCGCCGCCGTCCTTTTAATCGGCATTATAACTTTTATCTTATCCGCAATCGGTCTAAAAGTCGGTAACGTATTTGGACTAAAATACAAATCCGGCGCGGAAATTACCGGCGGTATCATTTTGATTCTGCTTGGCACCAAGATTCTGCTGGAACATCTCGGTGTACTGAATTTCTAAGAATGTCTCTTGTATCAAAAACCCCCTGACATTGATACATCGCTTGTCTACTTGACAAAGGATGTTTACATCAGGAGGTTCCTTTTTGTTAATAGTTCTGTCAGGCCGCAGCCCAACTACTCCGCAAGATATAAGGCAACATTGCTTTTTACTGTGGAAACTGCATCCTCCACCGTCATGGAGCCGTCCAAATATGCGGGCAATACCGCTTTGACCTCCTCGGTGATTTTTGCGTCTTCTTTGCGACAAATGTCGAGTTTGTCACACATATCCACCATTTTCTGCCCGTCTTCCTCGGAAAAATCAAGAATCTCAAATGGGTCATATTGATCTTCACCCACCTGGATGTCCGTGTAAGCCGCATAATTGGTGCGATCCATGTTCCTCAAATTCTCCATGGCTGCCCGGTTGACCGGAAATCCTTCATAATACTCACCGCTTTGTGTGGACACATCTAAAAGTGAACTTACAAATTCCTCCGCGCGTTCCTGCTGCGAGGTCGTCTTGCAAATACCAATCTGTAAAGAAGGGCTATATGCATTGCCGAAGAATGTAAAACTACCCTGAACCAATTTGCATCCGGCAAGCGGAAACATGGACTCGGCAAATCCCGCCGTCTCGTCAAATGCCAGACTTCCCTTGTAAGCAATATCCCAGATCCCATAAGCATACTGATTGTTAGAGTATTTTTTTACAAGTTCCGCCTTCTCTGAAATCGTCTTCATATCAATGAGCGTCTGTTTCAAAAGTTCCTCGTCCAACTGTTTATCTTTGATTAAATCGGCTGTCACAAACGGTAAAAATTGATCGACAATATCGTCGGATGTCATCGGTCCAAGAATCGGTTCGTCGAGACTTTCCATTGTTTGTGCGAATGAATGTACATCTGTAATCTTTGTTACATCAAGTGTCTTTCCAATCAACATGGTTGTTCCGAATCTTGTGGGAACCACCGGCAAACTTCCGTCTTCCTGTCTGTATAGTTCACATACATTATTGTACAACTTTCCTTCTTCCTCCAACGGATTGACAATACCGCTTAAGTCTGTAAGCAAGCCCTTTTCCACAAATGATTGTACCGGAAGTCCGTCCATGATCATGAGGTCTCTGTCGTTTCCGGAAATCATCTCTGTCAATAATCGCTGAATTGCATCTGCTTCTTCCGATGGCGAAGCGTCATCTTTCAGCGCAACTTCAATCGTTACGAGCGTATCCGGGTGCTGTTTCTGGAAATTGACCGCCGCTTGTTGTAAGGAGAAACTTTGACGCAGTGTGTAAATTTTTAGCTCATGTTCCGGCGTAACAGGCAGTTCGGGATCGTATACATAGTGCATCAAAAACGTCTCATCCAGCATATTACCATAAAGAATATAGTATGTTCCGTCATCCATTGCCAGCATATCGCGCGGATACATATCCAAATCTGACAGTGATGTCATTTTCCCATCCGCGACTTTCTCAAACGCATCATTTTCATTGAGACGGAATATACCGTCACCGCATGTTAGTACAAGTTCTCCGCTCTCCGTGATATCCAACATGGGACTCCCGTCAAGCTCCTGTCGATAGTCGACTGTTTGCGTCGGTTCCGTTTCTCCGTCAAGGTAGAGCGATACACCTTCCAATTCATACATATCGTTCATACACAATGCGGCATAACCATCCTTTGTCGCCAGAAAACCTTCGGCGTTCTCCATGCTCTGTTTGCCTGCTTTGATAACTTCACCGTCTTTATTTAAGATATCAACTCTGCCATAGTAGGCAGCAACCAGATTTCCACTTGACAGCAATGTCATTTGCGAAGGAAATAAGTAATATCCGCCTTCCGGCTCCGGAATTGTCCATTCCTTCGGTGTAACATCCGTCGGTACTTTTCCGTCATTTGAACAGAGTAGATATGCTCTGTAATTCATATCACTGTCTTCCGATGCATAGAAGAAATAGGACGGATTTCCCTCCAACACGGTTTGCTGTGTATAAAACTCCGGCGATAATGTGATTGTCCCGAGCCATTCGGGCGTCACATCCGTTGCCACACCGTCACGATACGTATATTTATGAATGTGCATCATTCCCTGTTCTTCTCTTTTTAGATAAAAGACAGGATTTCCTTCTTCTTTTGACATCTGAAATATTTCACCGTCCGTCAATTCTGACGGTAGTGTCATATTTGTCTCGGCATATCTTCCTTTTTCTGATGAACCGGGCGTAGCTGATGTCGGTTCATTCTTGCAAGCGACGAGACTGCAGACAAATGTAAGTGCCATAACTACTGCAAGTATCCTTTTCATTTTCGTTTACTTCCCTTCATAGATTTAAGCATAAAATCTGCATACCTGTTGTAGTATAACACACAGATACGCAGATTTTCTTCACATTAACTCATTTATTTCTTACTTTTTTCTAACTGTATAATTTAAAACTACATGGTTCTATACAACTTGCACCTTAATCATATTGGTTGTTCCGGAAATTCCGATGGGAACACCGGAAGTTATGACAACAACGTCATCTTTGTGTAACAGTCCTTGCTCCTCCGAAACGCTGATTGCGTGTTCAAACAGACCAAACACTTCCTCTTTCTCACGAAGCAGTACCGGAATGACACCCCATGAAAGATTCAACTGTCTCGATACTTTCTCCTCTGTCGTACATCCGATAATCACGCAATCCGGTCGATATCTGGATATCATACGCGCGGAACGTCCCGACTTTGTAACCGTAACAATAGCCCTCGCATTCAAATCATGCGCCGTGGTACAGGTCGCATGGCTGATTGCATCCGTAATATCCGGATTGGCTTTACGCTCATGTCCAAAGAATCTCTTTCGATAATCAATATCACTCTCTGTACGTTCGGCAATTCTGACCATGGTTTGTAAGGATTCAATCGGATAAATCCCGGCTGCGGTTTCTCCGGAAAGCATGATTGCACTGGTTCCGTCATAAATTGCGTTGGCAACGTCCGCCGTCTCGGCTCTGGTCGGTCTCGGATTCTTCATCATGGAATCAAGCATCTGCGTCGCCGTAATAACTTGTTTTCCTGCTTCATATACTTTCTTAATAATCATTTTCTGGATGACCGGAACGTCTTCTCCCGGTATTTCGACACCCATGTCACCTCTTGCAATCATGATGGCATCGGAAGCCGAAATGATTTCATCAATGTTCTCGACGCCTTCACGATTCTCAACCTTGGCAATGATGTGAATTCTCTCTCCGCCGTTTTGCGCAAGCAAAGCGCGAATCTGCTTAACATCATCTGCCGTTCTGACAAAAGATGCCGCAATATAGTCAACATCCTGACTGATACCAAACAAGATGTCTTGTTTATCTTTATCGCTCAAATACGGCATGGACAGATGTGCGTCCGGTACATTTACACCTTTATTATTTGAGACAATACCGTCATTTTCCACATGACATACGATGTCTTTGCCCTGTAATTTTTCGACATGCATTTCAATCAAGCCATCATCAATCAGTATCCTGCTGCCCTTGGAAACATCGGCATAAAGCATTGGATATGTAATGCTGACACCTTCGTCATTTCCTTTGATATCATCGAAATACAACGTAAACCGTTGCCCTTTCTTCAATTCCACGCGATCATTTTCAAACGTTTTGATTCGAACCTCAGGTCCTTTGGTATCCAAAAGAATTGCAACCGGCTTATGTGCATTTGCACGAGCCTCTTTCACACGGTCCATACGCTGTCCATGTTCTTCATAACTTCCGTGCGAAAAATTGCATCTTGCAACATTCATCCCCGATTGAATTAATGCTTCCAGAACTCCCTCTCGATCCGTTGCCGGTCCCAAAGTACAGATGATTTTTGTTTTTCTCATTGTTTCTCTCCACTTCCTGTTGTTCGTAGCCTCACGCAGTATCTGCTTATCCCCATTAATACTAAGATACTCTGCATTAAAACATGCCTTCCTATTATTAAGGATAATCTCGCATTCGTCAAGGGGAAATAAAGAAAAAATAATAACGTCTTATTACATTTGAAATTTGATGTGATATGTGATAAAATCTAAATAACTGCGAAATTTGTATATAAATGGGGAATTCTTCACCTCAAACGGCAAATATAACCGCAAATCAAACGCTTTACCGATTTGCATTACATGTATCGTACCATATGGAGGTTTCATATGTACACAAAATTAAATAGAATGGCAGTCGTCTTGATTGCAACTGTAACAATCAGTAGTTGTCTGTCTTCTTGTTCACCGGCGGACACAACAGATCATAATGGCATTACCGTAACAAAAAGTCTACAGGATAAACCTGTTCTGGTCGGCAACATACCTTGTGAATTCCCGCTTGTTCATGAGGATTCCTCGCTGAACATCGTCTTCTCCGGCTATGACAATGTGAAGGCAGAGGATGTATACGTTTGGCAACAATACCAAGAAATGACCGGTGTATCCGTCAACTGGACCACCACGCAAAAATCCGAGCGAGAGCAGCTTGTGTCTAATGTTCTGATGAATAAGACGGATGTCGATTTGATTTTTAGATGTGCTCTTGATAACGCCATGCTGACCAAATACGGCGCGGGCGGCTACATTCTTGACTTATCACAAGACAATTTGCTTCAAGAAAATGCACCCAACTGCTGGGCCTATCTGCAATCCCATCCGGATGCGTTGGCATCCGTAACCAATCCCGACGGAAGCATATATTCGCTCCCGCAAATCAATTCCGGCGCAGAGTTGCGTGTAGCGCGAAAACTTTTTATCAATAAAAATTGGCTTGCAAACGTTCAAATGGAAGTACCGACCACGACAGAGGAACTCTACCAACTTCTTTTGGCGTTCAAAGAACAAGATGCGAACGGCAACGGAGATTTAAATGATGAGATACCTCTCTGCTTATATGACTGGGCGAGCCTGCAGGATGCTTTTTTTGGCGCATTCGGTCTCTCAAACAGAGGAAAGCATAACCAGATTGTCGATTGCAATGAAGAAACCGGCGGGGTTCGATTGATTGCATCCTCGGAGGATTATCGATGCTATCTTGAGTACTTGAATCGTTTGTACACCGAAGGCTTGTTGGACAACAATGTTTTTACCATAACGTCAGAACAGTGGATTGCAAATGCCTCTTTGGACCGAATCGGCGTATTTGCCAGTACCAATCTTGCAACACTCCCGTCTGACAAAGCAGACAACTGGGTTGCCATTGATACCGCATTAACCGGACCGAACGGTGATAACCTTTGGGCACCTATCCGCGCCAACTTCCATAGCCCGGGCGCCGCTGTTATCCCTTCCACATGTGAGGACCCGGCATTGGTATTGCGTTGGCTTGATTATTTTTGGACTGACGAGGGAACCTTGTTCTACCACATGGGCATTGAGGGAGAGACATTTGTCGCAAATGAAGACGGTTCTTATGACTACGCCCCGGCGCTTTATGATCAGATTAATTCCGGAAGTCAATCCTTTGATGACATTATTGCCACTTACTCGCCTTATCCCGGCGGTTCCAATCCGACCGTTGAAATCGCACCTTACTTCAGGGGCGGAGAAATGGCAACCGTTCCGGCACAAGCCGCAAGAAGCTTGTTTTTGTACGGACCGACGGAGTATTGGCCCAGTTTTACCTTTACTGCCGAAGAGAACAGTCGTCTTGACATTATTCAATATGATATCAATAAGTATACTTCCGAAGCACGTATTGCATTTGTTTCCGGTAAAAAACCATTCAGTGAGTGGGATTCTTATAAAGAACAGCTTCATTCACTCGGAGAAGACGAGTTGCTTGACATCTATCAAGCCGCTGTCGATCGATATGCGAAGTTGGAAGAAGGACTGCAAGATACACCATAATTTGCTAAAAAAAGAAAAACAAGCGTCATTGCAACGACGCTTGTTTTTCCTTTTTTACTCTCTCCCGTAACTCTCGAAAAAAGCCCTGTAACAACTCGGTGCATTCCTCAGCCAATACTCCTTTTGTTACTTCGACTTGGTGATTAAACGACTCACACTGTAAAATGTTCAAAACAGAGCCTGCACATCCCGCCTTGGGATTCAAACATGCCATTACCACACGCGGAATCCGTGCCTGCACAATCGCACCCGAACACATTTGACACGGTTCAAGTGTTACATACATCGTACATTCCTCCAATCGCCAGTCGCCCATTCTTCTGCTTGCCTGCGCGATTGCACGTATTTCTGCATGTGACAGGGTACTTTTATCTGTATTCCTACGGTTGTAGCCACGTCCTATGATACGGTCTTCATAAACAATCACACACCCTATGGGAACTTCTCCCAAACGATAGGCTTTCTGCGCTTCCCGCATAGCCGCACGCATGTATTTCACATCTTTCTCCATTTGCATTCTCCTGACGCTTGACTTCTCTTTTTAACAGTCTATACTAAATATGAGCGATGAACGCTAATGTTTCATCGGTCAGCCTATTGATATTGTAGAATCTTTTATCCAAAAAAACAAGTAAAGGCGGTATTTTCATGGAAATACACGGACTGAATAAAACAACTTTATTGGATTATCCGGAGCATGTGGCTTGTACCGTTTTTACGGGGGCCTGTAATTTCCGCTGTCCTTTTTGTCACAACGGCGAATTGGTTCTGCATTCGTCCTCACAACCAAAGATATCGGACGAAGAGTTTTTTTCGTTCCTACAAAAACGCCGCCCGATGTTGGAAGGCGTTTGCATTACCGGCGGCGAACCAACGCTGCAGCACGACCTTTATGACTTCATTTGTCGCATCAAAGAGATGGGACTTCTGGTCAAATTAGACACCAACGGTTCCTCTACCGAAACCATTCGGTCACTCTATGAAGCTCATTTGATTGATTATGTCGCCATGGACATTAAATCCTCGCCGTCTTCTTACATCAATGTTGCGGGGCTTCACGGTCCTGCCGATACCAATCAACTCATGCAACAGATTATGGATTCCGTCGCCTACCTAATGAGCTGCGGTATTTCTTATGAATTTCGTACAACCGTAGTCGGTGGCCTTCACACGTTCTCCGACTTTGAAGAAATTGCCGACTGGCTGCATGGTTGCAAAGCATACTTCCTGCAATCCTTTGCGGAATCAGACAGTATCTTGTCTTACAGTCTGCCGAATTCGCATCCTGCACACTATGCTCCGGGTACTTTTTATGCGTTTACTCCCGAGAAATTGCGAGAAATCGCCGCATTTCTGAATACCAAAGGCGTCCCGACCAAAGTACGCGGCGTGTAGTAACATTTTTATCTGCTGTCATTGCACGAAACCGACTTACAACGATACCTCGCACATATAATAACCCATTCCGCCGGAGTGTTCATACCCCTCGAATCCGAACATGCCGGCCATCATCTGTTCTCGCTCTTCAAATGTGCCCGGTACGCCAAGATAGAATCGCTCCCCCTGTTTCGTTGCATATTTTCCCAGAATCAAATGGCGATAGCTGTAATACCCATGTACCAAAAAGCTGTTATGCTCAAGTGTCCGATATGCCATTCCCAGAATGTGCAAGTCGGAGGGCGAAATCGCAATATACGCGCCCTGTTCCTCAAAGGGATGTACCAGCGGAAAGCACTCTTTTAGCTGTTCCCATTTTTCCTCCAGAGATTCGAAGTATTGCTTCTTTCGTTTGCTGCATTCACCCTCTTGCGGTTTGTTGCACAGCCGTAATTTCTTTTCTTCCTTCGTGCAGAGTTGAATTGCCTTCTCTTCGTTTACAGTTGTTTCGTTTACGGTTGTCTCTTTTGCATTTGTCTCCGGCTGGACTTTGTCATGCTTCTCCGCCGCCGTCAATTCCTCTGTCATAATTGATTCCTTCACAGCAGGCTTTTCTTGATGTATCGCGTCTTGACTCGTAAGTTCTTCTTTATTTGTACAATGGATGGTGCACTCTCCGTAACGATTCTCGCTCATACGGAAGATAAGAAGCCTATGATTTTGGTACGAGCGATTCTCTTTTAGCCAAAACAATTCCTTGTTTCCCTGCCCACCTTTTAATGCAATTTCCCCTAAAAAGACTTCTTCCGCATAGTTTTTCCAATAGATTTTACAATTGAAGTTGTCATGTGCAGACATTCCCATAATCTGGATTTTGAGATTCCATCCGCCGTTTTCCTCGCGAACGCGCACAAACCCCATATTTCTCCTGCGTATGCCATCCGAATAGTAATCAATGTAGTAGACTTCCTTACCACGATGCATGTTGTCCTCCTCCCGGTCATGAATGATTCTTGATAATTGCTTTTGATAAAAATACTCCGTCGCCCTGCACACTCAACACCTGTATCATGTATATGATAAAAATAACTAAAAATACCAAAAGAAAAGCTCTCAAAAGTGTGATATTCCACTCTTTTGGGAGCCTTCATTCCTTTTATATCCTCTTACTGTTGTAATATTTCTGATTCGTTTCCTCTATAACGCTTCCGACAATTGCTTATCTCTTTTCCTTCTCATTATACGTTTTGTCTGCAACTTCCTTTGCCTTCGTATATTCCTCCATAGTTATTCCCGTCATCTTTAA
>CAYMCV010000105.1:7345-8731 GCA_964389005.1 uncultured Lachnospiraceae bacterium | reverse complement strand
GGCAGGTTCTTTTTGCATAATAGATAAAAATGCAAGAACGCCGGTCCCGAGTATCAATACAGCTCCCAGTACGCCAATAAACAACGACAATAATTTATTTTTTCCCGATGAATTCCTATTTTTACTCATAGAATTATTATACCATCAAAATGATATCGGTGTCAAAAAAGCCGCCGGCGATTGTCTCGCCGACGGCCTGTTCTTCTTACAGTAATTTCACGGTGTTTAATTTCACGCCCGGGCCCATGGTACTTGAAAGCGTAACGCTCTTTAAGTACTGTCCCTTCAAACTGCTCGGTTTTGCTTTGCGGATTGCATCCATCAAAGCGTTGAAGTTCTCAAGCAACTGTTCCTCGGTAAAGGAAGCTTTTCCGATCGGGCAGTGGATGATGTTTGCTTTGTCCAATCTGTATTCGATCTTACCTGCTTTGATATCGGCAATCGCCTTGGTAACGTCCATGGTTACCGTTCCTGCCTTCGGGTTCGGCATCAAACCTTTGGGTCCCAAAACCTTACCCAAACGTCCGACAACACCCATCATGTCAGGAGTTGCAACCACAACATCAAAGTCAAGCCATCCTTCATTCTGAATCTTCGGAATCAGTTCGTCGCCGCCAACATAATCTGCGCCGGCTGCCTCAGCTTCCGCAACCTTATCACCCTTTGCAAAAACCAAAACCTTAACGGTCTTACCTGTTCCGTTCGGGAGAACAACCGCACCACGAATCTGCTCTTCAGCATGACGTCCGTCGCAACCGGTTCTGATATGAAGTTCAATGGTCTCATCAAACTTCGCAACAGCTGTTTTCTTCACAAGCGCTACCGCATCCGTTGCTTCGTAGAAGCTCATACGGTCAATCTGCTTCGCTGTTTCATTGTATTTTTTACCATGTTTCATTCTTATTTACCTCCTTGTGGTGTAATGCACTCATGTGCTCCCACGTTCCTAATTAGTCTTCTACTACAATACCCATGCTTCTTGCTGTTCCTGCAATCATGCTCATAGCCGCTTCCAGACTGGCCGCATTCAAATCCGGCATCTTCAGTTCTGCAATTTCCTGAACTTTCGCTTTGGAAATCGTGGCAACCTTGGTCTTGTTCGGTGCAGCGGACGCTGATTTTAAGTTACAAGCCTTCTTGAGAAGTACTGCAGCGGGAGGAGTCTTGGTAATGAAACTAAAACTTCTGTCTGCATATACGGTAATTACAACAGGGATGATGATGTCACCCTTATCTGCTGTCTTTGCGTTGAACTGTTTCGTAAATTCAACGATGTTAACGCCGTGCTGTCCCAAAGCGGGTCCAACAGGCGGTGCCGGTGTTGCTTTTCCGGCAGGAATCTGTAATTTGATATAACCTGTTACTTTCTTTGCCATTTTGGCTACC
>CAYMCV010000105.1:0-7335 GCA_964389005.1 uncultured Lachnospiraceae bacterium | reverse complement strand
CCTCCTAAATAAAATGTGGTTCGGCGCCGGTTGATTCCGGCTCCCACTGTCCATACGCCATGCGCACTATAATCACGGAAAACTGCTCGCCATCCGCAACTGATAAAACTCTATATTATAGTGGGATTACTCCCAATGAACAAGCTTAGTTACACTTCTTAATCTCCGCGTAGTTGATCTCAACCGGTGTCTCTCTGCCGAAGAGTTCGACATTGATTGTAACCACCTGCTTACCTGCATCCACACGTTTCACAACACCAACGGTATCTTGCCATACTCCGCTTGTAACCGTAATGGTATCGCCTTCCTTGACATCGATGGAGAAAGTCTCTCCGACATTCAATGCCTTCATTTCCTGCTCCGTTAAAGGTACAGGTTTACTTCCCGGTCCAACGAATCCCGTAACGCCACGGGTATTTCTTACGACATACCATGCGTCATTGTTATCGGCATCCATATTAATGAGAACATATCCGGGAAACATCTTCTTCTGGACTGTTTTCTTGGCATTGTTCTTCACTTCCACCACATCAAGCATCGGAACTCTGACTTCGAGAATCTCATTCTCAAGATGTCTGTTCTCAATGGCCTTCTCGATATTGGTCTTCACCTTATTCTCATATCCGGAGTAAGTATGAACAACGTACCAGCCCATGCCTTTGCCGCTTTTATTATCGCTCTGGGCAATGTCCTTATTCTCTTCCATACAATCCCCCTCGCTTAAAATGTCGTCAACAGTTCAACCCCATACATAATTGCAACATCCAACAGTTTGATAACGATTCCCGTAAAAATTGATATTACAGTTACAGAAACCGTCTGTTTGAAAACTTCATTCTTGTCGGGCCAGGTGATTTTCTTGAATTCTTTCTTCACACCGCGGAAAAAATTCGGTTTCGCCGTCTTTTCCGTCTTGGATGAATTTGCCATAATCTTGCTTCCTTTCATATCAGATACAACGACAACTATTTAGTTTCTTTGTGTAACGTATGAGTCTTGCAAAATCTACAATACTTCTTGGTCTCCATTCTGTCCGGATGCTCTTTCTTATCCTTGGTTGTATTGTAATTACGCTGCTTGCACTCAGTACATGCCAATGTGATTCTTGTACGCATTTTTTTCTCCTTTCTTAGCTTCTTTTACGCGAAAAAAGCCGTCCGAAAGGACGATATTTTAAGCATAAAAAAAAGACATGAAACTCATCTCGCTCTAGTAGAATAGCACAACCTTTTTTTCGCGTCAACCGTTTCTTCAAAATAAATGCTTTTTTATGCGAAAATAGTGGCAATCGTATTGCCATTTTCCTGCAAAGGTGCTATGATTTAAGCATATAAATAGGTGATTTGCGCCCATACGCCGAACGGATGAAACATCTTACCCGTTCAACATCAAAATTGAATTTGATGCACGTATTATTTCATGGAAGAAAGGAGGGGGCAGTTATGGCTTATACCGCAGCGTTGAATAACGTATATAATCATTATCTTACAACTTATGCGCCGAAAAGCGTCGGACGTTACGACACACACAAGAAAAGTGAACTTCGTAATGTCTGTCAATCAATTGTCAAACTGAACAAAGAATCCCCTCTTTCCATTATCGATACAGCACCGGAAACACAACGATATGCCGTAGGTATCAAAGAGAATGCCAGAGAGTTGCATAATACGATTGCGTCTTTGGGCGGTCTCGATGAGAATGCACTTTTAAGCAAAAAGACTGCTTACTCCACGAATCCTGCTTTGGCGGATGTCGACTATGTAGGAAGCGAATTCGCAGATGATACGGAAGACTCCTTCAGAATCGGCGTGAAACAATTGGCCGCACCGCAGGTGAATAACGGTACGTTCCTTGCACCGGATGACATGGGACTTGCATCGGATACCTATTCTTTTGATGTTGCCATTTCCGGTTTGAACTATGAATTTCAATTCAATATCAAGGAAGGCGATACCAACGAAGTGATTCAGAACCGACTCGCCAAGTTGATTCGCAACGCCAACATCGGAATTCAAGCTGATGTTGTTGAAGACGAGAACGGCAATTCTGCATTGGCGCTTACTTCCAAGGCTACCGGTGTCATTTCTGCCGGAACGGATACGTTTTCGGTATCGGACGATAAGACCAGCCGTCGTGCGGGTGCGGTTTCCTACTTCGGACTCGACCGTGTAACCACTGCTCCGGCGAATGCAATTTTTACCTTAAACGGTGAGGAGCACAGTGCATATTCGAATACATTTACCGTTGAGAAATCTTATGAAGTCCACCTCAAAGGAATCAGCGCGGACGACGAAGACGTGACACATGTCGGAACCAAACCGGATGTGGAATCGCTTCGCGAGAATGTTACGCACTTGGTTCAGGGTTATAATGATTTCATGCGAGCGGCTTCGGAATATCTGTCCTCACAGCCCAAAGCAGGTTATTTGGTGGATGAGATGAATCGCATTTCTTCTCACTATCACAATGATTTGGATGCAATCGGTCTCATCGTTGAGAATAACGGTTCCATTACCGTCGACGAGCAGTTGCTTGCAGACAGTGCCATGGAAAACGACGCCCGTGAAATTTTTTCCTCGGTTCGTAAGTTTACCGGTTCTGTTTTGAAGAAGACCAATCAGGTCGCTTTGAATCCGATGGACTACGTACAGAAAACCATCGTCGCTTACAAGAATCCCGGGCAGAACTTCGCGACACCCTACATCACCAGCCAGTACAGCGGTATGATGTTCAACAGTTACTGCTGATTCAATGCACTTCATATGAACAATCGCAATCGAGTAGGCATAAGCCTACTCGATTTTTGATGTAACGGCACAATTTCTCATACCACGCTTACTCTAAAAATGTCTCCAAATACTCATACGCTTCTTTCGTCACCCACACCGAAGCGGAGCCGCCGTCCACGCCGAACTCGCCCCATCCGTCTTCGCCGATCATCACCGGTTGTGTGCACCGCCCGATGGCATCGTAAAAGACCGCTCCCGATAAATGTCTTCCCATACACATCCTCTTACTTCCGCCCGGTCCGTCCGATAAAAGCACCGCAAGCGCAGAATCTTCATGTTCATTATCGCCTTCCCGAACCCAGCCCACAATATTCTCATGGTCAAAATAATCCGTTTGCTTACCGTATGCATACAGTTCGCGAATCTTGATTAGTTTCTTCAATTCCGGCATCGGGTCGATATGGCGACTCGGTAAACCATAGTAATCACCGTAAAATACACAAGGTACGCCACCTTCCCGCAACAAAACGGATGCATACGCCAGCGGCCGAAACCATTCTGCCACATAGGACACAAGTGCCTGTCCCGGCTGCGTATCATGATTGTCTACAAATGTAACCGCATTCTGCGGCCGCACCGATACCAAACTGTTCGCGAACAAATACCGCATGTCAAACGTCCCGCCTTGATTCGATGCATTAAAGAAGTTAAAATGTAACGGAACATCAAATAACGACATCGCATTCTCCACGCGATCCAAATACCGTGTCAAACGCTTCAGATCCGAATGCCAATACTCGCCTACGGCAAACAACTCCTGTCCGCTTGTCTTGCGCAGCTCTTTTAACCATTCTCGATAAAAATCACAATCAATATGCTTCACCGCATCCAAGCGAAATCCGTTCGGTTTCACTGTCGATAAATACCATTTCCCCCACTCCGTCAGATGTGCGGTTACTTCCGGATTGTTGAAATCCAAATCAGCGCCCATCAGGTAGTCGTAATTTCCGCGTTCCTCATCCGTATCGCGACTCCATGACTTCCCTTCAAACAGAAAGAGAGATTTTCTCTTGTAGCTTTCATCCCAATCCGTTCCGCTAAAGTGCGAACTGTTCCAGCAAAAATCCGAATAGCGTCCGTTTCGACCCGGAAATGAAAAGTGCGTCCATGCCAGAATACTCTCTGTTCCGCTCACCGTTTCCTGACGGTTGTTGTCAGCGTTACGAACCGCATTGACCGTCTCGCACCCGTCAGCACCCATCATGTGATTCAACACAATATCCGCATAGACTTCAATCCCTTGTTTCTGCAGAGCACGAACAGCTTTTAAGTATTCATCCTTGGTGCCGTACTTGGTACAAATGCTCCCCTTCTGGTCAAACTCGCCCAAATCATAAATGTCGTAAACCCCGTAGCCGACATCGTTTGCACCTTGGTGCCCTTTATACGCAGGCGGAAGCCATACCGCCGTAATTCCCGCATCGCCAAGGCGCGCCGCCTGTGCCATGCAACGCTTCCACAGAAGCGCGTCCGCCGGTAAGTCCCACTCAAAAAACTGCATCAATGTTTGATTCTTCATCATTTCCTCCCATACGCAAATACTTCCGCGGTATTTCCTGCTGTGCCGCCAAATAAATCATCGGTTGAACTTCTTTCATTGCTTTCTCAAAGCATTTCCTTGCGGTAACAATATCCGCTCTCTCATAATAAAAGATTCCCAACTCTGTAAACAATTCCGAACAAGGCCATTTCTTCGCACCGGCTTCTGCCAATTGCAGAAATGCTTCATTTCCGGCAAGCACTCTTTTGATTCGAAGCAATATGCACAGTGCTTCCGAGCGCATTTCGTCATCTTGCTGTTCATCCTCATAAATTCTCTGAAAGTATTCCTCTGCGCAGGCATAATCTTCTCTCTCCCCGGCAATCAACAATTCTCTCGCATACATATAATGAAGTTTATGAGATAAAACTTGGTTGTCCGCCAAATAACGGCTAAAAATATCCAAATCCCGCTTCGCATGCATGGACTGAGGCAAATGAAGAATTTCGATATCACTGTTATACACCACCGGATCCAGTCTGACCGATTCATGTACCGGGTCAATCCAGCAAAACTCACGTAATCTTTTGTACCACTTCGGTCTTAAATCCTTCTCGTAATTCTCTGTTGTATTGTATTCTGCCGGTGTAATATACCACATTTGAACAATTTCTATCTCCGGAAGAAGCATTTCCTTAAGTTGAAGCATTTGCATACGATGATCGGGCGTCAACATTTCATCAGCGTCCACCGAATAAATGTATTCCATATGTGCCTTCGAAAATGCATAATTTCGTGCCGCCGCAAAATCATCAATCCATTCAAAATCATAGACCTCATTTGTATAACGATGGGCAATTTCCTTTGTATTGTCCGAAGAACCGGTATCTACGATAATCAACTCGTCATATACCCCTTGTATGGAATCAAGACATCGAGACAACACCGCAGCCTCATTTTTTACAATCATGCAAACCGTTATTGTACACATCTTTAGCCCCTCCGTTGATTCAATTTCGTTGATTTTGCTTGCAGTCATATAAAAATTGACTATACATGACAACTCTGCTCTTCCATATTACTGTTACTTTGTCATGGAAAGTACTTTTTTTAGATAGTCCACAGCATCTTGCCGTAAAAGTTGTAATTGCTTGCGAACCTCTGTATAGTCCAGTGAAAATGAAATATCATCAATCGATTGAATATTGGTCAGACGCCTATCCTCCAAATGTAACGTCTTTAAAATATCAAGTATGCGAATGACATTGGGGCGTAGCGGCGTATATACATAAAACGGTTTCTCAAAAATAAGTGACAACATGAGTCCATGATATGAATCTGTCAAAACAATACCGGCATTTCTTAAGAACGAAAGCCATTTTAGCGGTTCCACATCATCATAACTCTCCGCTCCCTTGGTAAAAAAAGTCTCACGATATCTTGAAACGGTAACCAGCGGTATTCCCGTCTTCAATGACAAAAGATTCGCCATATCAATAAGAAACGGATCAAAATTATAACTAAAAAGAAAAATATATCCTTTCTTCTTGATATCTTCAAGGGGAAGCAGACGTTCATAATCCTCATGGGTAAGTAACAGCGTCGGATCCACATGTGCCTGCAGCGGAACTGTCGGCGCAATATGGTTTCTGATAAAATCCAAATGCGATGCTTCTCTTAAGGAAATCGCTTGAAAGCGAGCAAGCTGTGTTTGAAAAAGAGTTTCCTTCTGCATCACATATTCCGTATTCATTCCTATACTTGCGGCATAAGAAGCAATAATCGTATCCTTCGATGCAAAATCAAGGAAATATGTGGAATCGCCACCGGTTAGTGTCGGATTCCATACCTGATCCGAGCCTACCAGTGCGACATCCAGTGGCAATTCTTCAAGCATTCTTCGTTCTGTCATCGGTGGCGTCAGATGTAAATAATTCTCCTCAAAATCGCGAAATACCGGTTGTTGCATTTCCTTAAGTTTCATCACCGGTGCATCATAATCGATAATACTTACATCCGCACCGAGCAAACGAACGGTTTCTTGTAACGCAAATGCTTGCAGAAGGGCTCCGTAATTGTTTGCGTTCTGAAATGTCAGTATTCCTACTTTTTTCATCTTACACCTCCATTGAAACGAGAAAACTGAGTGGCAACAGACAGGACGCCGGAATTCCAAGTTGCACCAGTCGTTCCATAATCTCAACGGCATTCACTTCGTCCGTAATCATAATCGTTTCGTTCTTGTCCCATCTCTCATTCATATAGGCCTTCTCATTAACAATCCGTACCCCCCATAATTGATCCCGTTTATAATCATCAAATAAATCGAGTATGCACGCTATTTTCATTCCCTCCTTTGAAAACTCCATTTCTGCCAAATAGTTGTTTTGTATGTTGCCACATAGAACTACCTTCTCTATCCCCCGCTTTCTTAACGCAGTCCCAAGCCGCTGTCCCCGATCAAGTGCAGATTGCCAGGATGATTTTACTGCATCCTCCATCATATCGGCACGTCTATAATCTACATGGTTTCGTAATAACGCTGTATAATTATGCATTCTGAAGAAATCCCAGAACAAATCCGTTTCCATTGGCCTTTCTGTTGGCGCATGCAGATTTTGCTGCATACATTCTTCCTTATGAATCGATGTTACGCAGAGTTCCTTCTGCACTTCACAAAACAGTTTGGCACCTTTATTCGTATTGATTATGACAAGTGATATTCCCTTGTCACTATAAAGCTCCGGTCTTGTTGCTTCAATCCCCCAGCAATCACCAACGGTGATATCACCGACTCTGTCCCCGGAAGCGTATTTACAGGTATAACAACTCTCACGCAAAGCACAATTCGTATAGAACACATCCGTATAGTCTCTGCTTTCATGCTCTGTTCCCGTGTTGTCCACAACCGTTTCCACTTGGTTCTTCCAGCCGTATTTCTTATTCCTAAAATTCATGCTTTGCGGTTGAATTCCCTTTTCTCTGATATCATTCAGATAGGCCCTCAAAACCAATGGGCTTACCACGCCATGGCACACCAAATCGCAGGTTATTAGTTTCGTGGTA
>CAYMCV010000104.1:0-8806 GCA_964389005.1 uncultured Lachnospiraceae bacterium | reverse complement strand
TGACCATCGCATATTTTCGATTTTTACGTTTCTTAATCAGACGCTTCGCGTCCAAAACAAAACGGGTCCAATTCCTCACCTTGGTAATAGGGTCAATATATGCAACCTTATACAATTTACGATTCGAATGTACCGTAAAAATAATTTGCATGATAAACATAATGAACAGAATGATTACCACAACTGCATACATCGTCATAATATAGAGACTCGACTGCAACATTCCGCCGGATATTTCTTTAGGTTTCCCCAAAAGAAGCTTCATCATACCGGCATTCGAAAATGACAATGGTTTCTCATACCACATAAAGCCGCCAAAATTTACCGAATAACTTTCAAGTGCCTCTGTCATTGTAGAAGCCTCAGCCACCTCATCGGACTGAATTTCCGTCTGTATCGGCTCCTCGGTGTCATCGTCTGTAATCGTAGCTGCATAGGAATGCTGTTTTCCGTCTTCTCCCGACGCCAAATATACAATAATAAACTTCGAATCTTTCGATATATAACTATCCATAATGGAACGTAAGTATTGCGAATTTACTTTATTGCTTGGATTGTTATAAAAATCTGTTGCTTTTAAGGTACCGTAATCAAATGTGTCCTCCAAATCCACAGAAGACAACACTTCGCCACTCTCATTGATAAGACAAACCGGATTTCCGTCAATTCCGTCCTTTATTGTTAATTCCTGTAATAGTGCATTCATATTAACAGCAAAAAACAACCTGATCGGATTTCCTCCGACCACAACTTCCTCGGGAAAGAACAAGTACTCCGCATAACTGTCCTCGCCCCAGAAAACATCATTTTCCGGATGCTTGTCGAGTACCTCATCAAGCGTCTCCATCTCTCCGGCATTGAGTAAAATGCCGTCCTTCGTAAACACCTTTCGGGTCGTCCCGACGAAACCGTACACATCCCATTCCCCCTGTGAAATCACCGACTGGAACAATTGAACCAGTCCTTTCTCGTCCACACAGGCTCCGGCTTCCACAACTTCTTTGAATCCGTCTACGTTTGCAATTTTATTCTGCAATTCATTGTCAAGATTGCTTTTTACCATTTCCACATTGCTGTTGTACGCAATGTGTTCACGCCCCCACGCCGTAAAAAACGCGGTCTGCGCCAAAGACAATCCCAAGATACATATAATCACTATGGAAAGCAACGTAAATAGGGTCAACGGCCAATTGATGATTTTCCCGACTCTCATACTCTGATACCCCCTACTATCTTCTTATGTAAAAGAGTACCACAATCGACACGTTTCTTCAATTCTTTTGTCATTGGCGCAGCATTTTTATCTATCTTATTCTCTTTGCTTTAATGCGGCATTCATCGGCATTTTCTTTATACGCTTCACGTGGAACATATGAATTAATAAGTAAGAAACCAAGCCGATACCGACAACCTCGGCATACGTTGTCCACGGCAGATAAAAATCAATCCACCCTTCAACCAAGCTCATTACCAACACCAATACCACTTTAAAAAGTACAACTTCAGCGGGTATACAAATCAAAAGCGATACAATCACTACGATTGTCGTTGCTCTTAGATATAGTTTCGATATTTCTTTTTCTTCGTAGCCGAATACCTTCATAAATGCAATGTGAACGGCATTTTTCTCGACCACTACCTTTGTAAGCAGATACATCATGACCAAATAGATACAAACCGAAAATGCACTCACAACCACAAGAACTTCTTTGAACGAAACCAGCATCTGCTCCGCCGCACCGGTCATATCCGACCGATTAATCTGCCTTGCTACGAACTGCTCATTTATATCAAGTTTGGTATTCGACACATAACAATTGAACGCATCCTCCTCGTAATCCAGCATTTCATTCAATGATTTCTGCGGAAGAAAAACTACCATGACGCCTTGATATACGACGATATCCGCAACTTTGAATTGATGCGTTTCATCTTCGAATTCATCTGTAAAAGTGACTTCATCGCCAATTTTTAGTCCAAGCTTGTTTGCCACGCCCTTCGAGAATATCGCTTCCTGTACATGATTATCACTCGCGTTCGTTGCCTTTGAAATCGGTATGTTTTGAAAGAATTCGCTGTCCTCGCCGATACCGTAAAGCGTAATGGAAATCGGGTCATCCCCCAGCGGCGCGTCAGCCTCCATCTCGGCAAGTGTCAGCTTCTCACCTTCGTCGCATGGCACAGGCGCTTTCAATATGTATTGATACTCATACGTCAACGAATCATCCACCGTATCCACATAGTGCGTAATCAGCGGCATCATTCCGATACCGAACATCAATAAGAAACTGGACAAAAAGATACCGATAAAAAGTACCAAATAACTACTTTTGTTCTGCAATATGACACGAATTCTAAAGCGGTTAAAAAATGAAACATTCGGTAATTTAACTGCTCTTTTCTGCCTTCCGTGTTTGATGTCGTTACGAAGAAAACGAAGCGGCGACAATGAAAGTTTACGAATCAACACAAAGAAATTGATGGCTATCATAATGATTACAGGTACAATCGTCGTCAGTATAAATGCCCGCATGCTGAAGATCAACGTGTACGGCGGCAGGCAGTATGTCGTATAATAGACATTAAGGAACGGCTGAACCATTACCGTATAACCGAGTAAATTACCGATTGCGGATGCCACAACTGCGACAATTGCAGTCGGTGTCAGGTAATGCAACACCATCTCACCTTTCGTGTAGCCGCTCGCGCGCAGCGTTCCGATAATGGAGGATTCTTCTTCAATGGTGTTGCTGATTAGTACCGCAAACACAAACGCAAGAACCGCAATCATGATATATATGAAAACCGTAATCATCGGACCGTCTTTTCCCATGTCTTCCATCAAAAATGCAATTCCCTGATTCTCCGAAGCCGGAATCAAAGATACCGGTCTGATTCCTTTATCTAAAAGACAAGCCACACAATCCTCTAAGATTTCCGTCTCTTTCTCCTCGGTAATCTCTGCGTCTTTGAATCGATAAGAATAACAATATGTGATTTTCTGATTCTCTATTTCATCAAACCCTTCTTGTGTCATCACACAGGGCCCGAAATTCTGTGTTTCCATCAAAATTGCACTGTTGTCTTTGAATAGAGAATTGTAATCCGGTAACGAAATCGTTCCGGTCATTTTGTAATTTTTATCTGCAATGGTAACACTATCACCGACATTAATGTCACGGTTTTTGGCAAAAAGTCGATCCATGGCAATTTCATCTGCCGTTGTCGGAAGTGTACCCTCAAAAACCGACACAAGATTCATTTCTTCACGATTGATAAACAATCGAAGTGTCGCATTGCCGTCAAATTCTTCAACGGTCTTATATATATTGTTGCTGACATTGATGCCGTATTCTTCAAGTTCGGCGAGTGTTTCTTCGTCTGCCTTCGCGTCGAGTGTAAATTGTCCGTCTTCAATTCTCGCATCGTTCTGATTGTTCTTCAACGAACTGTCCATGCTTTCCATTACAGACATAAAAGCAGAACCGATTGTAATGGTGGCTGTCAACAGCAAGAATACAGATATGTATCTCCCGGCGTTCTTTTTTAACTCCCTGGGAATTCTTTTGTTCAATGGATTTCTCATTTTGTCACTCCTTTCCCGACAATCTCTACCATTCCAAATCTTTGGCATTGACAACAGTGTCATTTATGTAGTCCTTGACAATTACACCGTCGCGCATTTTCATGACTTGATGTGCCATGTCTTTGATTGCGTTATTATGAGTTACAATAATAATTGTATTGCGGTATTTCCGATTAACGGTCTCAATGAGTTCAAGTATTTCCTTGGACGTATGGTAATCCAACGCACCGGTAGGTTCATCACAGAGCAGAACAGACGGATTCTTAACCAAAGCGCGCCCGATGGCACATCTCTGCTGCTGCCCACCCGACAATTGACTCGGAATTTTATCCTTATGCTCCCAAAGTCCGAGCGTCTTGAGCAGTTCTTCGAGAGGAAGCGGATCTTTGCTTAAATATGCACAAACTTCGATGTTTTCTTTTACCGTCAGATTCGGTATTAAGTTATAAAACTGGAATACGAAACCGAGGTGGTTTCTTCGATACGATGTCAGTTCTTTCTCCGTCATCTCCGATGTACAATCTTCCCCTACATCGATGCAACCTTCGTCAGCGGATTCAATGCCGCCGATGATATTCAAAAGTGTGGATTTTCCGGAGCCGCTCGGGCCGAGCAGAACACAGATGTTCCCGTCCGAAATGTTACAATTGATACCGCGCAGCACTTCGACTCTGCTGCTGCCCTCTCCATAGAATTTGTGAATGTTGTTGATTGTCAGATGCATAATACTACCTCCTTTGTTTGTGCAATTCATATCTCTTTGTGTGTTTGAGAGATAATTGCCGGGATAATCGGTTGTTGTCTGCCATGCATCTGCTTTTTGGGGGTAAAAAAAAGACACACGCATAGCTTTGCTGCTACACATGAGTCTCATCATTTAAGGCAAGCCAGACAGAACTGAGTTAAACTGCCAGGATGTTGAACTTGCCACACACTTATCGTATGTCGATTACTCCCTCAAGGATTTCTACGATTGTAACGTACTGTTTCAAGATTTGTCAAGATAAAAATGAATATTTCTTAATACAATATTCTATACGGCACTCACTCCCGATATTTTCCCGATAACAGTTGGAGCGGCTCATATCTGAGATTTCTCCAAGCGGCGAGGAATGACACTAGTGTCGTGAATCCAAACGCGCATACAAACGACACGATTGTCACAATAATGTCTCCATTCATCGATACAACTTCTTCAGCACCGGAATTAACAATTCCGCTGCTGAAATTACGGTCAAACACCTGTAAATCTTCCATAACCGATGCGACACCCTTGGTTAAGAACATTCCACCAAGGCAGCCGATTAAACACCCGATAACGGCAATCAGAAGAATTCCTGCCAAAAGTGAACAGATGCACTCTTTCTTCTTGGCACCGAGACTTCGTTCAATGGCAGTTCTTTGTTTTTGCCCTGTAATCATCGTCGAACAGAAAAATAGCAGCACAAGAATAGTCATTACAATACCAACCACCAGCAACAGCACCGCCATACGTTCCATTTGTGCGATTCCGTCCATCAACTTAGAGTATCCCCTGTCATAAAAATGAATGGTAACATCTTCGATTCCCTTCGCTTCCCACTTTTCCATAAAGTCATCAATGGTTCCGTTCGGAATCCGAAATGAAGTATTATATGGACTCACATGATCGCCGTATATCCCTATATTATTGGAATCATCTGCTTTTACGGAATTTTGGGGAATGATGATTTCATTCTCATCCAGCTGATAGCCTACGTCGGCACCACCCGTCGGCATCATACGATAGATACCTTTGATTGTATAATCATCCGTAAAAAACACCTCGAAATTTCCCCCTTCTGCTGTCAGTGGGGTCTTTCCCCAGTCCAATATCGGCGGATTGGAATAATCTGCTACGCGAAGCGGCAGTGTAATCGTGTCTCCGATCTGAATATTGTTACGATGTGCAAATACTGCAGATACAAGACACACCGCATTACCCTGTTCCATATCTTCAGCGGAAAAAGCCTCTCCGTCAGCAATACAGACATCTCCGTTATAAAATGACATCATCAGGTTCAAATCATTCGTTGCAGTCACCGGAACTTTGAACAAGCGCAGTCGCAATTCCTCCGCCAAAGACTCCCAATACACATCGTGATGATTCTCATAATATGCATCATTCACTTCATCTATTGCGATATTCGGTACCTCGGTCGGAAGATGATTGCCGCTCGCATCCGTCTGTTCGGCATGAAGACTGATTCCTGGAACATATTCAAAAATCAACTCTGAAAAATCAATCACCTGAAATCCGTGCGGCATACCGTCCGTCAGACTCATGACGTAGGTCTTATCCGCATACATCATCTGTGGATTGTCATTGTTGTGGTCGCAAAAATAGAATGAGTCTATGTTCTGCAAATAGATACTGTACAATACTTTTTTGATTCTGAATTTTACCGGTCCGTTCGGAATGCAATCTTCATAGGGCGAAGCCTCAACAATCATTCGGTTTGCATATCCGCCCTTATCATCCTTGACTTTATAGTCCGGCAAGTACGCACTGTAAAACGGTCTGCGCTCAGGCTCGCTGATGTACTTAACACCTTCCATGTCAAGCTCGGATAAGTCAAAAACTTCACCATATTCTTTGCGGGTACCATAGGAATAACTTTGCGTCTCCACATCATAGGAGGATTCCCTGACATACGCAATCGGAGTCTGTTCCACAACCCCAATGGTCATAAAGATATCCTTGAATTGTTTCATGTTCACACGGCACTGTTGAAATAAATTACCTCCCAGACATATGAGCATGGTGCAAAAAGTAATCAACAGAAAAAACAGACATGTTCTAACTTTTGTTCTGAATAATTGACAAATGCTGTTTCGCAACATAAGTACGCCTTTCTCCCCAAAAAAGCAACTTAACGCTTCGTTTTTAGTATAAAAGATTATTTCGACAATTACAATCCAAAGATATAATTAATCTAAGTTGACGCAATCCTCCCCATCGATGAACATCATGATGTTCGATATTTTATCTTGATTTACACACCCTGAAATGCTAAACTATAAACATTTCATTGACGCATGTTCTGTCCTCTCCAATGCGCGTCACATATGATTTGATGAAACGTCAACTTGCATCTCATACCGGAGTGTGTAAATCTATGAAAGATAAATCCGAAGATAAAAAAGCACAACATAAACCCTACAAACATCAATGCCTATGGTTTTTCCTAACTGCTCTGGCATTCTTTGTTTTTGCATATCTTTGTTATAAAGCCACCCCGTTCGTCTTCTACAACAATGATGATTTGTTTATCAAACAAATTGCATCCGGCGAACTGACGGGGCAACCCGAACCGCATCTGTTGCACATCGGATACCTCACCGGACTTCTTCTGCAGAAACTATATGTCAATTTTCCGTCGATTCCATGGTATGGTGCGCTTCTTGTCGTTGTATTTATTTTTGCCATATCCGTGGTTATCAGCAGAATGGAATTGCAATGCCGTAAGTGGTACATGCGGATTGCAACTCTAATTGTCGGTCTGTCTCTATTTTATCTTCTGTTGCTTCAACACATGGTCACCATACAATATACGACCGTAACCATACTTGTGGCGGCCGCTGCACTGGCGGCATTCTACACCGCCGAAGATTCGACAAGCGTAATACGTTACCTTAAGAATAACTTCACCGGATTCTTGTTGTTTTTTATCGCACTCAATCTTCGTGATAAAGGCTGTTTCATGCTACTTCCGATTTTCTTTTTTATCGGCTGCGCCAAAGTCCTGAAGGATAAGAAGATGCTAAAAAGCGTCGCCACATATGCGACCTGCCTTATCATTGCAGTTGCCTTTATTTTCGGTATCAATCGTGCCGCCGATTCAGGTGATGCATGGAGAGAGTTTCGCGCGTATAACACCGATCGCGAACAAATTTATGACTACGGCGGTTATCCATCCTATGATGAAAACCGCGATGTCTACGATGCGCTCGGTATCAGTTACCAATCCTACATTTCCGCATCGACGCGATACCAAATACTGTTAGATGAGAATATCAATGCCGACAGTATGCATGCTTTGGCTTCTCTCTCAACCGAGTATAAAGCTTTCGATCTGAAAAGTACAATTTCATCTTTTATCGACCGTCAGTTGACGTCCTATATTGACCGACCGCTGAATCTCATTGTCTTTCTCTGTTATGCACTCGTTCTGATTCTTGCACTCGCAATGAAGAAATACGGCGCACTTTTGGACCTTGGCGCACTCATCGCAGGAAGAATGTGCATATGGGGCTATTTGATGTATATCGGTCGCTCCGTACCGCGCATTACGCAGGGTATCTATATTGCCGAATTGTTTTTGCTTTTATCTGTTGCTCTATACCATAAGCTCTGGGAGAAAGAAGATAAAAAGCGACTCCGCTACCGTATCCTCTGGTCTCTTGCTATCGCCGTGCTTCTCTTTTGCAGTTACAGATTCGGCCTTCCCAATCAGAAATCCGTTGAGGGACAGGCAGCCGGCTCGCTTGCATTCAGCACCGCATACTCGGAGGTTACTTCTTACATGCAGGAGACACCGTCGATTCTTTATCTTTGCGACGTTAATAGTTTCAGTTATTTTACGGAAGATGTTTTTGCACGAAACAATGCTTGGCCCGCGAATCGTCTGCCGCTTGGGGGATGGCAGGTCAATGGTCCATGGAGCTTCGGTGTTTTTCGCAAATGGGGAATTTCTTCGCCGGAAACGGACAGTATAGACAGTGAGCGTATACGTTTCGTTTTTATGAACACTGCGGAAACCGATTCCGCATATCTTTCTGATTATTATCATGAGAAACATCCGGAGGCATCGCTTGTTCTGTGCGATACATTTAAATCGTCAAATGACATTGAATTCTTGATTTATGCGTTGCAAACCGATGAACCGGAATAAGACGCTTGTCGGAGGTTATAATGGGACTGATTGAACTATTTCTGATTGCTGTGGGACTTTCGATGGATGCGTTTGCCGTCTCCGTCTGTAAAGGTCTTTCCACCGGAAAATTGAAACCAAAGCACTATCTTTGTGTCGGCCTGTGGTTCGGTGGATTTCAGGGATTGATGCCTTTTATCGGCTATCTTCTCGGCTCCTCGTTTGAGAAATACATCACCTCTATTGACCACTGGATTGCGTTTGCATTGTTGCTGTTAATCGGCGGTAACATGATTCGCGAAGGCTGTTCAAAAGATACGGAGCCTTC
>CAYMCV010000103.1:2415-9158 GCA_964389005.1 uncultured Lachnospiraceae bacterium | reverse complement strand
TCTCCGGGCGAACTTCGATAGGTACCTGATAGGTAGCTCCACCGATACGTCTTGCTTTTACTTCTAAAACAGGCATGATATTAGCCATTGCTTCTTCAAATACTTCAAGAGCCGGTTTGCCGGATTTTTCCTCTACTGTTGCAAATGCCCCATATACAATCTTCTGTGCTACACCTTTCTTACCATCTAACATAATGTTATTGATAAGTTTGGTAACCACTTTGTTATTGTATAAAGGATCTGCTAAAACATCTCTTTTTTGAATATGTCCTTTACGTGGCACGTTTCTTCCCTCCTTAATTAATGAATTAAATCCTCGGTACTCACATGTGTCCCTAATTCTGCCAATGGCAGTGATGTGTTCGTGCGGTATTTCATTTATTCTCTCGAAGCCAAAGCCTCAAGCTGCACATAATGCGTGAAATCTGAATCCCAACACTAATTAGTTCAATTTGTGGTACTTGCAGCATAAGTTAATTACTTACCTGCTTTAGGTCTCTTGGCACCGTACTTAGAACGCGCCTGACGTCTGTTTGCAACACCTGCGGTATCCAATGTACCACGAATAATATGGTATCTGGTACCCGGTAAGTCTTTTACTCTACCTCCACGGATCAGAACAACACTATGTTCCTGAAGGTTGTGTCCTTCACCCGGAATATAACTTGTTACTTCAATTCCGTTCGAAAGACGAACTCTGGCGATTTTTCTCAGAGCTGAGTTAGGCTTCTTCGGCGTTGCTGTTTTCACAGCCGTACAAACACCTCTTTTCTGCGGTGACGCATTATCAACTGCTTTCTTGTGCAATGAGTTGTAGCTTCTCTGCAAAGCGGGAGCTGTTGACTTCTTAACAGATGTCTGACGTCCTTTTCGTACTAACTGATTAATTGTTGGCATTCGGTTTCACCTCCTATGATAATATTTTTGTTATGTGAATGATTTGCACACAAAAAGTATGCGCAATTCATGCACGCCTAATCATTATATGTGTTGAAAGTTCCATTGTCAACATAAATTTGCTAAAAGTACTGCGGAATCACCTTTTATATCAAGAAAACTTTTTAATTGCAGAAACAAGTATTTATTACCGTTAAAAAGCGCTGTTCACAATATTGCAAACAGCGCCTTTGTCTCATTATCTTCATTATAAAACAGATAGTACCAAATTATTCCTCCGAAGGATCCGAAATCACTTCGATAACCTCTTCTTCAAAGTTTTCTTCCTCTGAGATAAAATCGTTCTCTTCTTCCGGTTCATACTCTCCGAAAATCGGGCTAACCATCATGGTATCCAGTTTAACGTCGCGGTAACGCTTCATACCCGTTCCTGCAGGAATCAATTTACCGATGATGACGTTCTCTTTCAAACCAATCAACGGATCTTCCTTGCCCTTAATTGCCGCTTCTGTCAAGACCTTGGTGGTCTCCTGGAAGGATGCAGCCGACAGGAAGGAGTTCGTAGCAAGTGCTGCTTTTGTGATACCAAGGATGATGTCATTTGCAACCGCCGGTGTCGCATCCGGATTCTGTGCCAGCAATTCTTCATTGATTGCTTCCAACTCCAGACGATCAACCAGACTTCCCGGTAACAACTCCGTATCTCCGTTGGATTCCACGCGTTGTTTCTTCAGCATCTGACGTACAATAACTTCAATATGCTTATCACTTAAATCAACACCCTGTAAACCGTAAACCTTCTGAACCTCGCGAATCATATAGTTCTCAACTGCTTCAATCTTCTTGATTTCAAGCAAGTCATGCGGGTTAACGCTACCCTCAGTCAATTCATCTCCGGCTTCAATCTCCGCGCCGTCCTGAACTTTGATTCGTGCGCCGTAAGGAATCAGATAACTCTTTTCTTTCTCTGAATCGGAAATAACGATTTCACGTTTTTTCTTGGTATCGTTAATTTTTACGGTTCCGCCGAACTCTGCTATAATTGCAAGTCCCTTGGGCTTTCTCGCTTCAAATAACTCCTCAACACGGGGAAGACCCTGTGTAATATCGTTACCTGCAACACCACCGGTATGGAATGTACGCATTGTAAGCTGTGTACCCGGCTCACCGATTGACTGTGCCGCAATGATTCCGACAGCCTCGCCGACCTGAACCGCTTCACCGGTTGCCATATTTGCACCGTAACACTTCGCGCAGATACCGCTTCTTGATTTACATGTCAAAATACTTCTGATTCGAACTTTTGTAACTTCGTTGCCCTTTTCATCGACACCGATGGTAAGAATTTTACTTGCACGGCTCGGTGTAATCATGTGATTACGTTTTACAATGACATTTCCGTCTTTGTCACAAATCGTCTCACAACTGTAACGCCCTTTGATACGTGCTTCCAAACTTTCGATGGTTTCTTTACCATCGACAAAAGCGGAAACCGTCATGCCCGGAATCTCCGGTTTTCCTGCACAGCAATCAACTTCACGAATAATCAATTCCTGACACACATCAACCATACGTCTGGTCAGATATCCGGAGTCAGCCGTACGAAGTGCGGTATCGGACAAACCTTTACGTGCGCCATGCGCGGACATAAAGTATTCCAAAACATCCAGTCCTTCACGGAAATTAGACTTAATCGGCAATTCAATGGTACGACCGGTGGTATCTGCCATCAATCCACGCATACCCGCCAACTGCTTCATCTGCTGCTCAGAACCACGGGCACCGGAATCGGCCATCATACGAATATTGTTGTAGGAATCCAAACCGCTCATCAACTCTTTGGTCAGATGCGCATCTGTATCATTCCATACTTTGATAACGCTCTTATAACGCTCTTCCTCTGTACACAAACCTCTGCTGTACATCGTAGAAATTTTATCAACCTTCTCCTGCGCTTCCGCAATCAATGTCGGCTTAATGGGAGGAACGGTCATATCGGAAATGGATACCGTCATTGCCGCTTTGGTTGAATATTTGTATCCGGTCGCTTTTACCTTATCCAGCACTTCTGCTGTCTTTGTTGCGCCGTGCGTATTGATAACTTTCTCCAAAATCTGCTTCAGCTGTTTCTTTCCAACCAGGAAATTAACCTCCAACTGAATGGCATCTTCTGCATTGGCTCTGTCAACAAATCCCAAATCCTGAGGCAAAATCTCGTTAAAGAGGAAACGGCCGAGTGTTGACTCAACGATTCCCGTTACTTCACTTCCGTCTGCCAATTTCTTGGTTACGCGAACTTTAATCTTCGCATGTAACGTAATCGCATTGTTTTCGTATGCAAGCAAAGCTTCGTTCACATTTTTGAAGTATTTTCCTTCGCCAAGGCTTCCCGGTCTTTCCTGTGTCAGGTAATAAATACCGAGAACCATATCCTGTGACGGTACCACAACCGGTGCGCCGTCGGAAGGTTTTAATAAGTTGTTCGGAGATAAAAGTAAAAATCTGCATTCTGCCTGTGCCTCTACGGACAAAGGAAGATGAACCGCCATCTGGTCACCGTCGAAGTCGGCATTGAAAGCCGTACATACCAGCGGATGCAGTTTGATTGCCTTACCTTCAACAAGAATCGGCTCAAAAGCCTGAATTCCAAGTCTATGCAGTGTCGGAGCACGATTCAGCATAACCGGATGCTCATGGATAACTTCTTCCAAAACATCCCAAACCGTATCATCCAATTTTTCAACCAATTTCTTTGCATGCTTAATATTCTGGCTGATACCCTTTCCAACCAGTTCTTTCATAACGAACGGTTTGAAAAGTTCAATTGCCATTTCCTTCGGCAGACCACACTGATAAATCTTTAATTCCGGTCCTACAACAATAACGCTACGTCCTGAATAATCCACACGTTTTCCGAGCAAGTTCTGACGAAAACGTCCCGATTTACCCTTTAACATATCGGAAAGAGACTTCAATGCTCTGTTTCCGGGGCCTGTTACCGCACGACCACGTCTACCGTTGTCAATTAATGCATCAACGGCTTCCTGTAACATTCTCTTTTCATTTCTGACAATAATGTCAGGAGCACCCAACGTGAGCAAACGGTTCAAACGGTTGTTACGGTTGATAATTCTTCTGTATAAGTCGTTCAAATCCGAAGTTGCAAAACGTCCGCCGTCCAACTGAACCATCGGTCGCAAATCGGGAGGAATTACGGGAATCACATCCATAATCATCCATTCCGGTTTGTTTCCGGACTCTCTGAATGCCTCCACAACTTCCAATCTCTTAACAATCTTGGCACGCTTCTGTCCCTTGGTGCTTTCATTATCGAGTTCTGCTTTGAGTTCATCATATTCCTGTTCGAGGTTGATCGCCTGTAAAAGTTCTTTGATCGCCTCCGCGCCCATGCCGACACGGAAGGTATCGCCCCAACGCTCTCTTGCATCCTGATATTCCTTCTCGGAAAGAATGTCTTTGACTGCAAGTTCTGTGGTTCCCGCATCCAATACAATATAAGATGCAAAATACAATACTTTTTCCAAAACTCTCGGAGTTAAATCGAGAATCAATCCCATTCTGCTGGGAATTCCTTTAAAATACCAAATGTGCGACACAGGTGCAGCCAATGCAATATGCCCCATACGCTCTCTTCTGACATTCGCTTTTGTTACCTCAACGCCACAACGATCGCAGATAACACCTTTATATCTTACTTTCTTATACTTACCACAATGGCACTCCCAGTCCTTACTGGGTCCGAAAATCTTCTCACAGAACAATCCTTCTTTTTCCGGCTTCAAAGTTCTGTAATTGATGGTCTCCGGCTTCAAAACTTCGCCTCTTGACCATTCAAGAATTTTCTCCGGTGACGCCAAACCGATTTTGATTGAATCAAAAGTTATCGGTTGATACTCATCTTTTTTCATTTCAGACATCTGATGGCACTCCTTCCAAATTCGGCTTTTTGCCTATTTACTGTTCCTCATTCTCATCTGCGAACGCTTCAACGTATTCATCTTCGAAGTCTTCCAACTCATCTTCGTCTTCTTCGTCTTCATAGACTTCCGTCAGTTCTCCATCCTCGGAAAACTCCTGCTTCTGATATCCGTAAGAAGTAATATCTTCCTGCGCATAATCATAGTCATTGGGATTGCCTTCCATCTCATCACGATAGGTGGTATTTCCCGTCTCGATGTTCTCCATAATCTCAACTTCTTCATGGTTCTCATCCAAAACTTTGACATCCAGACACAAAGATTGCAACTCCTTCAACAATACCTTGAAGGATTCCGGAATACCCGGAGTCGGAATATTCTCGCCCTTGATGATTGCTTCGTAAGTCTTAACACGTCCGATGACATCATCTGATTTCACAGTTAAAATTTCCTGTAACGTATAGGCCGCGCCATAAGCTTCCAGCGCCCAAACTTCCATCTCTCCGAAACGCTGACCGCCGAACTGTGCTTTACCGCCCAGAGGCTGTTGTGTAACGAGTGAGTACGGTCCGGTAGAACGTGCATGAATCTTATCGTCTACCAAATGGTGGAGTTTCAGGTAATGCATGTGTCCGATGGTTACCGGGCTGTCAAAGAACTCTCCGGTACGTCCGTCGCGAAGTCTGACTTTACCGTCTCTGTTAATCGGAACGCCTTTCCAAACTTCTCTATGTTCTCTGTTATTATAGAGATATTCCATAACCTCCGGAAGCAATTCGTCCTTATATTTTTCTTCAAATTCTTCCCATGAGGTATTGACGTAATCATTCGCCAAATCCAACGTATCCATGATATCCTGCTCGTTTGCACCGTCAAAAACAGGGGTTGCAATATTGAAGCCCAATGCTTTTGCAGCAAGCGATAAATGAATCTCCAAAACCTGACCGATGTTCATACGCGAAGGTACACCCAACGGATTCAATACGATATCCAGCGGACGACCATTCGGTAAATACGGCATATCTTCAACAGGTAACACGCGGGATACAACACCCTTGTTACCGTGACGACCCGCCATCTTATCACCGACGGAAATTTTTCTCTTCTGTGCTATATAGATACGAACCTTCTGGTTAACACCGGGTGAAAGCTCGGTGTCTCCCGCCGCACGCGAAAATACCTTGGCATCAACAACGACACCATACTCGCCATGTGGTACTTTCAAAGAAGTATCTCTGACTTCTCTTGCTTTCTCACCGAAGATGGCACGCAGCAATCTCTCCTCGGCTGTCAGTTCGGTCTCACCCTTCGGTGTTACCTTTCCGACTAAAATATCTCCGGCGCGAACTTCAGCGCCGACACGGATAATTCCTCTGTCGTCCAAATCCTTCAAAGCATCTTCGCCGACACCCGGTACATCTCTCGTGATTTCTTCACTTCCGAGTTTGGTATCACGTGCTTCTGTCTCATATTCCTCAATATGAACCGAAGTATATACATCTTCGCGTACCAATCGCTCACTCAGCAATACAGCATCTTCGTAGTTGTATCCTTCCCATGTCATGAAACCGATTAACGGATTCTTACCGAGGCCCAACTCACCTTCCGCTGTTGACGGACCGTCTGCAATAACCTGTCCCTGTGCAACATGGTCACCCTTGAATACGATGGGCTTCTGGTTGTAACAGTTACTCTGGTTACTTCTGACGAACTTGGAAAGACGATATTCTTCTTTCTCACCGTCATCATATGTTATATGAATTTCGGAAGCGGAAACATACGTTACCGTTCCTGCTTTTTTTGCAATTACACATACACCGGAGTCAACTGCTGCTTTCGGCTCCATACCGGTACCGATTGCAGGTGCTTCCGTAAAAAGTAACGGAACAGCCTGACGTTGCATGTTGG
>CAYMCV010000103.1:0-2405 GCA_964389005.1 uncultured Lachnospiraceae bacterium | reverse complement strand
CATCAAGGCACGGTTCGCATCGTCGTTCTCCAAGAACGGAATCAACGCGGTTGCAACCGAAAATACCATCTTCGGTGATACATCCATGTAATCAAACATTGCCTTCGGGTATTCCTGTGTTTCTTCTCTGTAACGACCGGAAACCATGTTCTTCACAAAGTGTCCGTCTGCATCCAACTTCTCATTCGCCTGTGCAACATGATAGTTGTCTTCTTCGTCTGCAGTCATGTAAACAACTTCATCCGTAACAAACGGATTCGCAGGATCATTCTTGTCGATACGACGATAAGGCGCTTCCACAAATCCATACTCATTGATTCGTGCATAAGAAGCCAACGAGTTAATCAGACCGATGTTCGGACCTTCAGGGGTCTCAATCGGGCACATTCTTCCGTAATGTGTATAATGAACGTCACGTACCTCGAATCCTGCACGATCTCTGGACAAACCGCCCGGTCCCAATGCAGAAAGACGTCTCTTGTGAGTCAACTCGCCAAGCGGGTTATTCTGATCCATGAACTGTGACAACTGTGAAGAACCGAAGAACTCCTTCACCGCAGCCTGCACCGGTTTGATGTTAATCAACGCCTGCGGTGTTACTTCCGCCGTGTTGTCATGTGTCGTCATTCTCTCACGAACCACACGTTCCATTCTGGAAAGACCGATACGATACTGATTCTGTAACAATTCTCCGACCGCTCTGATACGACGATTGCCCAAATGGTCAATATCATCATCATTACCGATACCGTATTCCAAATGGATATTATAGTTAATCGAAGCAATCATATCTTCTTTCGTGATATGTTTCGGAATCAATTCATGAATATTCTGCTGAATTGCAGACGCCAATTCCTCCGGTTGCTCCGAAAACTCCTCTAAAATCTTCTGTAATACAGGGAAGTATACCAACTCAGATACACCCAGTTCCTTTGCATTGCAGTCAACCCACTCATTGATGTCTACCATCATATTGGAAAGAACTTTGACATTTCTCTCCTCTGTCTGAATCATTACGGACGGGATTGCCGCATTCTGGATTGCATCTGCAATCGCACGCGTAACCTTGTCACCGGCTTTGGCAATTACTTCGCCCGTGTACTGGTTTACAACATCCTCTGCAAGAATATGGTTGTTGATTCTGTTACGAAGCAACAACTTCTTGTTGAATTTGTATCTTCCGACTTTTGCCAAATCATATCTTCTGGGGTCAAAAAACATTGCCCCGATGTAATTCTCGGCACTTTCCACACTGAACGGCTCGCCCGGGTGAATCTTCGTATATAATTCTTTCAATCCGTCCTGATAGTTCTTGGAGGTATCACGAATAAAACTAGCCTGAATCTTAGGCTCGTCACCGAACAATTCTATAATTTCTTCGTCAGTTCCGATTCCGAGTGCACGAATAAACACCGTAATGGGAACTTTTCTTGTTCTATCCACACGAACATAAGCCACATCATTGGAATCTGTCTCATACTCCAACCACGCGCCTCTGTTCGGAATCACTGTTGATGAAAACAGTTTCTTTCCTATTTTATCATGGCTGATTGCATAATAGATACCGGGGGAACGAACCAACTGGCTAACAATAACTCTTTCTGCGCCGTTGATAACAAAGGTTCCGGTTTCTGTCATAAGCGGGAAATTTCCCATAAAAATTGGGTATTCTCTCACATTGTCATCTTTGTTAAAAAGACGTACCGTTACTTTTAACGGTGCTTCATACGTGAGATCTCTCTCTTTACACTCCTCAATCGTATGCTTGATTTCATTCTCAGCAAGTTCAAATCCCACAAATTCAAGACGCAAATCGCCTCCAAAATTTGTAATGGGAGAGATATCGTCAAAAGCTTCTTTCAGTCCTTCTTCCAAAAACCACTTATACGAGTCTTTTTGGACTTCAATCAGGTTAGGCATCTCCAAAACTTCTTTTTGCCGTGAATAACTCATACGCATACTGTTGCCATTGACAATAGGACGTATTCTGTTCTTTTCCATTGACATTCCACTCCGTTCTCTTTATGATATAAAGCCATTTTTGCAGTATTGACAGTCGCCGCCGCGTTTTGAAAGGACGTGATATTCATTCCTTTTTAGATAAAAATTGGGCATGCTGAACCACAATAGTGCACTATCCATCATAGCACAACGCCTTTTTTTCGTCAATCATTTTTTGTGATTTTTTTCCACTCAGCCAACTGTAAAAGCGTGCAAATGTGATTCATTTGCACGCTCATAACTTTGATTCAATCGGTAAACAGCGATTACTTCAATGTAACCTTTGCACCTTCTGCTTCTAATTTAGCTTTGATATCATCAGCTTCGTCTTTGCTTGCTGCTTCTTTCAATACCTTCGGAGCTGCATCAACCAAGTCTTTTGCTTCTTTCAATCCAAGTCCTGT
>CAYMCV010000102.1:318-9313 GCA_964389005.1 uncultured Lachnospiraceae bacterium | reverse complement strand
CCTGATATGTAGTTGTACTTCCAACTGCTTCTATTCCCATACTGTTCACCTCCGTGTGTTCACAACTGTGGCTTCCCGCCTATCTGTGATGATTATTTCGTTTGTGGTTACAAAACAGACGAAATAATCCGCTTTCCTAGTAAATATATCGGTAATCATCAAAAAAATGTTTATAGAAACTATAAACATTTTTCGATTTCCAATCTGTTCTATCTATTTACGCCCGAAAACAACCAACGGCCCATACATTACTTCCCGTCCTATTCCTTTGATGTATGAAACAAATCCGCCAGTGCCGCTGCATCAACATTCTGCATGGCTTCCTTATTGGACTCCTGAATCTGCACAAAAACTTCTTTGCGATATATGGGAACTTCCTTCGGCGCACTGATTCCCAGTTTGACCTGTTCTCCCTTCACTTCAAGAACCACGATTTCCACATTATTGTTAATTACAATTGCTTCACCTTTTCTCCTTGACAATGCCAGCATACTATTCACCCGCCTTCTTTTCCTGCAAGATGTCATAGATGGGATATTTAATCGCATAATCTCCGTTATCCACTATGATCTGACAGGCTTTTTTGCTCTCCGCATTAATGATAAACGGAGCCATCAAGTTTACCGTCATTTTTTTCAAATCAGAGGGAATTGTCACACTTACAAGAACCAAAAGTTCCTCCGGTTTCCATTCGCCAAGCGGTTGCAACAATTCATCCTCAATGACGGGATTGTAATCTTCTCTTACCAGCAGTGGGTCCATTACCGGTATAGCAAACTGCGGCTCCTGTACTGACTGCATCCAGCGAATACCTACGTTACTTCCTTGTTCTGCATCATGTACCAGTGCGAAATCCTTCAAATCCGGAAATCCGATAATACCCTTCTCAAAATGGATCAGTTTATCATCCTCAATCGTAATTTCTCCAAAAATCCTTGTTTGTATTACCATAACCCTTCCTCCTGTTGTGTCTGTTTTATTTTTTGCCGGAATTTGATGTTTCGTTAAGTCTTTTCTTCCGGCTAAAAGACTGATTCCTTTTGATTTGGTATCATCATATGAAATTCATCAGCGACGTCTCCATCACTTTGCCTGTTGCCGCCAGTGCCGCATTGTAGGTCAATTCCGCACTGCTTAATTGAATTGCCAGTTCTGCAACATCTGCATCCTCATTCTCCGAGGTCAATGTCTTGAATGCAGTCTTCTGATTGCCGAGACGATTCTCAATCAATTCCAGTCTTGCCGTCTTGTTTCCTACATTAGTCAAAGCCAGGTTTGCAACGTCCAGATATCTCTGCATCTCGGTGATACCGCTCTCAAATTTCTTCTGTAACGTATCGGAAAGATAGGTTTGTGCTTTTTGCGCCGCTGCAAGTTTGAGTGCAACCGCATCTTGGTCATAACTTTTGTTGTCCTTCATGGCTTTTAACTTATTTACGATGCCGTCCATGCTCTCGAGTTCCTGTAACATACTGACAACTTCATCAACCTCTCTGCCGATTCCGTGCTTGAACACCTCATCCGCCGTGGTGTTGACTTGAATCTTCTGATTAAAACCGACATCATATGTGATATCCTGTTTCGCCTCCTCGGCATCTTTCGTTAAATACTCACCGTTATAAACAAGACCATCGGACTCGCATGCAAAGTAGTGTTCCGGACGCAAATCTCCTTTATCCCATTCTGTCTTGTTATAGGTAACTTTGATTTCCGCATTGGGATTTAGTGCCTGTATCTTGGCGTAAGCATTTTTACCCAAAAGCAATTCGCCGGTCTCCGGAACGAATATAATTGCATCTGCGTTATAATTGGGCGTGTAAGTCGGATCCGACACCGCACGATACGGGTCAACCGCCCCCGTCTTCGACATTGTCGTAACCGTGCCCAATGAAGTATAGACCTTATTGCCGTTAACATCATAACCGGTACTCGCGCCAATCGTCGCACCTGCTGCCGCATCCAGACTATCATATGCCAAGCGCAGACGATGAACCTCATAGGAATTGACCTCCTGTGCGCTCGTCATCGTAGCCGAATCAAAATTCGTCTCATTCAGCGTGTCGAGAATTCCGATGTTTACATATGTGATTGAATCTAGCGCTTCGTTTGTCATTTGTTCATTCACAGTATAGGTCTGTGTCGTCTTACTCTGAAACGAAAGCGGCGAATCTGTTCTGTATCCCGTAAAAATTGTTCTGCCCGCATAGTCGGCATTACCCGTTGCATAAACCTCTGCACCGAGTTGCGATAGACTCTCCAGAATTGTCCCGCGGTCTGCCGATGTCAAGCTGCCCTTGGAACCCTTCTGAAACTGCTCAATCATCCTGGTAATGATGTCCGTCGACGTATTGATGGCAGTCTCCGTCAATTCGAGCCAACTCTCTGCATCCGGAATGTTTTTATCACAGTACTGACCAACCTCATTCAAGTTGCTGCGCAGTCGAAGCGAACGAATCGCGATGACAGGATCGTCAGAAGGACGGTTGACCGTTTTCTGCGACGCAATCTGCGTGTTCAGTTTGTCCTGTAATAACTTGTTGTTGTTGATGTTGTAAAGTGAGTTGTTCTGCATAATCTTGTTGGTAATACGCATGTAATCACCTCTTTCTTCGTGTATCGAAGGAGAATCTCCCCTATACGCCTGTCTCGAGAATCAGACGGTCATAAATCTCTGTCAGCACCTGAATCATCTTGGACGATAAGTTATAAGCGTTCTGGAACTTCACCAGATTAACCGCTTCCTCATCGTTGTCAACACCGGAAATGGAAATTCTCTGGTTGTCAATGCTTCCGACCATTGCCTCCGCATTCTTCGTAAACGTGTTGGCGCGATCCGCATTCAAAGCCACATCTGCAAGGATACACTCTAAAAATTCGCCTGCGGCGCTTCCCCTGAAATTCACTTTGCTCGTATCGCTCTTCATCGCAATCAGTTGTTTGATGATATCGCTTTTATCTTGTCCCGCCTGTGCATCCGTATGTGTTGCCAGTAAATTGGAATCCTTAACCAGTGCGTCACTGATTGTAAAATTCGCGGCCGTCAATCGACGATAGCAATCATCCTTTGAGGAAATCGTTCCGGTAATGTTGTCCTCTTTGCGAAACGTCATCTGCTTCCCGTCAGTGGTTCTTCCCGTAAAAAGATTCTGCCCGGCGCTGCCATACTCGTTGACGCTGCCTGCCTGTGTCAGTATCGAGTTAAAAGCCTTCGAAAACTGACGAACCCATTGGTTCAATTGTTGCATATAATATGGAATTCCCTGATATTCAACGTTTTGATTGGTAAATGCATCCCGTCCGATTTTATTCGGGAAAATCTCCGCTTCATTATTCTGTGCCAAAATCGAAAACGTATATGATTTCGTCGTTGTATCAAACGTCCATGAATCGTAGTTGTACAGCGTATTGCCGATGTTGATGACGCCCACGTCCGGAAGCGAAGATTGGTTCGGATCTATCAGATAATCCGCCGTTACCGCTATTGTTACGCGTGCATTTCCCTGCGCATCACGATTGACATTCGTCACCGTTCCGTTAAAATGCTCTCCGTTGTTACCGTCACGCATCTGAATCAGTCCCGCCAGTTCGCCGCCCATGCTTAGGTTGTACATGCCGAACTCTGCGCCGCTCTCCCAATAGATATCGTAAAGCCCGTCTGCGTCGGACTGATATGCTGCCTGTCCGTTCTCACGTGCCACGCATTTCAAGGTACGATATTCGTTCGTATCCACCAAAACCTGTCCGCCCGCAATCTGCACCATATAACGGTTGGCACCGGTTTCTCGATCCGGATTGTTCAAATCGTAAATCGGAGTCTCGGTCACTTTGACATCCACCACTGCCGAAAGTCTGTCAATCAGCACGGAACGCTGGTCACGTAAAGAGTTGGCGTTGGCACCTGTCAGTTCAATGACGTTAATCTGCTTATTCAGTGATGATATTTCCTGCGACAGCGAGTTGATTTCGTCGGTTTTGACCTTAATCTCCGCGTTGGCATCCTCCTGAATCTTCGTTAAGTTGGATGACATTTCGTTAAAATATGTCGTAAGCGAGGATGCATAACCGACCATCTGCGTCTTAACCGTGGTATCGCCTGCGCTCTTCGCCAATTCCTGCAAGGAGTTATACATATTGTTAAAAACAGTCGTAAATCCCTTAATGGAACTGTCATCCTTAAAGTAATCTTCGACTTGCGCCATGTAGTATTTTTTGATGCGATTCAAACCGAGGTTTTGTGTCGCATTCCAATATTTCACATCATAAAATTCATCACGAATACGCTCAATAGAACGGGCAGAAACACCGGCTCCCTGACAACCGAAGGTGGTGTAGGTCCGTAATGCTTCTGCGGCTTCCTGATTGACCTGCTGTCTGCTGTAACCCTCGGTCTCCACGTTGGAGATATTGTTCGACGTGGTGTTCAATGCGGCATTGGATGCCAGCAAGCCCGTATATGCGATATTCAATCCAAAAAACTGTGATGCCATGTGAATCACCTCGTTTCTGTCTCAATTATGGTGCGACTGATAAAATTTATTATCGCAAGATACGCTTTCGCTTGAATGTGCCACGTAGCGATGCATACAGTCTTGCTTATGAACATATATGATTCAATCTTATTTATTAATGTTATTTGATGATACCCTCGTCGCGAATTTACCTGAAGAATAATTGCATGTCCGTAATGTACTGCAAATTTCCAATACCTTCGCTGCGAGCTTACACGAAGAATCATGTCCGAGCGGATTTAAAACGCTATGGATATGAGACTTTAAGCCCGGAAGCCCAAGCTGAACGGGCTTTGTATAAAGGTTCATAGGAATGTATTGCGTTTTTTAGCGAGGGCACGATTCTTCGTGTAAGCTCGCCTCGAACACCCATATCACCCAAACTCGCCTCGAACAAATTACACTCCCAACGTCGCAAGCAGGTGCTCGAGCATCTCGCTGATTACATTGATATAACGGCTGGATGCGTTGTAGGAGTTCTGGAAGCGAATCATATTGGAGAGTTCTTCATCCGTGGAAACCCCGATGATTTGCTGTCTCGCCGCCTCTGTGGAATCCACGGTAATCTGCTCATTGTCACGTATGCTCTTGTATACGGAACCGTCATTTGCAACCTGTGCAACCAACGATGAGTAGAAATCATTGACGCATAACTTGTTGGTTTGTGACGGGTTTAATGCGTAATTTTTATCTGCAAAAGCAGCTTTCAATTTCTCGGCAGACTTATAATCAATACTTCCGTCTTCTTTTTTGAAGCCGAGTTTGGAGGGCTGCTGCATCAATTCCTGATTGATGAACATGTTGCTGACCGAGAAAAGCGTCTCCGAACGTGTGACATCCTCTGCCACGCTCGTATCTGCAGTGGTTCTGTGGAACATCTGAATTGCGCCACCGTTACCGTCTGACATATATTTACCGGTTCCGGATGCATAGGCATCCGTCAGAACCTGATTGACTGCTTTGGCAACACTGGAAATCATTTTGTCGAACTCCGCCTGAATCGTCATCATGACGGAATCTGAGATATTGGCATATTTCTGTTCAGCGGTAACGCGGTTCCCGTCTGCATCCACGCCATCTGTTAAGTCAGTGTAGTTGCCGCGGTGGTCACCTCTTGCCAGTATCATGGCTTTGAGCGAACCGATGTCCGTATCCAAATCGGTGGATATCGGCAGGGAAAAGTCAAACACCTTGGCTCCTTCTGTATTGTATATTTTACGTCCCTCATTGTTCAATTCGTAGGATGCATCATCCTTCCAGAACACTTCATAAAAACCGGTTGCCTCCGTTGACTGAACGCCCAACTCCAAAACGCGTGCCGGAGATACAAAATCATGTCCCTCGATTTTTACCAATACGTTTCCGTCAATATCGGTATTGTAGGATATGCTTGCCATCCCGCTTAATTCATCCAGCAGGCGGTTGCGGGTGTCTTTTAGATCGTTGGCCTTCTCAATGCCGCCGGTCTCTATCTTTCGAATCTGTTCGTTCAACTCCCAGATTTGATTACCGTAATCGTTGATTTTGTCAACAGTGCTCTTGATTTCAAGATTCAAATCGTCCTGGTAACTGCATAGTCCGTCGTAAACCGACTGCGCATCACTTAAAAAAGCGTAGGAACGCTGTACCAGCAATCCCTGCGTCACACTGCTGCCCGGGTCTTTGGCAAGTTCCTGTACCGCAACCCACAAATCTTTTATGGAATTCTGAAAAGAAGCACCGTCAAGTTCTCCAAGCAGCACTTCCACTTCTTCCATTGCTGAATATGTCGTCCCATAAAAACCAAGCCTACCGCTTTCTTCACGGTAAGTCTGATCCAAAAAGACATCTCTTATCTGACGTACTTGGGAATAATACGCGCCAAGACCAATCTGACTGTTGGATACAGTCGACGCGTCTATTTTGAGTGTATTGTATTCTCTGTCATTGAGCTGCACCTGCTGTCTGACATAACCAACCGTATCTGTATTGGTCATATTGTGTGCAGTCGAGTTCAGAGCATTTTGGCTGGATTGTAAGCCGGAATTTCCGACATATAAGCTTCCCATCAACGGCATATCGACACCTCAACAAAGGATTGATTACTGCTTGGCATCAAAGTTTCCTGCGTTGGTTCCGATGATGCTTCCGGTATTATAGGCCCCTCGGTTATAGTTCGCCGTTTCGGGTGCCGTCTTCGCAGCCTGTATCAGATTCATGTCAAATTCAACCATCTCCAGTGAACTCTGCAGTAATTCACGATTCTGTTCGTTTACCAGCTTCATTCTCTGTGCGACGCTTTTTAACTGATCATGTACCTGTGCCAGTTGCTGCTGTTCTTCCGGTCTTTGTTCAAGCAGTTGAATCAGATTGGTTAGTTTCAAGTTCTCAACATCCTTGTTGATAACGTTCGCAATGTCTTTCATCGTCTCTGCATGTTCCTTCTCCAGAGCGTTGACTTTGCTGACGATTCGTTGTTCATCATCCGTGATTTCCGAAAGTTGCACAAGGTCGGCTTTCACGATGGCCGTTGTCTTCTGCATTGACAAGGCTAAAAGGTTCTCATATTCCGTATCCAGACGTTGTAAAACGTCTATGAGATTCTCCATCAGACTGGCCATCATTCACCTCACATAAGTGTTTCGTTGTACTTACTCAAAATTTTATCCGCAAATTCCTCGGAACTAACCGAATAAGTACCGTTCGCAATTGCGGCTTGAATCGGCGCTGTCAATTCTTCACGAATATCGGAAGTATTCATCAGTGCTGATTTGGTTGTCTGGAAATCCTTTCCCTGTGCCGAAATCTGCAGCCGATCCGAAAACGAAGAAGATGATGACTTCTGCGATTTGCCGGGCTTTTGCGTGTTATACATCTGTTGAATTTGAATGTATGGTTCAATACGCATATAGATTCCTCCCTCCCTGAGAGTTTGCGGAGCCTAAACCTTCCGCTTCACAATAGGTATCGGATTTTTTCAGAATAACTTTATACCAAAATGAAAATAAATTTACACCTGAATTATAGAAGCAATTTTCTCATAGAGAAGCTCCGGCTCAACAGGTTTGGGTATATGTCCGTTCATACCGGCCTGTATTGCCCGCATTTTATCTTCCGCAAATGCGTCGGCCGTCATTGCAAGAATCGGTGTACGCATTGCATCTTTACGGTTCATTGCTCTAATCTGCTTGGTCGCCTCCAAGCCATTCATTACCGGCATGCGCAAATCCATCAGAATGATATCAAAGTACCCTTCCTCGGATTGTGCAAACTTCTCAACAGCCTCCGCACCGTTTTCGGCAACGCTGACGATACAGCCCTTCATCTCTAAAAGTTCCTGTGCAATGATGGTATTCAATTCGTTGTCTTCCACAACCAGTACATGAATTCCCTTGAGTGTTTCCGCATCAAAATAGCCGATGCTACGTTTGTAATCGTCTAAATTCATCTCTTTTACATACAATTCCACCGTAAACTGCGTTCCCTCATCAATTTTGCTTGAAACATTGATGGTTCCGCCCATCGTATCCACCAGATTCTTCACTATGGCAAGACCCAAGCCGGAGCCCTGTAATTCGGAAGATACCGTATGACGTTCCTGCTCGAATGGGTCAAACGCAATTTCCAAAAATTCTTGACTCATGCCGCAGCCATCGTCGCAAATGGTGTGTCGCAATCCGATACGACCATCTTTTTCCGGAAGTTGTTCCACAGTAAATGTTACCTTGCCGCCGACAGATGTATACTTCGCCGCATTGGTCAATAAGTTAAAAAATATCTGGCTGTAGCGTAACTTATCGATTAAGATACACTGCGCCTCTATATGAATATTGATGACAAAATCAATGTCCTTTTTATCCATTAAGGGCGTAATGATGGCGCGAATCTTACACAGGAAATCTTCAAGCGTAAACGGCTCCTCGTTCAAATGAATCTTCCCGCTCTCAATCTTACTCAAATCCAGAATATCATTGATTAACCCCATTAAAAAGTGTCCGGAGGCATCGATACCGGATAAGTATTCGAGTACTTTCGGCGATACTTCCTGTTCCTCAGCAAGCTTTACAAGCCCGATAATTGCATTCATCGGTGTTCGTATGTCATGACTCATACGAGATAAAAACTCACTTTTGGCGCGATTGGCTTCGTTCGCCTTGTCAAGTGCCTCCTGCAATTTTGCATTTCTTTGACGTTCCAACTCCGCGTGTAGAGTTATGTCCCGGCGCGATATTACTATTTTTGTACGTTCTTCGTCCATGTAATAACATATGGTCCGCTTGGCACAGTTTTTCTTCAGTCTCTCACTATAAACCTGATAAACATGCATGATTGAATCTTTTTGATTCAATTCTCGAACCATATTCTCTGTTTTTAAGAAAGAAATATAACCGTCTCTGTCTTCCGGAATCACGCTTCGTGCAGCAATTCCCTCGACCGCATCCATATAGATAAAAGCTCTGTCACTTTCCAGTGCGACCAAATTATCGCCGTTTCTGACCATACGGCCG
>CAYMCV010000102.1:0-308 GCA_964389005.1 uncultured Lachnospiraceae bacterium | reverse complement strand
TGCGCAATCAATTGCCATTCTGTCTGTTACTTCGATATCAATGTCGTGGAAAAACAGAAATGCCATCAGATCTCCCGAAGTCGGGTTCTGCATCATCATTGCTCTGCCCTTAATCCAATGAATGTCATGATCCGTAACGTAACGCCTGTAAACACACTCCACCGTTGTTTCGCCTTTTAGATATTGCGCTCGCAACGCCTCCGAGAAAAGGGTGCTTAGAACCAATGTGCGATGCTCCGGTACGATATTCTCAAGAATTCGTTTCTGAATTTCCTTACTAATGACAGCGGGGGTAACGATTTCTGCGC
>CAYMCV010000101.1:0-9360 GCA_964389005.1 uncultured Lachnospiraceae bacterium | reverse complement strand
ACGATAAGTAACCCGTTCCTGTTCTTCCTTGGATAATGTGTCATAAAAGTAATTCTCGTTTGCCATTTTTCTTTCTCCTTTTCATTATTAACGTTTGTCAAATCCATTGAATAAACAGATAAAAATTCATTAAAAATGCCTAACTATTCTGACTCCCCTGTCGCATCTGTTCGCGCATTTGAAGCATTATCTGTCGGAATCGCTCCCCCTCCGCTGTCAGATATTCCGCACTCATGCCGACATCGCTTTCCGACAGTGGTGTCGGTACGCCGACCAGAGCACGCTTGCGCGGTCCGAACACATACTTATACGGACCGTCCAGACAAACCGGAATTATCGGCACGCCTGTCATCTGTGCCAAAAGTGTAAACCCGGGCTTGAATTCATCCATCGTCTCGCCCTTGGCTCTGTGCCCTTCCGGAAAGATGCAGATGGAAGATCCGCCGCGCACCGCCTTGATTGCTTCATGAATCCATGCGGTATCCATGGTCGTCAAGTCCACAGGAATACAACGGTTCCCTTCCAGTATGACTTTGTAAAAAGGTTTGCTGTACCATTTGTTGGTAACCAAAATATAGATGTTCTTATGCCGCCGCATTATCGCCGCCATAAAAATGCCGTCAAACAAGCTGGTATGATTCCCGATAATGATGTTGGCTTTCTTTCGTGCTTCCTTGTCTGTCGCCCGATCAATATAGGTAACTTTCGGTCAAAACAAGAATTCCATGCCAAATATCAGAAATCCTCGACATATCTTGCACAAAATGTTTTGAAACAGTTTCTTCATCTTTTTCCACATTGGTAATTTCGGCTACTTTCTCTGATGTCCGACCGCATTTCCCGATAAATGGCATGGGAAACGTCGGCAATATTGCATCGTGGTTATAGGCACACGCAGTTTATATTCTAATTCGTAAATTTTAACTAAATGTTAACTTTTGACATTCTTTTACCAAAATCGACTTATTTAGCAGATTCTTTCAAGCATTGCGCGTGATTATCGGTTGAAAAAACGTGCTTGTTTCGGTATAATGGTAGGGATTTAAAAGTTTATTTTTATCGATGATGTTTCTGTACGGAGGGGTATATGTTTCAAATTTTAGTGGTTGATGACACTGCACACACACGGCGCCTGATGGAAGTCATTCTTTCGCAAAACGGGTACCATCCGATTCTTGCAAAAGACGGCGAGGAAGCGTTACATCTGATGGAAACGGAGCACATTGATCTGGTACTTTTGGACATCATGATGCCGCGAATGGACGGTTATGAGTTTACGCGCCTGCTGCGCCAGAATGAGTGCTATGTTCCTATTCTCATGGTTACCGCCAAGGATGAACCTGCAGATAAACGTAAGGGATTTCTTTCCGGAACCGATGATTACATGGTAAAACCGGTGGATGAAGTTGAGATGTTGCTTCGAATTCAGGCTCTGCTTCGACGCGCGCGCATTGCTGCGGAACATGAACTTGTCATTCATAACACACGGCTTGTTTACGATTCTTTTACCGTCATCCAGGGCGATTGTGAGACTGTATTGCCCAAGAAGGAATTCCAGTTATTGTTTAAACTGCTTTCTTTTCCCGACAAAACATTTACGCGTAAGCAACTGATGGAGGAATTCTGGGCTATGGATACGTCCTCCGAAGAACGTACCGTCGATGTCCATGTGAATCGTCTGCGTGAGCGTTTCAAGAGCAATGAAGATTTCGAAATTATCACTGTGCGTGGTCTCGGATACAAAGCGATACACAAGTAGTTCATATCTCTAATATTCCGGCACAGCAGAGCGCTTACACACACCCATGAAAGAGCGATTATGAGTAAAAAACCAAGAACAACTTTTAGAATTACTATTTTCATTATATTTATGCTTGCAATTGCCAACATCATCGGCGGCGCATGCATCGCCATCTACTACTTCTCGGACTTATCTTCCATCTGGGAACTCGATGTCTATATTTTTGCCGCAATTATCCTTTTGGTAACGTTGATTACCAGTATCGTGTTCGCATTAATTCTGCGTCACAATATTTTTAGCCCGCTTTCCAAACTGGTAACGGCGACGCAACAGGTGGCTTCCGGCGACTTTGACGTACAACTTGACATTCCTCACAACTCCATGACGAATATTACGGAAGTCGGCTCGCTGATTGACAGTTTTAATGATATGGCTGCCGAACTGCGCAGAAATGCTTTGTTTAAAAATGACTTCGTACACAACTTCTCACACGAATTCAAGACGCCGATTATTTCCATCCGCGGTTTTGCAAAACAGATATATCAGGGGAATCTGACGCCGGAACAAGAGCAGGAATTTGCTAAGATTATTTTAGACGAATCAGAACATCTTTCCAACTTGTCTTCAAATGTCTTGCTACTGACAAAACTCGAAAATCAGGAGATTATTTCCGATAAAGTTGCTTTTTCGTTGGACGAGCAACTGCGTGACTGTATGCTGCTCTTTGAAGAACAGTGGTCAGACAAGAATCTCAATATCAACATGGAACTTGACGAAATCACGTATCATCAGAATCCGGAACTGCTCTCTTATATCTGGAGGAACTTAATCAGCAATGCCATCAAATTCTCGACACAAGGCGGCTCGCTGACCGTGAAGTGTTACCAGACACAGGGAAGCGTCGCGGTCATTGTTTCCGACACGGGTATCGGTATGCGCAAGGAAACGTCGGAACATATTTTTGAGAAATTTTATCAGGGAGACCCTTCACACGCAACCCCCGGAAACGGACTCGGGCTGTCTCTCGTGAAAAGAATCATTGATATGGTCGGCGGACGCATCTCCGTACGAAGCCAAGAGAATGTCGGAAGCACCTTCAGTGTCACGCTGCCAATGCAAGGCAGATGAAGTGTGAACTTTATGCCTTCACTCCCTCATCGGTCGTATCCACATCAATGATGCCAAAATCCGAAAGAATCCAATTGTAGTTATCATGATGCACGACGGAACCACAGAAGGAACATACATCAAAGTTGCCCTCATCAAGCGGAGCCCCGCAGTTCGGACAAGTAAGTGCTGTTTCCTCTTCCGGTTGATCGGTAAAAGCAGATAGCGAACGTGCAAACTTCATATAATGACGTTTGTAAACCATCGTTCCTCTGTGACCTTTGATTACCCGATTCTCTGTCTTTGTATATTGATATTCCACCATCTGCGAAACAACTGTAACCGTAACAAACTCGTATGCTTTACTTTTTTTGTAATCTGACAGATGCGCTTTTACGATATTGATGCCCTCTCTTTTGGTAACAATACCGACTTCTTCTCTCATCTTGATCTGCTTTTCGACTACAGCATAAAAATCAATGCTCAAAAGATTCGTAATTAACGATAAATTCCCATCTGCTTCGGCATCTTCATAACTCAAATAAACTTTTTGCGCATATGTTATAAAGTGGTCGGCAGAGAATAAAGGATCTCTCTGTTGAATTAAGCGCTCCACTTCTCTGTTTCGATTCGACGGCAGATTCTTCTTTACTTCGTCCTCCGGTTTCACGGCATTATGACTAAGAACCACCGTCTGTTGAGCGCGTACCGGTCCATATTTTGTAGTGTCTTCCTCGTCGGGCCAAGATGTAGTATCGTTATCACTTTCCGGTAAAGCAGTTCTGTATTTCATCTTCCACTCACGTCTTTGTTTAATTAATCCTACAACAACAACGATGACAACAAAAACAGCAGTTCCGATTATTATCTGCGTCATAAGTCGTTCTGCCTCTTTATCACGTCCTATACGTTCCTGATTGAGGTCTTTTGATACAACAGAAATAAGCGCCTCCGCAATTTGCTCATCTTGCGTCATATCCTCCGGGTCTTTATCAATATGAATTTCAACAGCCATCCGACATCCCCTCCTTTTTAACTGCATAAATTATAACATTGAATGACAGATGAACGCAAGAGAAGATGACATTCTCTAAGTGAATATATAAAAGTTCTTGTTCTTATGAAGTGCTTCATGTTACACTTGTTCTTGAAGTTTTCGATCAATCTCTCTTACCAATCAGACATAGAAAGGGCCCGATTTTCGGGCGGGTGGTTTTATGAGAATATGTATTTACGGCGCATCAAGCGATCAAATCGATACTGTATATATGACTAATGCTTATGACTTCGGCATTGCACTATCCGATCGCGGTCACTCCCTTGTCTTTGGCGGAGGGGCACACGGTCTGATGGGTGCTGTCGCACGTGGTGTAAGTTCGCAAAATGGAGAGATTCTCGGCATTGCGCCGTCCTTTTTTCATATAGGAGATATTCTTTATTCGGACTGCAGCAATTTTATCTATACAGAAACCATGCGCGAACGCAAGCAGCTCATGGAGGACAATTCTGACGCCTTTGTCATGTTGCCGGGCGGTCTCGGAACATATGAAGAATTCTTCGAAATTCTGACACTCAAACAATTAGGACGACATTCCAAAGCAATTGTCGTCCTAAATATCAATCATTATTATGACACGATGCACACCATGCTTCGCGAAACCATGGATGCCGGTTTTGCGGCACAATCCTGCGCAGGGCTTTTTCATTTCTCTGACTCAATTGAAGATGTGCTGACTTACCTGTCGCTTTATCAACCGGAGAAAATCGATTTCGAGCAAATGAAATATCCGCAGTCTTCAAAGTGACATTCGTGTCTTTTTTATCTTAATGCAATCATACCCGCCATGGTGCCGCGTTTCCCCTTGGATGCGCGATGTGAGAAAAAGATATCCGGATTGCACTTCGTACACAGACCGGAAATTGTGATATGCTCTTCTGTAACGCCATTTTCGATGAGCGTCGCACGAATCACCTTCCATAAATCGATTTCATAGTTCCCCTGCGAATTGAGATAGCACCAATCTTCGCTAAAGTACGGCATATCCGTGAAATCGTAATAAGTGTCTTCCGATACTTCAAAACAGCAACCACCGATGGACGGTCCGATTGCTGCCAGTATGTCCCCGGCATCAGATTCATATGCGCGCTCCATCGTATGAATCATCTTCGCGGAAATTTCTTTGACGCATCCGCGCCAACCGGAATGTGCAATGCCAACCGCTTTCTTTACCGGATCTACGAAAAACACCGGAACACAATCCGCAAACGTGGCTGTCAAAATCAAATTCGGTTCATTGGTTACCAGACCGTCAATATTCTCATAATCAAATGGTTTCCATAATCCCTTCCCGGCATCCTTATCCGTAACCACGCGCACATTTGCGCCGTGCTGTAATTGTGCCAGTACAATCCGCTCAACATCAAATCCCGTCGCCGCACAGAACAATCGGTAATTTTCTTCGACATTTGTACGCTCATCCGGCGTATTGATTCCCAAATTCATCGACGAATAATAACCTTGGCTTACACCACCCTCACGTGAGGAAAACGCATGCCTCATAAAATCATATTGTTCTAATTCCGGAAACGTATAATATAAGATTTCGTTGGAAAAATTCTCTTTCATTTCTTCCGCGCCTTTTCTTTCACGCAAACAGTTCCTTCAGATACAAAAATGTCGTGCGTATCCCGTCGAGCGACACCGATACACGTTACCTCTGCAGTTAACTAGGTCCAGGTGACCTCACGGCACCCGGAAGGTTCTACTTAGTGCTGCTTTGTTCCCAACCTGACACGGTTCGTAGATTTCCGTCGCGTAAGACCCAAACTTCAACGCCACTTGCAAAGGGCGGCTATATCGGCCAAAACTCTCTGTTCAACATCACCCCCACTAAAGCGATGTGGGTACAGGGCACCGCTAACGCCCCGGCTGCACGACAATTCAAAGTATACTTTTTTTTTGTACTTTTGTCAACGAAACATCTTTTCAATATGAATTATCAGCCAAAATTACCCACTTTGGATGCACACAATCAAAATGTATCACAATTTTTATCTAAAAATCTCTTGACATATAAAAATTACGTGGTATTATCGTCTTATAGTTAGTTAGTCAACTAATTAACTAAGAGAGGAGGAGTTGCATGAATTCGTTGAATGAAGAACGACCGATCTTTCTGCAAATTGCAGATACCATCAAGGACGGTATCATCAGCGGAGCCTATCCGGAGGAATCACAGGTTCCGTCAATTACCGAATTTTCGGTAACTTACAAAATCAATCCTGCGACGGCACTCAAAGGGGTCAACCTTTTGGTCGACGAAGGACTACTGTATAAGAAAAGAGGTGTGGGTATGTTTGTCAGCAGTAATGCAACCAAGCAACTTTTAACGCAGAGAAAAGAATTGTTCTATGAGAAACTGATTGCGCCGATGCTGGAGGAAGCAAAACGCCTTCAAATCAGCAGCGACGAATTGATTGAAATGATTGAAAGGAGTGAAAACCATGGGAATTGAAATAAAGAATGTCTCCAAGTCCTTCAAGAAGACCACCGCGCTTGATCAAGTCTCGCTGACTTTTGAGAAGGAACACATCTACGGGCTTCTCGGAAACAACGGGGCCGGCAAAACCACACTGATGAATTTAATCAGCAACCGCCTATATGTAAGCAGCGGACAAATCTTAATTGACGGCGAAGCGGTTGAAGATAACGACCGCGCACTCGGTAAAGTCTTCATGATGGGTGATGCCAATCTCTATCCGGAGGATATGAAGTTAAAAAAGATTTTGAAGTATACACCGATTTTTTATCCTGATTTTGACATCGCATATGCGAATCGTTTGATGGATAAATTCCATTTGAACCCGAATAAAAAGATACCGGCGCTTTCCACCGGACAGCAAAGTCTCTTCCGACTGGTACTGGCGCTCTCATGTAATGCCGATTATCTCTTGCTTGATGAACCCGTATTGGGACTCGATGCAAGTAATCGTGACATTTTTTATCGATTGTTGTTGGAGAAATTCAGCGAGAAACCGTTTTGCGCCGTCATCTCTACACATTTAATTCAGGAAATTGAGAATTTGACCGAATATACCATCATCATTCGTAACGGCAAAGTTCTGACCAATCAGGACAACGAAACGCTCAAGAGTAATTGTTACTGTGTCTCAGGGCCCGCAGCGGCGGTGGACGCTTTTATCGAAGGTAAGACGATAATTCATACCAATTGCCTTGGTGGGTTAAAGAGCGTCAGCATCCAGGGGCAGCTTCCAAGCGAAGCAGTTCCTGCCGGACTCGAAATCAGCAGTATCAGTTTGCAAGATTATTTTATTCAAAGAATGAACGAGGAGGAGAATGCAAATGAATAAGCTAAAAATGAAACCCGCTTTGACTTTTCTGATCATGGATAATTGGAAATCCATCCTCTTGTCTCCGATGCTAATATCTGCGATTCTCATTACCGTTGCCGTTTTGTATGCATGCAACCTGTTTGCTTTCACTGTTTCTGTGAATGATGATAATGCTACCATCGAAGTGGAAAACATAGATTCGGAATCCATAGACGATGCAATTGCTGCCGTTCATCCGCTCGGTAATGATACGAGTATGGAGCATCCCTTATTTTCCGGTATTGAATTTGCTTATGTAATTATGACACTGATTATAGGAATTGTATTTGTACGCAGTCATTTTCGTTACTATATACAGAACGGTATCGGACGCAAAACCACAATTGTCACGTTGCTTGTATACGGACTGACGTTATCAGTCGTTACCTCTCTATTGGCAAACATCAGTATTCCGATTACCAACCTGATTGCACCGGGTATCACCGGATCCCTTGCTTATGTTAACGGCTTTTTTAGTAATTTTATCTCGGTTATCACATATGCATTTTTGACATTCAATCTTGGGGCACTCATTTCCATGTTCTATTATCGAATCAGCAAGTATTGGGTTATCTTTTTCTCTATTGCAATTCCGGTTTTGGGTGTAAACGGTATGGTCTGGATTCCGGTAGTATTGTTTCCGGAAGCCACCGAAAAATTCTTTCATTACTTGTTCACCAACACGTTATTTACGGACATCTGTTTCATCACTACCGCACTAGTTTGTTACCTCTTGACTGCGCTTTTGATTCGCAGAGCGCCTGTAAAAGCGCCATCCAACTAACATTCAACCATCCTTTTTACTTAAATAAAGAAAGACCTCCGTTCTTGATTCGGAGGTCTTTCTTATGTCATATAAGTATGTGCCGGCATATCCGATGTCCGAAGCGTTTTTCCACTGCTCATAGTTTATATAGTCTTCGTATGCATCAACTGCTTCCCGATATTTATCAAACTCGGGATCGTTTAAGTTTCTCACTCGCAAAGTCATCCGCATTCCGCTATAGTTCGTCTCGCGACTCCGGTCAATCTCACGAAAACGCTCATCCAATCTACCGACACTGTAATACTTCTTATAGGTTGCACTGTAATACTCTGTGACTTCCTCTTCTAAAAATTGCAGCATTTCGGAGTAATCTTTGGCTTTGTTATTTGCCGCTTTTTTCTGTAATTGAGGCAAACTCTTTTTACGCATAGAAATCCGACGAATTCCTTTTTGATGTTCCTCCTCCGCGACTGCGATTTCTTCATAACCGCAATACGGACACTGTATTAATCTCTTATTGTATCTCGCACCACAACTGTTACATATCATTGGTGTTCTCCTTTATCTCCCCTTCGCAGGAATTCTGTTGCCATAATCCCACAATAGCACACTTTTCTAAAATACAGATTGCATCTGTAAATAAAAGAGGAGAAGACAAAGTCTCCTCCCCCTTGGTATAATCAATGTGTACAAAACTAGTTCGTGATAACCTGCTCTGTCTCTCTGTCAAATACATGAATCTTCTCAACGTCAAGCGCGAATTTGATTACATCGCCCGGTCTTGCATTGGTTCTGGAATCAACTCTAGCTGTCATTGCAAAGTTCTCAAGATCGAAGTATAAGTAAACTTCTGCACCAAGCAACTCGTATACCTTGATGGTAGATTCGAATACGCTCATCGGTGAAGTCTCAACATACATCTCGCTGTCATATACGTCTTCCGGACGAATTCCGAAGATAACGCTTCTTCCTTCATAACCGCCTTCAATCAACTTCTTGGATTTGGCGGGAGGAAGCGGAATGGAGTGACCAGCAATCTTCAAATATGCAGTCTCGCCAACAACTTCTACGGTTGCATCAAGGAAGTTCATCTGCGGTGATCCCATGAATCCTGCAACAAACAGGTTCTGCGGCTTGTCATACAGATTCTGCGGTGTGTCAACCTGCTGAATAACGCCATCCTTCATAACTACGATTCTGGTACCAAGTGTCATAGCCTCGGTCTGATCATGTGTAACGTAGATGATGGTGGTACCCAATCTCTGATGTAACTTCGCAATCTCGATACGCATCTGTACACGAAGTTTCGCATCCAAGTTGGAAAGGGGCTCATCCATAAGGAAAACCTTAGGAT
>CAYMCV010000100.1:0-9387 GCA_964389005.1 uncultured Lachnospiraceae bacterium | reverse complement strand
GCGTAAGGGAAAAGGGCTGAAACCAGAATGGGAAGAGGCAATGAAGGAAGCAAATGTTCCTGATTGGTATATTTGGTCCTGCAAGAAAATTAAGTACATGTTCCCGAAAGCGCATGCTGCTGCATATGTCATGATGGCATGGCGCATTGCGTATTGCAAAGTGAACTATCCGCTTGCTTATTATGCAGCTTATTTCAGCATTCGTGCATCGGCTTTTTCCTATGAAATTATGTGTCACGGAAAGAAACATTTAGAGACAGTTTTGGCGAATTATAAAGCAAACAAAGACAATTTGACACAGAAAGAAGAAGATACCATCAAAGATATGCGAATCGTACAGGAAATGTATGCGCGTGGATTTGAGTTTCATCCGCTGGATATTTATCGTGCACATCCAAGGAATTTCACCATATTGGAGGGTAAAATCATGCCCCCCTTGATTAGCGTCGAGGGACTTGCAGATAAAGCGGCGGAGGGGATTGTCGAAGCAATCAAGTGTGGACCGTTCTTTTCGAGAGATGATTTCAGAGAGCGTACCAAAGTACCGAAAAGTGTGGTTGAGACACTTGTCGGGATGGGATTACTGGCTGATTTGCCGGAGAGTAACCAATTGAGTATTTTTGACTTCAATTCGATGGCGTGACCTATGACACTACGTTTGTCGATAAAACAGTTTGAGATGGGACGGTGTAGTTACGTAAGTGGTCTATGATTGGTATACTAGTACAGTTTAATATCAAGTGATTCATCTGTACACAGCACTTCATTGTCTCTTGTTACAAAGACAGCTTCTGCATCGTCACGGTTAGCAATGAGTTTTTGGGCTTCCTCAAGACCTAAGAGAAGGCAGGTGGTGCTTAGTGCATCTCCGGTAAGTGATGAATCGGAAATGATGGTTACACCGGCAAGTTCGTTTTGCACGGGAAAGCCGGTTTGCGGAAGTAAGATATGATGGTACACGGTATCGTTTGCGACAAAGTATCGTTCATAGATACCTGATGTCACAACAGAACGATCGGTAACACTTAGTGAGGCAATCGGTGTGCCGGAATCTTTAAAAGGTGCCTGAATTCCAACGGTAAAGGGATCTCCTGATGGTTTGACTCCTATGGTCAACACATTGCCGCCAAGATCAATGATGGCACTTGTAACACCGTTTTCACATAGATATTCCTTAATTCGGTCGGCAACATAGCCTTTGGCAATGAAGCCCAAATCGACAGCCGCAGATTCATCTGACAATTGTACTGTATTTCCGCTAATGTTTAAGTTACGACAATCTACCGAGGGCAAAAGAGCCTCAACTTGTGCTTTTTCGGGAGGTGTGTTTGTCACACCGGAGGTAAAATCCCAAAGATCCATAAGCGGTGCAATCGTACAATCGGTTTTACCATTTGAGAGTTCATAATAAGCAAGCGCTGTTTCCAGTAACACAATGGTTTCATCGGAAACTGTGACCGCCTTACCATCGGCGTGATTGAGGTTCCAAATATCGCTGCCTTCCACGGTCCTGCTGAATAAGTTTTCATAGGTTTCGCAAAGCGATAGACAGGGTTCTGCAAACGTTTCGGCATCATCTCCATAAAAAGTAAAACGAACAACCGTATTAAAATAAAACCCCGTAACCTGTACGGGTGTATTTCCTTGGGCACAGGACAGAAGCAAGGGAAGCGACAGTGCGATTAGCATGAGGGCAATACATCGTGTAAGATGTGAATTTGATATTTGTTTCACTTTTTTTCTCCGTTATGTTGCGTTTCCTATGGGAATCGTCCATTCCCATGTTGTAATCATAGTGATTTTTAGATAAAATGTAAAGTGCAAAGTTAGAAAACTAATTCCAATCGGATGAATTTGTCTTCGGAAAGGAGAACTGTGTGAGACTGGAAGATGACGATACATTTATGAACGAATCAGAAGGTGAAGGTAAGGGAATTCTCGGATATGCGGTACTGGCTGTATGTCTTTTTACAGTCGCAGTTTTGGGAATTGTGCTTTTCGTGAATCGTGATACTTTATTTCAAAAAAGGAAAACGCCGAATGCAGAAGAAAACGGAATGGGGCAAGCAGTGGAATCCTTATCGTCACAACAGAAGGCGGTGGATGATGAATTATCGGGCATCATCAGCGGAAGCACGCTGATTTCCGACGATCTCGATATCTGGGAGGAGTACGAATCAACGCAGCCGCAGTCTCAGGAACCGGAATTGAGTGAGGACGCATCCGAGGAAACGGACATAACAAAGGATGGAAGCCATACACTTGTGGTTCATGCAGACGGTACGGAAGAATGGATATCTGTCAGCCGGTATCTTCCACAGAATGAGTACGATTATACCGGACTGGTGTCGCGTGACAATCGTATGACATATTATGTAGAACAAAAGTTATCGTCTTATATGGGAATTGATATTTCGAAGTATCAGGGATATGTGGATTTTAACGAGGTTAAAAAAGACGGAATTGATTTTGTCATGATTCGTTTGGGGGCACGCGGTTACAGTTCCGGGCAATTGATGTTGGATGAGTGTTATGCCGATAATATCAAGCGCGCAACCGATGCAGGACTCAACGTCGGCGTGTATTTTTTCTCGCAGGCCATCACCGAGGAAGAAGCACTTGAGGAAGCGGAGATGGTGATAGAATACTTGGCTGATTATGAGATTACCTATCCGGTTGCTTTTGACATGGAATCCATTGACAATGACACATCGCGCATAGATGCGTTGACCAAAGAAGAACGGACGAGAATTGCGCGTACATTTGTGGGTAAAATTCGCGAATCCGGTTATAATGCCGTCATATACGGTGACAAAGAATGGGTATTGACGAAGATTAATTATGCGGCTTTGACGGATTTGGATATATGGCTGGCGCAGGAGAGCGACGTTCCTGACTATCCGTATCGATTTACAATGTGGCAGTATTCGACACAAGGCAAAGTGGAAGGCGTATCGGGCAACGTCGATTTGAATATTAGTTTTATTGATTATTCCATAAAGTAATCTTTGGATTGATTTTTAGAGCGGAATAGATTTCTGCATAGGTTTTGGGGGAGAGATTGTCGATTTCATTGTAGGTGTAATTGATGTCGACACCGTTCTTTTTGAGAACATCGATGGCTCTGTTATAGGCAATTGCTGCTTCAATCTCTGTTTTATAGGTTCCGATGACATAGTCTCCGATGATGTGAATCTTGGCACGATACAATTGTCTGCCTTTGGTATTCAAGTGATGAACCCCTTGGTAACGGTTGATAATATGAATATTGCGAGAACGATAATCATAGATATCATGATTATAGAAAACATAATCACGCCCATATACGGCGTGATTTTTTATACCGTAACGACTTGCAATGTTGGTTTGCATTCCGTATTCCGCAACAAATAAATGACCGCCGCGCACCATAATTTTATGAGAGGCATAAAAAAACAAGTCATCGGTGTCAAATTTTAGACAGCATTCCGGTGAAAGATGATATTGGAAGTATTTGTTTTTGAGGTATATGGGCGTCGAAAAATAGAGCCCGTTGTCACGAAAATTCAACAGTACCACCCATTTGTCGAAAGGAAGTAAAGAATGAGCATTATAGTCTGAAAGCGTAATCGAGGGAGTCCTTAAAATCTCGTTTCCTTCGAGATAACATCGGTGGGCATCTTCTTCGCGGTCAAAACTTGCAAGGCTGATGTGTTTGTTTCGAAAGGTTAATGATGCACGATAATAGATGCTATTGTCTTTTTTATGTGTTGTATAAACACCCGGTAATTGACTTCTCATGTTGGAAGTATAACACACAAATACGTTTTTTGGAATGAAACGAAGAGATGTTGTATAGAATAGTAGTGGGACAAAATCTTGTACAGACTGCGGTCCTAAATGGGAGAAAGAAAAGGAAACGGTAAATGTATCGTAAGTATTCACTCTTTTTATTGCTGTGCAACGGAATTCTGTTGATTGTAGTTTTGAACATGAACGTGGAAAAAAAGGCGATTCCGCCAAAAGAACCTGAGAAAATTCAACTGGTTTATGCAAACTTGGACGAAAAAGCAGGGTATCATCCGGTCGTACAGATGAATGTATTGGAGCGTTCCTGCCAATATGATATCAATCGTGAGGAGTATGAAATATTGCTAAAAATTGTGGAGGCAGAAGCGGGAGGCGAGGATCTGACCGGTAAAATTCTGGTCGCAAATGTCATACTTAACAGGGTGAAAAACGAAAATTTTCCGAATACAATTAAAGAAGTAGTATTTCAACGGGATAACGGCGTGACACAGTTTTCGCCGATTGCAAACGGGAAATACGAAACGGCAATTCCGGGAGATGATACGAAAGAGGCAGTGGAACGTGCACTTTATGGTGAGGATTATTCTGAAGGTGCGTTGTATTTTGTGTCACGACAATATGCGGATCCGATAAAAATGCAATGGTTTGATGAACACTTGACAAGTGTATTGAAACACGGTGGACATGAATTTTACACCGGTCTTTGAGGTTGCGAAATGACATCAAATATGATATAGTTGTGTCAGTGGCGCAGATTGAAATTATCTGACACTTTGCATATCCGGTATCATATGATGTGACATTACAATTATGTTTGAACGTTACCTTAAGGCATGGAGGACGAAGATGAGTTTATTTTATACAAGTACGAGAGACGCAAATGTTTCGGCAACAGCGTCACAGGCGATTATTCAAGGACTTTCCAAAGAAGGAGGCTTGTTTGTTCCGACCGAATTTCCAAAATTGGATAAGACAATACAGGAACTTTCGGAGATGAATTACCGCGAGATTGCTTATGAAGTCATGAAGTTGTTTTTAACGGATTTTACGGAGGATGAACTGAAAAAGTGCATCAATGCCGCTTATGACGATAAATTTGATTGCGAAGAAATTGTACCATTGGCAGAGGCAAATTCAGCATATTTTTTGGAATTGTTCCATGGTTCCACAATTGCTTTTAAGGATATGGCATTATCCATTTTACCGCACTTAATGACAACGGCTGCGCGCAAGAATCATGTGGAAAAAGAGATTGTTATTTTAACGGCGACATCGGGAGATACGGGGAAGGCGGCTTTGGCCGGTTTTGCAGATGTTCCGGGAACGAAGATATTGGTTTTTTATCCGAAAAACGGTGTCAGTGCCATTCAGGAACGACAGATGTTGACACAGAGAGGGAGCAATGTCAAAGTCATCGGGATTACCGGCAATTTTGACGATGCACAGACCGGCGTGAAAGGTATTTTTGCCGACAAAGAACTTGGTGATTTGCTTGCAGATAACGGATATCTGTTTTCTTCAGCCAATTCAATCAACATCGGAAGACTGATACCGCAGGTCGTTTATTATGTCTATGCGTATGCGAGACTTTGTGCAGAGAAACGGATTACACTGAACAGTACGGTGAATTTCGTGGTTCCGACCGGAAATTTCGGTAATATTTTGGCAGGCTATTATGCGAAACGCATTGGTTTACCGATTGCGAAACTGATATGTGCTTCCAATGAGAACAAAGTGTTGTTTGACTTTTTTAACACCGGCGTTTATGACCGTAACAGGGAGTTTGTGTTGACTTCTTCACCGTCCATGGATATCTTGATTTCCAGCAATTTGGAACGTTTGATTTATTTCATCGCCGGTGCGGATGCAAAGAAGAGCGCGGAGTTGATGGCTTCGCTTACGAGCACGGGAAAATATGAAATTACGCAGGAGATGCGAGAACAATTGGCAGATTTTTATGGCGGGTTTGCATCGGAGCAGCAGACAGCGGCGACCATTCACAGAGTTTACGAACGTAACGGATATGTGATTGATCCACATACCGCAGTGGCGGCTTACGTATACGGTACATATAAGAAAACAACGGCAGACAAAAAAGCAAGTGTCATTATTTCCACAGCGAGTCCGTATAAATTTGCAAGAAGCGTTATGGAAGCAATTGAGGAAATCGTTGAAGAAGAATCCGATTTTGAATTGGTGGATCGACTTTCCGAACTCTCCATGATACCGATTCCGAAGGCAGTGGAAGAAATCAGAACCGCACCGATACTGCATAATACGGTATGCGGTAAAGAAGAAATGAAGAAAGAAGTTTTGAACTGGTTAGGAATCTAAACGATGTCTGAAAAGGCAATTTTTAGATATTGTTATAGGGAATTGTGGGGATGAGACATGGATAAGGGAAAGCATATTCTGATAGTGGATGATGTAACGACGAACTTAAGATGCGCAGCTGAGGTGTTACAGGAGAAGTATAAGTTGTCCATGGCCAAATCAGGCGCGCAAGCAATTCAATTCTTGCAAAAAGCGAAACCGGATTTGATATTGTTGGACATCCGTATGCCTGAAATGGATGGATATCAGACACTGGAAATCATCAAAGCCAATCCGGAAACGGCGAATATTCCCGTTGTATTTCTGACTGTGGACGACCAGAGAGAGAGCGAAATTCGTGGGTTGAAGATGGGGGCGATGGACTTCATTCTAAAACCTTTTGAACCGGAAGTCATGTTAAGCAGAATCGATAAAATCTTGCAGATTGAGGATTTACGCAAGGATTTGTCCGTCAGTGCCAGAAAGGACGGATTGACGGGCTTATGGAACAGAAAATACCTGGAAGACGAAGTTGAGCGCTATTTGCAACATGACGGTGCTGCAGGGGTTTTTCTCATTTTTGACATGGATAATTTTAAAGAAGTGAATGATACCTTTGGGCATATCATGGGCGATGCGGTGTTGGTGAAGTTTTCCGATGTGTTGCAGAGTCAGGTCGGTCCAAGAGACACGGCAGCTCGTATCGGCGGTGATGAATTTGCGGTTTTCTTACGCGGCGAATATACCATTGAAGAAATTCGTGAATATTGCAATATCATTATGAGTTATGTCGAGCGTGACGTGAATGCGGTGAAGGGAGAAGGACACAATGTTTCCGTATCAGTAGGTATTGCTATGGCTCCGGAAGATGCAACCGATTTCATGTCATTGTATAACAAAGCAGACAAAGCGCTGTATTATGTCAAAGAAAACGGAAAAGGCGGTTTTCACTTCTTCAAGGACAGAGAAGGTATGAGTTCCGCAAGCAAGGAATCAAAAGAAGGCAACACGGCCGATATGGAGAGACTTTCGCGTGTGATTGAAGAACGAAATGTGATGGAAGGTGCTTATCGTGTCGAATATGATGGGTTTAAGCATATCTATCAGTTCATAGCGCGTAGCGTGGGACGTTCCGGACAGATGGCGCAGATGGCACTCTTTACCATTTCAAATCGCGCTGATGTGGCGGTAGAACCGGAGGAATTGGAGAATGCTATGCGAGAGTTGGAACGCTCCATTATCGTATCGCTGCGAAGGGGAGACGTTACAACACATTACAGCAGTTTTCAATATATCGTGCTGTTGATGGATACGAATACAGAGAATGCAAACAAAGTTGCAAAAAGGATCGTGGATACATGGTTTGAAGTCAATGAGAATCCGATGTTGGCGCTATCCTATGATTTACGGGAAATTGCCTCCAAAAAGAAACCCAAGAAATGATAATTAATGGCAATTGAGGATAACGGATGAAGAAAGAAGCATTTAAACGGATTGATCGAGTTGGGAAATTCTGGGTCAGACCCGGTAATTACTTTTTAAACGGTGCGACAATCGTAGATGGCGGTGTGAATTTTACCGTACAGTCTTTTCATGCAGTCGGATGTGAACTCTTATTGTTTCATCGTATGCAGGAAGAACCCTATGCGGTCATCCCATTTCCCGAGAGTTATCGAATCGGAAATACATACGCCATGATTGTTTTTGATTTGGATATTTTTGATTTTGAGTATGCCTATCGTATCATTGAATACGCAGAGGATGGAGTCACGCTGCAAAGAACCGGTTTTTTATTGGATCCCTATGCCAAGGCAATTACGGGACAGAGCGTTTGGGGAGAGAAACCGCATGCGGGATTTTGTTACAAGGCGAGAGTGGTAGATGACGATTTTGAGTGGGGAAATTTTAAACAACTGGAATTGCCTTTTTCAGATTTGATTATTTATGAGATACATGTACGTGGTTTTACGAAACATGCTTCTTCCGGGGTAAAAAATCCGGGAACGTTTGCGGGGATATTGGAGAAATTACCATATTTGTTGGAATTGGGTGTCAATGCGGTTGAATTGATGCCGATTTTTGAATTTGATGAGATGGAAGCGGAGCGAATTGTAGACGGACAGGAATTGGTGAATTTCTGGGGCTACAATACGGTCGGCTTTTTTGCGCCAAATACAAGTTATACGGCTGCGACTGAGTACAATCATGAAGGAAACGAACTTAAAAACTTAATTAAAACATTGAATGAAAACGGTATCGAGGTCATTCTGGATGTGGTATTCAATCATACTGCGGAAGGTGATGAACGAGGCGAGACATTTTCGTTCAAAGGATTTGACAAGGATATTTATTATATGTTGACGCCGGACGGCAAGTTTTTTAATTTCAGCGGTTGCGGTAATACCATGAACTGCAATCATCCGGTGGTTCGACGAATGATTCTTGATTGCTTGAGGCATTGGGTTATTGAATATCGTGTGGATGGATTTCGATTTGATTTGGCATCGATATTGGGACGCGATAAGGATGGGATGCCGATGCACAATCCACCGTTATTGGAGAGTCTTGCATTCGATCCGATTCTCAGCCGGGTGAAGCTCATAGCAGAGGCTTGGGATGCCGGTGGTTTATATCAGGTTGGGAGTTTTCCGTCATGGAATCGATGGGCAGAGTGGAACGGAAAATATCGCGATGATTTACGAAGATTTCTAAAAGGTGACGGCGGCATGGCAGAGGTTGCAGTGAAGCGTATTATGGGCTCAAGCGATATCTATGATCCGCAAGTACGTCAAAATGCATCGGTCAATTTTTTGACATGTCATGACGGCTTTCCTCTATATGATATTTATGCTTACAACAATAAACATAACGAAGAAAACGGATGGGACAATACAGACGGAGAGAATCATAACAACAGTTGGAATTGCGGAGAAGAAGGAGAGACCGATAACGAAGAGGTCAACAAATTACGCGATCGTATGAGAAAGAATGCCTTTCTTGTATTGATGTGCAGCCGTGGTGCCTGTATGTTTCTTGCGGGCGATGAATTTTGTAATACACAGTTTGGCAATAACAATGCCTACTGTCAGGACAATGAGATTTCATGGCTGATATGGAGCCGTGCAAAACAATATCCGGATATGCAAGACTTTTGTAAGAGAATGATTGCATTCCGCAAAAAACATCCAATTGTCAGGAAAAAAACAGATAAAGCAGACTGCGGCTTACCGGATATGAGTATTCACAATTTTAACGCATGGGACGCTAATTTTCATTTTGAGACAC
>CAYMCV010000099.1:0-9457 GCA_964389005.1 uncultured Lachnospiraceae bacterium | reverse complement strand
GATACGATCAGTATTTCTTCTTATATGCATAACGATACACACCTAAAAATTGTATACTTGGATCACAGCGAGTCGGACGCTACAAAGATTATGGGCAGTTTGGATGATAATCGCCTTCCCTTGTTGATTTGCGATGTAAATCTGGTCAATGATGACGGAGAGATTCTGGCATATTTCGGAGATTTGCTTTTGGAATTTTATGTGGGTGAGTCGTATAATGGGCAGACCCTTCGCGTGTTCCATATGCATGACTCGGGAATCAAAATGCACCTTGGCTATGTAGAGGACGGTTACTTAACAATTCTTGCGGACTCACTCTCGGTTTTTATGGTGGAAGTTCCGATGGATTCTGTTTATCAGATTACCGTTAATCCGTGTGAACACGGTGAGATCAGCCCGGCTGGAATAGTGTATGCCGGCATCGATGCGAATATTTTGTTTGAATTCGAACCGAATTTCGGTTACTATGTATCGAAATTGTTGGTGAATGATGTGGCAGTCGATGTAACGCATAATCATTTTTTGATGGAAAATGTAACACAAGACAGCACGATAGAAGTGACGTTTGCACGACATAAGGGTGATCATGCATTTTGGCTGACAGTTGTAATATGTCTGGTGCTAATTGTACATTTGATGGGTGTTATTAATAAGAAGGGTAAAAGACACAGACAGCGTACAAGTAAGATACTATAATCATATCAACACTCGATGCCTGTAATCGAGGGCAACCCGTGGTACTTGGATTGATTGGGAAACTCGGAGAAAACCGGTGGCAGGCATCGGCAATATTGAACCCCGTTTCGGAACCGTTGGAACCGAGACGGGGTTTTTCGATTACTTTATCCGTTATTGTTATTATTGTTGTTATTATTGTTTGATGAGGAGCCGCTGTTGCTCGAGAAATTATCATTTGCATAGGGGGACAGCACCTGAATCTGATTATTGTTAATCGATACGCTGTCGAACGCGTCTGTGGCGGGTCTGACCGGAATGTTCTCGGCAATTGCACCGTAACGATATAGGGTAATCATGTCCTTTGTGGAACTAAGGTGATTATCCTGATTTTGGGATAAAAATTCATAAATGTGATTGATTTGTTCCTCCGTCAGACGAAAGTAGTCCGCCAGCCGATAACAGCTTTTGGCACGAATGAGTTCATTATATGTTTCGGGTTGTTTGCTCAGCATGATTAACCTCCTCATTAATATAGTAGAATTCTATGTTCTGAAACGGTAAATTGATTGCCTGTATATGATAAAAAGCATTGTTTTTTTGCTTGAGGTAATGATAATCACGCAGGGCAGCAGTGGTCACGAAGAAGTTATTCGGCTTATCCTCTGCATAAAAATTGCCGTATAATCGAAAGAGATCAGACAAATCAACAATATACCATTCGCCGTCTTCGGATTGTTCCCCGCCGTCCAAAACACCTTTAAAAATCTGATGCGTAAATAAGTGCGCCTGCTTGGTGCGTTGTTCATCTCCGTAGGTAATCAAATCACCGCTTAGACACATAAGATAGAGCGCATTGTTGTTCGGATATTGGCAGACTTCCGAAAGCAGGTGTTTTTTGACACGAAGTCGAATGCGGCTTTCTTTGGTAAAAAAGACAATGTCACGCACCTTGCGAAGAATCTGCGATTGCATCGGATATTCCACGCCGTCTGCCTCAAAGACAAAAACGTCCGGTGCATAGATGTATTGCAAATCGCCGTCGTTTCTGATTAGTGTTGGCAAATCGGTATCGACCTGTACGGAGTTCGGCGTTGTTGGTTCACTATCTGCTTGCGCGGTGCTTGGGTTTGAAACAATGGGTACCGGATAGTATTGTTTCATTACTTCGGGATGAAGCGCACGTGTGTACTCATAAGTGGCAATCTTGATGTCGTCTGCAGGTGCATAGCCTCTGTTTTGGTAGAGTTCCTGCTGTAATTTACATGTGTAAGACTGATTGGACCGGTAGGTATTCTTTACAAAAGGACAGCCGGTCTTACACAGATACAAATAGGCGCAATCACCGCATTCTTCCGAAAAAGGAAGGCGGTTGTGATTCATATAAATCTTTTGTCTTGCCGTATCCATGATTGTCGACACAGAATCCGAAAAAATATTACCATAAAAATAGTTCGGATTTTTTTGCCCACGTACACAGGAATAAATGTCACCGTTTCGTTCGAGCAAGAAGAATTTCTCACCACAGTTGGTGCAGTTGGTACAGTATTCGGGGCCGAATTCGTTGAACCATGCACCATTGACACCGACGTCAAGTTCGGTATGGTCGAATTCCTGATGCATGCGTCGGAAGAACAGGACTTGTTCTTCTTGTGACATGGGCGTCAGAAGCCCGTTGCATTGATAGTCGAAGCCAATCATGAAGTTGAAGTCATTCATGTCAAGGCAGGTGTTTTGATGCAGATAGCGGATATCGTTCACGATTTCATCCATGTGCTCGTAATGTTCGTGAAAAATGGTTGCGGAGACTTTTTTATGGTTCGGAAGGTCGCGCAGCAGTTCGATATTCTCTAAAATGCGGGAGAGCGTTTTGTCCCCACCCTTGGTCACGCGATAGTCATCATGCAGAACAAAAGGTAAATCCAGGCTGCCGCTAATGGATACGCGGTAGTCTCGTATTGTAGACAAATGTCTCTCTAAATCATACAGGTTCGTCTTGATATGCGGCATACCAACCTTGAAACCGGCGGACTCCAAAAGTTCCCGATTGGTACGATAATAGTCGTCGATATATGCAATCAGTTCCGTAAACACTGCGGGTGCGAGTGTTGTTACCTCACCGCCATGCAGGGAAATATTGAAAGGAATAATGTTTGCCTCTTTTAGCTTATGGATTGTGTCCTTAAGCGTGGTGAGCGGATGAAAGTCGGCATTCTCTTCGACGGTTAAGTCTTCTAAGTAACAATAGCGACAGCCCATGTTACACGCCATGGTCGGTACATATAAAAGATGTATGAATTTATAATTATCCATAGAATTCTCCGTGCAAGATTAATTTTTACGAAAACGAATGGAAGTCGGGCTCTCATTAAACGCACGCTCGTTGATGGCGGTTGTGCTGGGAATCGAAATCTCATAGAGCGAGGAACACATGCGGAATGAGGAGGAGCCGAGTTCAATCATCGAATCCGGAATTGTGACGGACCGGAGGGATGTGCAGCTGTAAAAAGCACGTGCGCCGATGCGCGTAACGCCGGCGGGAATTTCAATAAACGTCAAGGACGTGCAATTTTCAAAAGTATTGCCGCGAATTTCGGTCAGACTCTTCGACAAACGTACGTCAGACAGGGAAGTACAATTGATAAAAGCTTCGCCGCGCAGTTCGGTTACACTATCCGGAATATAGATGGCTTTCAGTGACTTGCAATCACGGAAAGCGCCGCCGCCAATGTAGGTCAGGCTCGAGGGTAGATTGATTGTTTCAAGATTCTTGGCGTTTGAGAACGCGTTGCCGTTGATGTATGTAATTGAGTTCGGAAGAATGACTTGGCGAACGGTCATGATATTGCGAAAAACGTCGCCGCGCAGTCCCGTAACGCTACCGCCTTGGTATGTGGTGGGTACTTCGATGATATCCGGATTGATGATGCCCATAGAATAATAGCGAACTTCATATGTATTCGGTGCGGTTTCCCCATAATAGAAACGCGGCTGAAAAAAGACAATCACAGGGATGAGAAACGATGTCGCAATGATTAAGAAGAAGAGTACCCCTCGACCGGTGGTTTTGTTTTTGGCCCGGTAGGCTTCTGTACCGAGGACATCTGAAATGATGAATGCAAATTTCTCATTCGGGCGTTGCTTGATTTGTTTGATTAGGTAGGATTTGGTATCTGTCAGTAAAAACCATACGGTTGTAAATACAATATTGGCAAGAATTAGGACATACATATACTCGTATACGTGGAAAAAGAATAACGATAAAAGAATGATATTCAACAGGGATGAAAAAAGCACCAAGCGAAGTCTTTTGTGAAAAATCGCTGGAATATCAAGCTTGGGAGAAATGTGATGGGTGTCAAAATATGTCTTAATGACATGTGCAAGCAACTTGTTAATCGGTTCGTTGCGTAACATGTTGTTACCGCTTTTGTAAAAGATGGATTGAGCGATGACGGTATGCGAATCGTCAAGAATCGGTTCTGCCCACTCGGCTACCGCCTGAGAAAAATCAAAATCGGTACTGCCGCACTGATCGCATCGAGCGACATTGGGCTTCAGTTCTTTTCCGCATTTACGACAAAACATAGCATTCCCCTCCATGTTATTTTTAGCATGCTTCTAACTAAAAGTTTACAACAGAATAGGCCGACTGACAAGAGTTATTCGGCATAAAGAAGATAAACCTGCGTGTAGTTCCATTCATATAATTTGGTGTAGGAGTCGACGTTCTCGCACATGCCGAGGACGGAACGGAGCGCAGCATCGTAGCTCTGACCCGGATTGGCGCCGATACAGAGAATAAAGCGGTCTTTTTGGCCGATTTCCGTATTGGGGAGACGGTAGAGGTCTTGGTTCTCCATGAATGTGGTGGTTTTGAAATTGAGCAATTCTTGATAATTGCAGTCGGCTTTCCAAAGGCAGCCTGTGTAGTAACAAAGATAGAGACAATCACAGTCGCTGTATTGTTCGGCAATTTTTAGCGATTCCTCACCGGTGCCCTTGTAGGAGTAGGACCAAGTTCCGACAAATGTACTTCCAAGTGACAGGAGTATCAAAAGTAATGCAATGATAAGCTTGGTGTGACGGCTTTTGAGGCTTTTTTGCATGAGGAAGGAGAGAATTGCGACAAAAATCATTATAATGTACGGGTAAATCAGCGAGATGTAGCGGGGCTCGAGGTAGGCGGCTGTTTTTGCGACAAATAGGAAATAGGCCGTCGAGGGGAGCAGGAGAAACAGGACAAGGCGAAAGCGCTCGCCCGTGATATACGGCAGCAGGGCGCGTTTCTTCGCGCGGAACATCAGGATGAAAACGACGAGAAAAATGAGTCCCAGGAAGGAAAAAATGTTTCGGTCGACCAGATTTGCGAAGCAGAGCAACCGATAGAAATAGCCGTTGGATGCGACAATGTTGTCAAATGCCTCTGTTCCGCGATAGCCGCTGAAAATGTGAAAAAGCATGGACGGAAAGATTAAATAACTGATAAAACCGGATACAATGGTGATTCCGGTGTATATGGCGGATTTGATGAAGTTGGTTTTGAAAAGTTGAAATATTACATATGTAACGCTAAACAAGCCGAGAAAGAATATGAAGTAATAATGCGTGAGTGCGCCGGCAATGATAATCAGCGGAAGACGAATGTAGCCCCAAACGGTAATCTTTGGGGAATCCCACGTCGAAAACATCCACTCTACGAGTGCGAGGCAGAGAAAAATCACCATTATGTACATTCTTAAGAACATGTCAATTTCAAGAACAGCAGGACAGACACCGAAAAATGCGGCCGTAAAGAGCGCGGTCGGTGTTGATTTGGTAAGCAGCATGGAACAGCGATAGATCAAGAGGACGCAAAGCAGCATAAAAAACAGATTGATACCATAGCCGATTAAAGGCGAGAATGTGTCCGGAAAGAAAGAGCAGATGGTGTGGACCACCGCATAGTAAAGGGGTGGATGGACATCGCCGGTCTGATTGCGCCAAACTTGTGCGTAGTTAAAGCCGTTTCCTTTGTGAACAGTCATTGCATCCATAAACGGGACAGAAGCCGGTTCGGGATTAAAGCCGTTCGGATGAAGCCAGCCGTCAATGGTCGAGTTCGCGAGTGTGAACGTCATGATTTCATCTTCGTGATAGCGTACTTTTTGTGTCGCTTGCAGTAGAAATGCGGCGGTCGATAAAAGTAAAATCCCGATAAGGATGAGTAGGGTTCTGTATTTGCAAAAAAAGGATTGTTTCGGTGTTTGTGCGTCCATGTTTATTCTCCCTTGTGTGTTCTTGCTTTTTACACTTAAATCTTCACTTTAGTATAACTTGCAGGGTACGGAGTGTCAATTTTTAGGTGGGGTGTTGTCCTGTATTAACAAATGTAATATGTAGTATATGAGGCTGCTCCATGTGACCTGTTTGGGTTGCATGGATTAAATGATGATACATGGCAGTTTGTTATGATGAGAGGCGGATGAAATAACAGAGATTATAGTAAAAGATTGCATAACGCAAGGGGATGAAAGGTCAATCTCTACGAAACGTAGGTTTACGAAAAGGAGCAAGGTGTGGTAACTTTATTCGTGTGGACGGTGATTTTTAGCAAAAGGATGTGAAAATAGAGCGTTGGATGAGAGCATTTATCAATAGAAGAGGAGCGGTACGATATAGTTTCAAGGAAGTATTGACGACTTATATAACTACGAAGGAGACAAAAACAATGAATGAATTAGCGAAAAATGTGAATTATGTTACAGGTACGATGATTAAAGAATTGAGAGAACAAAGGCAGATGACACAAAAAGAACTCGCAGATTTGCTGATGTTGAGCGACAAGACGATTTCAAAATGGGAGACCGGAAGGGGGTTGCCGGACATTTCGCTCATTGAGGATTTGTCGAAGGCGCTGCGCGTTTCGGTGGCGGAACTTTTGACAGGCAGACAGATTACGAATACAAACAGACATGCAAATATGAAAAATGTTCATTTTTATGTTTGCCCTGTTTGCGGGAATGTGATTCAGAGTATCGGAGAGGGCGCATTTAGTTGCTGTGGAATTGCATTGCCGGAGCTTGAGGCGGAGGAGGCGGATGTGCAACATTCACTTACAATTGAAATTGTGGATGACGAATATGAAGTTTCCATTGCGCATGATATGCGAAAAGAGCATTATATCTCATTCATTGCGTATGTTACGACAGAATCGGCTACATTTGTAAAGATGTATCCGGAGCAGGAGGCGCGCTGCAGATTTAAAAGAATCGGTCACGGTATTTTTTTGGTCTATTGTAATAGGCATGGATTGTACAGCGCTACAATAGGAAAGTCCTAATCAGGCTCTCCACGAAGCGCATGTTCAGCGGCTGCCTTTGAGTTTCAAAAGTAACAAGCAAATTTTTACCGAGTATGTAGCCATCCTTTTCGTATGCAAGAATACGCTGGGTGGCTTTTTCGGCATATTCCGGATCATCCATCCGACCGAGGTGCTCCCAGAAAAACTCGCAACGTGTCTGCTTATTAAGCAGTGTGAAATCCGGATGAATTTCACCTATTGTTGAAAGCGTAATCGGGAATTCATAGCGATAGGGGACTCTCATCAGACTGAATTTATCAGCCAAAATTTTCTCCGACTTCGACAAAACCCGCTCACCACGTTCGGTATAGATTTCGGGTGAATCACCGTCAAATATGCGTTTTCCGTATTCAACCGACTCCCATTCTTTCACAAAAACGTCAATCGGTTGAATCACAGGAGTTACGAGTGATTGACGATAGGCGTTGAGATTATCGTAAACGGACTCAAATTCGCTTGGGTTATAGTAATCCAGTAGCTGTTTGATGTGTTTGTACTGTATTTTCGCGGATGATAAGATTTTATGATAGTAATCTTTCTGTGCAAGGGCGACGACAAGCGGGTAGTCGGATTTATTCAAGTATCGTTTGTCGCCGGTATGGCAGTAATATTTAACGATGTTGCCGTTATGCGATATGCGTAACTGTCCGTCAGGCATTTGTTGCAGTTGAGCTGAGATTAGCTCAATGATTTTCCGGTATTTCTTTTCTGCTTCAATAAGAGAAAGAAGTAAAGTATCCATGGAAACCTCCTATAATTTGATCTGTTTTTGATACTACATTTGACTAGGACTAAAAGGGGCCTAAAACGTGAAAAGGTGAGAATCAGGCCCCGTGAGGAGCGGAGTTGACGAAGGAAAAGGGGCCTAAAACGTGAAAAGTTAGGAATCAGGCCCCGTGAGGAGCGGAGTTGGTGAAGAAAAAGGGGCCTAAAACGTGAAAGGGTGAGAATCAGGCCCCGTGAGGAGCGGAGTTGGTGAAGAAAAAGGGGCCTAAAAAATGAAAAGTTGAAAATCAGGCCATCGTGGCAAGCGACATCAATTTGCATGAGTTAGGAAGTCCGTAATCTATTGATTATTTACCAAGAAATAAAGCCGAGTGATATTACTGAGTGATATAACCGAGTGACATAACCGAGTGTTAAAAACAAGGGATAAAGCTGAGTGATTCAATACAAGATAAAGTCAAGAAGTTAAGATTGAAATACTAGGATAGATATACAAGGATAAAGGAAACAAAGGAAAAAAGGAAACAAAAACAAAGAAAACAAAAACGAAGGAAACAAAAACGAAGGAAACAAAAACAGAGAAAACAAGAATCAAGCAGGTAATGACTTTAACAGTATTGCAGGACAAAGATAAAAATTCATAGATCAAATAAATTGATTAAAAATTGATTAAAATAGTAGAAGTACATAAGACAATACACTTTTGTTGGAATCCTATGTTAGTGTGTCCTTGAACGGGGAGTATAGATTAAGGTAAAACAAAAGACATCTGCCGAAAGAAATATATGAAAAATACGCATATTTATCCTAGCATATCAAAAAATCATTTTCAAGTATTTCTCTTAAATTGATACGATATGAATGTTTAATAACCGTATAAATTGAATGTTCTGCAATTGATACGATATGAATGTCTATAATCAATACAAATTGAATGTTTTGCAATTGATGCGGAGTGAATGTTCTATAATCGATGCAAATTGAATCCCCTGTAACGAATACGAATAACATTTTCTTACCCCAATGCGAATAATTTCTGCAAATGGTGCAAACGAAACGATTACATAGTAAACATATTTCGAATTATACCGATATAAATCTATAGTAATGTTATCAAAAATACATGTAAAAGTTTGCGGTATATGTGAAGACAATTTATTCAACAGAAGTGATAAAAAATGCTGTTTATAAAAACATTTCCGATTAAACAATTTTCTACAACGACGAAAGGCGGTACAAAATGCAAATACATAAGGCAAATGGGGAACAACTTTCGACAACTTGCGTCAGTATCTCTGGCGGTAAGGATGGTGGAACGAAGAAAGCAACACATATGGGGGAGAGTGGAAGCACCGAAGTTACAGTGGAGTTGTCAGAACAGGGAAAGCAGTTGAGTCAAACTGAAAAGAATCAGTTGTTGCAGGCAGAGAAAGATCAATTGCAGGAGCAGTTGGAGAGTGCACAGGATGCCGGAGACGGTATGAAGGATATGGCCAAATTGATGTTAATTGCGCGCAGAATTGCAAACGGAGACCGCGTTCCACCACTGGATGAACAGCGGTTGATGGAATTTGATCGAGAATTGTACATGGCTGCAAAGGCGGCAGCTGTATTGCATCAAGATAAAAAGCCTAAAGTTTACGATTCAGTATTTACAGATGATGAAGATTCCGACAGGAGCTCCGCAGATGCTGAGGAGATCGCTGAGCCGGC
>CAYMCV010000098.1:0-9504 GCA_964389005.1 uncultured Lachnospiraceae bacterium | reverse complement strand
GCCCAACACTTATCATAGAAGATCTGTATTTACAGACTTTTCTTCACACACTCGAAACGCACCAGCATGGAGATTACAGATGAAATCAATGCGTTGTTTACAGATAAAAATTACACTGTAGAAGCGGTCAATTCAACGGATATGTCAAGTTATATGACTGCACTCGGCGGAGATGGAATCGTTATAAATGTGTATGGAACAAATCAGGAGCAGTTAAATGAAGCTGCGCGTCTCGTTGCCGATAAGTTAAGGGTGGTTTCGGGTGTAACGGAAGTTTCGGATGGTTTGGAAGATGCCGAGACAGAATATATGATTCATATTGATAAAGAAAAGGCGGCTAAAAACGGACTGACTGTCGCGACAATTTATCAGGAATTGTCCAATTTCTTAAAAACTTCACAGACGGCAACAACGTTAAACAGTCAGGATAAGGATTACAGTGTGATTGTGCACGCTGATGAGACGGATACAATTTTACTTGATGAAATCAGGAATTTTACGATGCACGTCACGGATGCACAGGGGAATGAAAAAGATGTGAAATTGATGCGTGTTGCGCAACTTGATGAACAGCTGGCATTGAGTCAGATTAGTCGTAGCAACCAAAAGAGATATGTCACCGTTACGGCTGCGGTTGATGAGAGTCAAAACGTAACGTTGGTAACAAGCGAGGCCGAGACGATACTGAAAAATGTGAAATTACCAAACGGAACAAGTTATGAGTTTTCCGGAGAAAAGGAAACCATTATGAACGCAATGCGTGATTTGGTGCTCATGTTTTTACTCAGTGTATTGCTGATTTACTTAATTATGGTTGCACAGTTCCAGTCATTGCGCGATCCGTTTGTGGTTATGTTTACACTACCGCTTGCGGTTACAGGTGGCCTATTCGCTCTGATGCTGGCAGGAATGGAGATTTCGGTTATTTCCATGATAGGATTCGTTATGTTGGCGGGTATCATTGTTAATAACGGTATTGTGTTGGTAGACTACATCAATCAATTGCGAATTGAAGGAACACCTCGTAAGGATGCCATTATCGAAGCCGGTGTAACCAGAATGCGACCGATATTTATGACTACAATCACAACAATTCTTGGTTTGTCCATTATGGCATTTGGCGGTGGAATGGAGAATGATATGGTACGACCGATTGCCATTGTATGTATCGGTGGATTGGTTTATGCGACAATCTTAACATTGGTTGTAATTCCTGTAATGTACGATATCTTTTCAAGGAAGGAAATGCGTGTGATATCCGATGAAGAATTGCAAGAGCTACAGTTGTAAAAGATGCCTTTTAGGGACGAACACATGGATACTTGTTTTCGGTATCGTATGATTAATTATTGTGAGGTTGGGAGAAACAATGGAAAATGAACAAACTGGGAAACCGACGGAAGCGATACGCTTTTCCGTAGGCATGGTCATAAAGAATCTGTTTGCCGGTTTTGCCATCGGCGGCGGAGCGATTCTTCCGGGAATCAGTGGCGGTGTTTTGTGTGTTATTTTTGGAATTTATCGCCCGATGATGGAATTGTTTGCGCATCCAAAACGCGTTTTTGTTAAATACTGGAAAATGTTTCTCATGATTGGAATCGGTTGGCTGATTGGCTTTTGGGGTTTTGCGAAGGTTGTGGATATTTTATTTCAGTCTGCGGAAATCTATGCGACATGGCTTTTTATCGGTTTGATTATCGGAACATTGCCGGCATTGTATCGCTCTGCAGGTGAGAAGGGCAGAACAAAAGCTTCCTACATTTCGATGGCGGTCAGTTTCGTGGTTCTTTTCTCGGTATTGCTGTTTGTGCAGTTAGGAACGCTTTCACAAGTAACACCGAATATCCTGTGGTTTGGTTTTTGCGGAGTTTTGTGGGGACTCAGTCTGGTCATTCCAGGGATGACATCATCTTCCATATTGATGTCACTCGGTATTTATCAGGATATGAATGCGGGGATTGCATCGCTTGATCTCAAAGTGATTATTCCATGGCTGATAGGCCTTGGTGTAACGGCACTGTCTGTGGCACGACTGGTTAATTTCTGTTTTGAACGCAAGTATTCGATTGCATATCATGCGGTAGTCGGTGTTGTAATCGCATCAACTGTAGTAATTATACCGCGTTCTTATGAAGGTACCGGACAGTTCTTACTGTGTTTGTTATGTGGTATTGTCGGAGCAGTCATATCGCTTGTTTCGTCACGGGAGCCCAAAAAGAAGTAATATGTCACTAAAAACAACGTATGCAGAATCGTTGACAAGGAGATGACAATGGCAGATTTTTTAAGTAATTATGTCGGAACCATCGGTGTGTTATTTTTAACTATGACAATTGTAGTGTGTGTTATCATTAAAATTATTAAAGACCGTAAAAAGGGGAAATCCTGCGGATGTGATTGCGGGAGTTGTCCATATGCGGGGAATTGCCATGAACAACCAAATGATACGGAGGATTCGAAATGAATGCGGGTGTCATTGAAATTGATTTGCACGGGAAGAATGTCTATCAGGCCAAAACCACAATTGACAGTCAACTTGACAGAGCGAGTCGCGCTGTATATCGGTTACGATTGATTCACGGTTATCATGGAGGAACCGGGATTCGTGATATGATCGAAGAAGAATACGGCTACAAAAGGCATCCCAAAGTTCTGCGGATCATAAACGGAAACAACCCGGGCATTACCGAGTTGGTGTTACGCGAGTACTGATATTATTTTTACAAAATACATTACAACTCACAAGTGACCAAAAGTCACTTTCTTTTTGTCCAAAAGTCACTTTTTTCAAGAAAAGTTTGTCCAAAAGTCACTTCTTTTTTGACCAAAAGTCACTTCTTTTTTGACCAAAAGTCACTTCTTTTTTGACCAAAAGTCACTTTTTTCAAGAAAAGTTTGTCCAAAAGTCACTTCTTTTTAGCCAAAAGTCACTATCTTCCAAATTTTGTAGAAATTCATGAAGAAATATATGTATATTTATGGTGCAACGAAAAGCGGAACATAATGGTGACAAACGTAGTGCACAAGGAGGCTAAAATGTTAAGGGTAAAACAAGTAAACAGTACAGTCATAAGAAATATCGCATCAATTCTGCTGAGTCTGATATTAATTACATGTATCATATTTTTCGGGAAGACAGGAATCATCGGTAATGTTGATGCAGCGTCGGGAAATATACAGGTACTGAGTGATTTGTCTGTGTATTCTTCAAACGTTGAAATTGCATGGGACACGCCGGTGGAATTTACGCCTACGGAATATGTAATCTATGTTGACGGAGATGAACGTTATCGCTCGACAACAAACAGATATACTTTCACGGATATGGCGCCGGACACAAGTTATGTGATTACGGTGCGTCCGGCAGATGCAATGGGATTTCTGTATGAAGAAAGCAATCCGATTACAATTACAACAGGTTATAACAACAAGTTGATGGTGGGTGAGGGTGAGACCTATATAGATATCCAATCCGCGGTGGATGCAGCAACGCCGGGTGATGTTATTGTTGTAAAAGACGGTTACTATAGCGGTGCCGTTCGTATTACAACGAAGCATCCCGGAACGGAAAGTCAATGGATTACGCTAAAAACTGAAAGTTCAGGGGCATGGCTATTCGGAACAATTTCATTAGAGGCAAGTTATTATCGTATCGAAGGACTCAAAACATACGGATTGCGAGAAATTGCGAATGAAAGTGAACTTCGCGCAAACGAAGCAGCATATGAAATCAAGGAGCATGAAGGAAAGAAATATGTCATGTTTTATACGCAATCCGGTAAAACCGGAATTTCTGTAAGCGGTTCAAACACACAGGTTGTAAAAATGGAAATTACAAATGCAACAGGCGGGGGTTTTTATTTAAGCGGTGAAAATAACTATATGGCGAGGAATATCTTCAGAAATTGTACCACGGGTGGTGGAATCAATGGGAACAATCTTTTGTTTTCCGAAAATGAAATTACAGGAGTAGCAAGGTACGCATTTTTGATTTCCCATGGAGATATAGATGTCATGCGCGTATTTGGTTATAACAATATCGTCAGAAATAATCATGTAACAGATTTGGTACAAGAAAACATCGGAACTTCTCATGTGGATTTCATACAGATTTATGATAATAATCGTGAAATTACGCGAAATTTGCTGATTGAGGGTAACTATGTCGACTGTTTTCTCCATCAGGGAATCTGGTTAGAGAGTGGAAGTTATCCGGGTGAATACCTGGTAAGTGACATTACGATTCGCAACAATGTCATCAAGGGATTCAATGCTTGGGCAATGTGTGGCTATAAGACAAGAAATATAGTTGCCGAGAATAATTTGTTTATTGGTAATCATGCGATTTTTGGCTCCATGGTACGAGGAGAAGGCGGACAGGCCTCTTACAGAAACAATATTTATGTAGATGTTAAGGTTCCATATGGTACATTCGAAGGTGCTGTTTTGACTGATTCAGGAAACAACCTAATGTATAAGTTGCAGCGTACATTCGAAAGCGAAGTCGATATCACGGCTGATCCCTTGTTTGTAAATGAAGCAAACGGAGACTATCATTTGCAGGCGACTTCCCCTGCCATTGATAAGGGAATGCAAAGTGTTTTTTCAACGGATGCAGATAAAAAATTAAGAATTTCAGGATCCGGAATTGATATCGGTCCATATGAGTATCAGCAGGCAGGAAGCGGAATCAGAAGTATTGTTTTAAATCATACGGCCATATCTCTCGGCGTTGGCGACACGGAACAACCGGTAGCTATGTTCTATCCGGCAAATGCAGGAAATCAGGAATTGATGTGGACGACCGATGATGCAGACATAGCAACTGTGGATTCAACCGGTAAGATTACGGGAATTGGCGGTGGAACGACAACGATTACGGTCACTGCCAAGGAAACAGGCATATTTACGACATGCGTGGTTGAGGTTGAACAATTACCGGGATTTCGGGGTCTTCGTATAAACGATGAAACAATCACACTTGAAACAGGAGTTTATGAGTATCAGGTTCCGCTCACCTATGAGACCGAGACTGTATTTGTCACTCCTGAGTATGCAAGCGGACAGGTTACTGTCAATGGTAAGTTTATCGAGAGCGGAAATAACTCTGCAACAATTCCGCTTGCACTCGGAGACAATTTGATTACAGTCATATACACAGACGCTGCGGGAGTTGCCGAAACTTACCGAATGAATTGTACACGTGACGGAATCAAGTATTACAATGCCAAAAAGGATTTCAGCGATAAACAAGGGGAGAATCAATGGTACTATTATCGATGTATTACGAAGGATAATGCAAAAGTATTAGAAGAATTGACATGGTCAAAATCAAAGGGAATGTGGACAATGGCAGACTCCTTGTATCGACCGTGGATACAAAATGACAGGCAGCATACAGAAAATAAAGATTTGGGATACTCTGTTCGCGCATGGAAAGCACCGAAAGACGGGAGGGTGACTATTTCCGGAGAAGCAATTCTCGGAGGAAGGACACCGTTTGATAATGGTACGGTTGTTACGATTAAGAAAAATGACAGTGTACTGTGGACAAAGCATCTATATACAGATCATATGCAGTATTCACACATATTGGCTGTCGATGTGAAAGAAGGCGATATGATTTATTTCTGTGAAGACATATATGGAAGCGGTGGTTCGTATCATACCAAATGGAATCCGACCATTGCATTACCGATGGCTGACGGGTATGATATACCGATTCCGGGCGACATGAACAACGACGGAGTAGTGAATATTGTTGACCTTGCTTTTGTCGCACGACATATAGATAAGACCGATGAAAGTGATGATTGGGAGTCGGTAAAAAAAGCGGATATGAACAACGACAACGAGATTAATATTGTCGATTTATCCACTGTGGCAAGACTGATTCAATAACAAAAAGTTTGGATTTGTTGTCTATCTCGGCTCATGAAATACTTATGTTTGACCAAAAGTTCTTCTTTTAGCCCAAAGTCACTATCTCCAAGTTTTGTAGAAATCGAAATGATAATTCGCTATATTGACCTTGTTATTTGGTAACCTCAGTAAGTTAATGATGAAGAAAGGCAGGAGGAAAATGGTTAAAAAAGGTAGCAAACTAAGCAATATCATATGTTTGGGATTGTGCGTAATTTTGCTTTTGACAGCAATCAACCCGAATTTGGTCAGGGCGGGTGAATTGACATCGGAGCAAACACTAAATCCCCAAAATGAAGAAGTATCTGATTTGATTCCTAATATTGAAGTACGTCCGGGAATCGAGGTGGAAGTAAATGAGGAGGTATTTTTTTCGGGAGAAGGGACGACCTATCCGGATGCTTATTTGTTAAACAGAGCTCGTTATGAGTGGGATTTCGGTGATGGTTATACATGTAAATTTGGGGCACCCAGAAATACCTCGTCAAATTCGGGTCTGGCAGTAACACATTATTACATGACGCCGGGAATCTATACCGTAACATTGTCGGTCAGCATTTTTGATAAGTTCACACAAGATTTTCTTGCCGCGGCGGATGCAACTGTGATTGCTTATGAAACAACCAGCATTCAGATTACCGTGACCGGTGAAAAACCCATGGATGGTTTTGAACTTTGTCATGCACCGTTCAATACCAGAAGCGCGCAATTTATTACAGCAACGATACCGAGCAATGTAGTCGCAGAGCCTACCAATATTCTTAATGTATCGCTTGTCGGAGATAAGCCGGGAAATACATGGGAATTGTTGCATAAAAACAATTTGCAGACTGAGGTGAAGTTTTTGGCAGATTATAGCGAACTTCCGGCAGATACTTATCATTTATGTGCAGTTTTGACGGATGCAAGCGGCAATAAGCTTGGTGGTGTCTGGAATGAGAAGTTTTCAAAAAGTTATGATGGAATCGCAAAAGTCAGTATCAATGAGTGGAATGCCATTTGTGTTGACGGTGAGCCTTTTTACCCTGTCAGTGCGTATATGATTGATCTCGGGTGGATGAATGATTTCGAAGATTCATTGAATACGGCAAATACAATCGGTTATTACAATACAGAGGGAGGCACGGGTCTATATACACCTGAATTGTGGGCGGATTATTTGGATAAATGTGCAGATAGAAATTGGATGGCAATTGGCCCGGGGCGCGGAGATTTTACAGTTCCTTCAAGGAACGGGAGAACAACAAGCATAAGTAAAATGCGAAATTTTGTAACAGAAACTATGGAACATAACAGAATGCTGATGTGGTGTTGGATGGATGAACCGGATATCGGAGGAATGACGAAACAGGTACCACCGCATGTTCTTTCAGCATGGACATATGCAACAAGAGAAATTGATGACCAGCATCCCGTAACATATACCACAACTGTAATGGGAGCGCTTGCGGGTGCTTCCAGATATCAGAGGGAATATGAATATTGGGAAAGTACGGAACAGAATAATCGTCATACTTTTTTCTGTGATGTTCTGTCCTTTGATTTATATCCACTGGAGTATCGTATTCAGACAAAGGGACTGTTTAATAAGGAACGAGGGGTTATTGATTTGTGGGCCGAATCGATTGATACCTATATCAATCAGGTGGCAGGGGGGATGCTTCCGGTTATTACAGTTATAGAGCCTTGTGACCTTGATGCAAGTCGTAACACACCGGGTCCAACGTCGGAGCAGGTATTGATGGAATCTTGGCTATCGGTAGTTCATGGTGCCAAGGGTGTACAGTACTTTGCTTATTTTGAAAGAGATACCATACAGTATGATGCAATGAGTGAATTTAAAACTGGCATGGAAACTTATGGGAAGATAATTTTGTCTGCCGATTTAGCGGAAGAAGAATGGATTACAGATAACAGTAATGTCAGAAATAACCGCGTCGATACAATGACCAAAAAGGACGGAGATGACATTTACCTGTTTACGGTGCGTTTGACAGAACCGGAACCGCTTTCCGCAGAAACGAATCATATTGCAGCTTATGATGAGGACAAAACGATTTTGACCACATTTACTGTTCCGGGGATTACGAGCGGAAAAGCAACCGTACTGAATGCATCCGGTGAAGAAATAGAGACAATTGGCGTTGTAAACGGACAATTCAGTGATACCTATGAACAGGAGGACTATCGTATTTATCGAATTGAATTATCTGAAGATATACAACCGATTCCGGGCGACATGAACAACGACGGGGTAGTGAATATTGTTGACCTTGCTTTTGTCGCACGACATATCGATAAGACAGATGAAAGTGATGATTGGGAGTCGGTAAAAAAAGCGGATATGAACAATGACAACAAGATTAACATTGTCGATTTATCCACTGTTGCAAGGCTGATCCAATAACAAAAAGTTTGGGTGTCTTCTTAAGTACAGGGAAATTGAATTATTGACAAATACACACAAAGAATTCCGGGCGATTGTTCGCGTGGAATTCTTTGTGCTATGAAGATAAAAATCAACATTACATCTTGCCATTCATAAAATAGTGTGGTAATTTAAGTTCATCTACAGATTCTGTTCACGGTCATATCGACCACAGATTCCAAATTGAAGTAACAAACATGGATACCGAAGTATTGATTTTTAACTAGGGCAATGCTAACATAAATATGGAGAAATACTTTTGTTTCGAGAGACTCTTTTTCTGCATTTATGTGTCATTGCTGAAAAAGCAGAAGAAAGAGAGGAACAAAAGATGGGGAAAAAGGACGTTATAACAAGAGAATTTCTTGGAGACAACAGACGTTTTGCTGACATATGGAATTACTTTCTGTATGACGGTAAAGAGATTATTCGACCGGAAGATTTGACAGACAGAGATACGGCTGAATTGATTGCGATATCTGATGATGCGATTGACGGACAGAAGATGATTGGATTTGAACAAGGTTATCGAGATTTGCTCAAATTCTGTACGGTGAAAGAATCGAAGGAAGCAGTACTGGTTCTGTTTGGGGTAGAGAATCAGAGCAACATCCACTATGCAATGCCTGTAAGAGATATGTTGTACAGCGCAGTAGACTATGCCAAGCAGGTAAAACGCATTGGTGCTGCCCATGGAAAGGCAAAGGACACACAGAATCAAGACGAGTTTTTATCAAAATTTACGAAAGAAGATAGAATCGTCCCTGTGATAACACTGGTGATCTATTGGGGTGAGAAAGCGTGGGATGCGCCGAGGAAGTTGAGCGAGATGTTTGTTGGTTCATCGGAGACCTTGCTTGGTAAGGCGCAGGATTATGAGTTGAATCTGATTGTACCGAGAGAGATTGAAGATTTTGACAAATTCAAGACATCTGTCAAACAAGTTATGGAAGTAATCAAGTTTTCGAAGGATAAAAAAGCAATGCAGGAAGTCATTTACAGTGATGCAGCGTTTCAACAAGTTGACAGTGAAACCGTGAATGTGATGAATACATTCGCTAATTTGAAGATGAAAGTTGAAAAGGGAGGTGTGTACAACATGTGTAAGGCTTGGGAAGATCAGAAAAATGAGGGTATTGAGATTGGAATTGAGC
>CAYMCV010000097.1:6255-9508 GCA_964389005.1 uncultured Lachnospiraceae bacterium | reverse complement strand
GTTAATTGACTCCGATTCAGTGGTGGTTGTTTCCGGTGTTTGATTTGAGCAACCAATTGTATTTACGATTATAAATCCTAATAAGAGTATGCAAATTTTCCTCGCGGTTTTCTTCATCTTTGTTCCTTATCCATAATATTGTTAAAAAATATAGTTAATAATCACTAATCATACGAATATGAATCCCTAATTTTGACAATCTCATATGTTTTACAATTTCATATTACATTAGTAGGTTTTGTTTGTCAAGCAAAGTCCTTCTTAATAATAACGACAGACTATACAAATAATGTGTTCAAATAATCAACTATTTGCACAATTATTCGTCATTTTTCACGCTTTTTTCACAATATCTAGTGACAACATCTAAATCTTGTGTTACACTTTTTATGATTGGACTAAAAATGGTATTTTGTCGTAACTGTTATTTGCGGATAGGAGGCGTGCCCATGGGAAATCATTACTGTGACGTTTGTGGTTATTATTATAAAGAAGCGGACGGCGATCCGTTAAACGGAGTGTCTGTCGGCACGAAGTTTGAAGATTTACCTGCAGATTACAAATGCCCGATGTGTGGACAGGAGAAGAAGAACTTCAAAGAAGATGATTAATTATAATCTTACTTGTTACACAAAGATGCAACACTATTGCTGCGATTTACTCTGTTCAATACAAAAGTTCATTGAAGTTAATACTGTAACAATACAAAATAACACTCCGGTGAAATAAGACATCGATTATTTCTTTTTGTGTTCATTTTTTATATGTGTGATAGTAAGGGCCTGAATTCATGATTTTCATAATTTAGGCCCCTTTCATGTGCTCCTCACAGACCTTAACGGGGCCCGTTTTCATGTTTCGATTAATTTAGGCCCCTTTCGGGGGCTCCTCACAAACCTTGACGGGGCCCGATTTCATGTTTCAACTAATTTAGGCCCCTTTCAAGGGCTCAATCACGGGCCATGACGGGGCCCGTTTTCATGTTTCGCATAATTTAGGCCCCTTTCGGGGGCTCCTCACAGACCTTGACGGGGCCCGATTTAACGAAATTACTCAGATAGGCCCCAAAGCAGCTTTGACATGTGTAGTACCTATTACCCGAATGCCATCCCCGCCTATAGACAAACCTAATAAAGCCCCTCATCAACAAAAAAGACGCTATCTCTTACCCAAATGGATAAATAGATAACGCCTTAACTATTATTTCATTAATCAACTACGATATCCGCTATCTTAAGCGTAATCACCTTCTGCAAATCAGCCAACCGCATCTCCAATTGATGACCGATTTTCCCGGCGCTGAACAGTATCGTTTCTTGCATAAGGACACTTTCATCAATGACCGTAACCCACTGTTTCTTCATCCCGATTGGAGAACATCCGCCGTGTACATAGCCGGTCAATGGGAACAAATCCTTCTGTTTCAACATTTCCAATGATTTCTCGGAAACTGCTGCCGCTGCTTTCTTCAGTTGTAACTCTTCTGCAACCGGAACCATGAAAACATAGTACTGTCCGGACTTGGCAACCGTTACCAAAGTCTTAAAAACCCCTGCGGGGTCACGCCCCAGAATTTCTGCGACTTCCACGCCACTGATTGCTTGCCCGTCTCCGTAGGTGTAATCTTGATAAGCTATTTTCTTCTGATCCAAAATTCGAATTGCGTTCGTCTTTTCTGCCATAACTATCTCTCTGTCGACTCCACCGTTTCGTTATATACGGTTTCCCGAACTATCGGTTCCGGATTCTGTAATCCTCCGACTTCTTCAACCACAGTTTGCGTTGATTCCGGCAATGTTACACCGGACGATGTCGCATCTGATGTTATTGTTTCCATCGGTATAACTTCCGGCTGTAATGAAATCACTTTCTCGCCAAGTGGTACCATCGGAGAATCTTGTGAATTATCATATCCCGCCTGTTGATTCATCTGCGCCTGCGGTGCTTCGTAGTTCATCGCTTGATTCATCTGCGCTTGCGGTGCTTCGTAGCTCATCGCTTGATTCATCTGCGCCTGTGGTGCCACGTAGCCTTCCGGACGACTCATCTGCGCCTGTGGTGCCACATAGCCTTCCGGACGATTCATCTGCGCTTGCGGAATTTCATATCCCATCGGACGATTCTGATTCCCCACCGGCACCCTATTTCCCGGTATCGACGCAGATAATGGCTTATCTAACTTCTTCTCTTTCACTACTGTTCGAATTCTGACAATATATATTACATTTGTATCGCATAAGTAATCGTGAAATGACCGATTTCTCTTATCAATAAAAATCATAATATAACCAAAGTAAAAAAATGAGCTCAAATAGCGTGCAATGGTTTCCCGATACAATGCTTTCATGAATGTAACTTTATTTCCCGCTTCATCCACGACCGCAAGGTTTAATAGCCTCTTTCCCGGTGTTGTGCCCGCAAATGTAGTAAACAGGACAAAATAGAAAACTGTAATTAAGTACAACAGAATATCAAAAATATCAAACATGAACAATACGTTCTTAAAAATGAACAAACTCGGTGATACAGATTCCAACATGCTTTTTCCAAACCACAATCCGCCAACAAGTAAACTGACAATCGTTTGATCGATTGTATAAGCCGCCAATCGTGGAAAGAATCCTGCACAGATATCACCACGATCAGTTGGCACTTTCATATTTTGGCACCCCGCTTTCCATAGTTTGGGATAATTCCTGCAATATCTGCATATCTGACTTCGGAACCGCTTTCTCCAAAGAAGTCATCAGAGCCGCAAACGGGTTCTCCGTAGATTGTGCCTCATAAAGTGTTACATTACTTCCGAAGTTGCTCATAACACGATTCTCATAATCTTCATAATCCATCAATCCGTCAATCAATCCGTTATTCAACGCCTGTGTTCCCGTATACTCACGTCCGTCTGCAAGCTTCAGAACATCCTCTCGTTCCATTCCGCGTCCCGCAACGATTGCATCCACAAAGTAACCGTAGTATTCATCTACAATTGCCTGTTCAATATCCAACTGTTCCTGTGTCCACGGTGTACCCATGGCACCGATTCCTTTGTTTGCGGCACTCTTAATAGTTACTTCCTGAATACCGTATTTCTCAAACAAACCGCTTAAGTTATATGTAGACATGATAACACCGATGGACCCGGTTACCGTCATACGATTTGCATAGATTTCATCAGCTGCCATTGATGCGTAATAAGCACCGGAAGCCGCCATATTGTCAAAATAGCAGTAAATCGGGCGATTCGTTTCCTTAT
>CAYMCV010000097.1:0-6245 GCA_964389005.1 uncultured Lachnospiraceae bacterium | reverse complement strand
CTTCCAATTTCAGATACAACTCATCTGCCATATAAACATAGCCGCCGGGTGAATTCACATACATCAACATACCGACATTATTCTCATCTGCAATCAATTGATCCACGTAGTCCATCAGATACTCATGATTGTACGACATGGTATCCGTAGAAAAATATCCGCTCGTCGTTACTGCATCCGACATCTCGCCGCATAAATACATCTTTGCAACGTACTCTCCCGAAACGGGCAACGCTACACTTCCGCCAAACAGTGAGGCGGACGAATTCGCTTTGTTTATCACACTGTTGCTCCAGATATTCAATGCCATACTGGATGCACAGGTAACGATAAACAGAACCATCGCTACAATCAAACCAATCCATTGTTTTTTCTTCATCTCTGTCTTCTCCTATAGGTGATTTTTGTTACTTCCTATGCTTCCTGTTCCGTATGTTTTGCATATAGAAGTTTTAAAAAGATAGGTGTGGCGATGGATGAGACAATGATTAAAAGGATTACCGATGTAAAATATACGGAATCCATCAATCCGCTGGTCAATCCACGCTGTGCAACAATTAAAGCAACTTCCCCTCTTGTCATCATTCCGACACCAATCTTGAATGAATGCGCCATACTTATTTTACACGCTTTTGCTGCCAATGTACAACCAATAATTTTTGTAATCAGTGCAACACCGACAAATGCAAGCGAAAACCACAGAATTGACCAACTCATGTTGTCAATATTGGTCTTCAATCCGATGCTTGCAAAGAAAATCGGACCAAACAGAACGTAGGAGTTGATATCCACACGGCTGGCAATATAATCCGAGTCGCGGATGTTACAAAGTATGATACCCGCAACATAAGCACCTGTAATGTCTGCAATCCCAAAAAATTCCTCCGCACAGAACGCAAGCACGAAACACAACGCCAATCCGGCAATTGTAATTCTTCTCGTATGCGGATATTTCATATCGATTTTCTTAAAAATTTTATAGGCAAAAAAGCCACCAACGATGGCAATACAGAAGAACAAAACCGTATTCCAGACAACCGTTAACGGTTTCACTGCCGGATTCGTAAACCCGATTACAACCGTCAGAACAACAATACCGATGACATCATCAATGATTGCCGCCGAAAGTATCGTGGTTCCGATTTCACCTTTTAGATGTCCCATTTCCTTTAATGCCTGTACGGTAATGCTGACCGAAGTTGCCGTCATAATACATCCGATAAAAATTGCCTTATAAAAATCCGGGGTTCCGATGGCGGAAAAGCCAAAGAAACACATATACAAAATGGTACCGCCGACGAGCGGAACCAATACACCGGCAAGTGCTATTACAAATGCCTTGGGTCCTGTCTTAATCAAATCTTTTAAGTTGGTTTCCAAACCGGCACTGAACATCAGCAAGATAACGCCGATTTCTGCCATCTGTACAAGAAAATCCGACGGCTCAACCCAACCCAAAATACTCGGTCCGATTAACAATCCGGCAATGATTTCTCCCACGACCTGTGGCGCCTTGCACTTTCTGGCCAATAAACCCATAAATTTTGCGGCAATAATAATGATTGCCAAATCCAAGAAAACATTATAATCTATTTTCATACGTACTCCTTTTTCTGTCGCTAACGACGTATCTAAAATAACACACTCATTGTGAAATATCAATAAATAATCAACAGAAATTTGTCGATTATTAACATAAAAGGTCGCGTATACAAGGCTTTAACAATAATCCGCACCAAAAACGGAGAAAAACGATTATGAACGAACTCATTGATTTAGTGCTTTTTGAAGAAGCTAAGGACAAAATCATCGGACAAATGCAGGGACTAAACGGCATCGGAACGCTTTCCGAAAAAACAGTTCATGCAGTACTGAAATACTACTATGCGCCCAATGTCGCATATCATGAGCAAAAAATCGGTACATTTGTAGCAGACATTTGTCTTGACGGTGAAATTTATGAAATCCAGACTCGTCAGTTTCATCTTCTCAGAAAGAAACTTGACTATTTCCTGACAGAACACGACGTTACCGTCGTATATCCCATTTCGGCAAAAAATGCCATCTGCTACATCGATCCGCAAACCGGAGAGATGCAACCACCGAGGAAATCTTCCAGAAAAGGAACGAAGTACGAGATTTTACCGGAACTATATAAGATAAAAATGTATCTAAACAACCCTTCATTGCATTTCATACTTGTTTTTTTGGAGACTGAAGAATACAGACTTCTGGATGGTTACGGCAAAAACAAACGTCGCAAAGCAACTAAGACGGACAAATTTCCAATTACAATTATCGATGAAATCCGCATCAATCATATAAAAGATTATCTGTGTTTCCTACCGGATACTCTCCCGATACAGTTTACATCCGCCGACTATGCCAAGGAAGCACGTATCAACAAAACCGTTGCCGCCGTGGGATTGAATGTTTTTACCGAAATCGGTGTGGTCGAACGTATCGGAAAACAAGGGAATTTCATTGTCTATAAGAAACTAAATTTCGATTGATTCTACATTTACAATATCGACATCGGTGTACTTTCCGCATATCTCCGCTCGCACACTATGAGAGCCTGAGTTTGATTCGACCGAAACCGCGACTCTGTTCAACTGCTTTTTCTGTCAACCGCTTCTCTGCGGACTCAAAAACTTTGACCGTGGATTCTTCCACGTCATGTTCCGAGTATCTTGCCGATAAATAAAATTTCTTTAATTGAGAACTCTCCCCCTCCAAATATTGTTCCAAAATAGTCATATATCCTTCAACGGTTCGATACTCTTTGCGATTCGGTTCCATCTGATCCAAAAGCCTGAAGATTTCAGCTGCCTTGGTCAATATTTTATCGCGCGGCGATGCTTTACGATACCGCATTTGTTTGGCAATCCGCATCCATGCGTACCAAACAACAACGACAAATGCAATCAATCCTACCGCAAGCAAAATCACTTTCAGCAGGCGATCCCAATCAACTTTATTCGCATTCTCCTCTTCCTGTTCCTGCGTCAGTTCGTCGTATATCTCATTGATTTCTTTCTCGTTTCTTTCATTATTTTCAACAACTCCGGAACTCGAAACAGTACCGGACGCATGAAAATAGTTTCTCGTATATCCGCAGCCGTTGGTCGCTTCCATCGGAATCCAACCGATTCCTTCCGCATAGAACTCGCACCAAGCATGCCCCTTATTGGATGTAATGATATATTGATCCGGACTGTCCAACGTCGTATAGTCACAGAAAAATCCTTCCACATACCTTGTCGGTACGCCAACGCATCTTCCCATGACTGCCATAACAGAGGCAAAGTAAGTACAGTATCCTTCTTTGATTGTAAATAAAAATTCATCAACAAAATCACCCTCAGTAATTTCCTGCGGTGTTTTGGTATAAGCGAAATTCTTCAAATACTCCTGAATTGCAAGCATTTTCTCATAATCCGTGTTGCAATCCTTCGTCACTTCCTCTGCAAGTTCATTGACACGCACCGGCAACGTCTCCGGTAATTTGATATACTCGCTCTTAATAAAAGCCGCTCTCTCTACAAGCAGTTGTTCCGCATTTACATCGATATTCCCGTTTGAACGAACATTCAGCAATTCTTTTTGAATCTCTTCCATGCGCTCACTATTGACGGAACGGTTCCCCGCATACCAATAATTCTCAGGATTCGACAGCATTGAAAGCATCCATTCACTCTGATAATCGATATCCATAAACGTCACGCGATAACCGCTCTTCTTGGTTTTTACCGCTTTATCATATACAATATTGGGACCGTTTGATGTAAAATCAGACTTTCCATAATTAACTATGCTTGTAACTTTTAATGGGTAAAACAGCGTCTTCGTATGCATATTCAAATGCGTAACGGTCAACGTAGAAACATCTATGTTATCCAACGCCGTTTGTGAGTCGACACCGCTTAAAGCCAGCGCATGCAACATTTCTGCATAATCCAAATAGTACTCTTCCTTGTAATCCGACCAATCAACCGTCTTTTCCCAGGAATATCCGGTATACGTATCGCTACTCGCTCCCATGAAATAAGTATTTCCGGCAGGTTTCTTTCCGCTGATTAAAAGCATTTTCGATTGATTGTCCGTAATGTCTCCGCCCAATCTTCCCTGTCCGGAATAGCCGGTGATATTCATTCTGTATTCCTCGGGATAAATATCAAACGCAAATTGCAATTCTGTAAATGCATTCTCGACATAGTCGCTTGCATTTTGATATATTTTTACCACACCCTGATAAAAATCCTTCACAAATTGCCATTGAATCGGCTCTTCGCTTTTGGGAATTAATATAATTACAATAATAGGAAGTATGTAAAAAGGAAAAAAGGAAGCACTGCTTCTGTAATCTTTACTTTCTTTTTTACGTTTATGATAATAATCCATATATAAATCGACAACTGTAAATACAGATAGATACAAAATGGCAGATACCGCTATCACGGATAAATCAACGTGAATGAACGGTAACAAAATCAATAACAAAAAGCCGATTGCCGTAATCACGGTTCTGACCACACGATTCTGGAAGATAAGATAAGAAACAAGTGCAACCAACAAGCTGACACATAGTTCCAGAAAGACAACACTTTCGACGATTGCCTTTATATCCGGTCGGAAAATCAGGAACAATAAGAAAACAAATACAACCGCCGTCCCCAGAGACAGATATAGCAATTTGTTTTTGTAGTAATATCTGCAACAGCAAATCAACCCCGTAGACAGCAGACAGAACAACAAAAGCACGAAATCATTCGCTTCCCATACAATTAAATCGCGCACGCAAAACAGTATTGCAGTCGCCATGACCGCAATACTCGCAATTTCATAGATGAGTGATAGTTTCAGTTTCTCTGCCTTCACCGGGAACCTCCGCTGTTCGTTTGATCTTATGCTAAAAATTACTATCCTTGTAATACTTTTTCAATTTCATCTTCAGGCAATATTCGATAAATCATTACGCCCTGTTTCTGTAAATCCGCAATCATATTCTCGGATTTCTCATCCTCCTTGGCGATTGCCTCATGCACATAAAAATATGTAATCTGCGCTCCGCTTCGAAACAAATCGCAAAGTGCCTTGTAGATTTCTTCATGGAAAACAGTGGAAACAAAAATATAGAATTTGGAATCACTAACGCCGCTTGCACGATATTCTCTGATAACATTTTCTTCCGTTTGTTCCGCTGAAAAGTAGAGATTCACACAATCCGTATAAAAAGTCTCGAAATCACGCTGTGTCCGAATCGAATACGACTTCAGCGTTTGTAAATCTTTCCTGTTTCCATCATACATAACGGTAAACTGCTCTTTTTTGACCAGATAATACTTCGCAATGGCAAGTGATATTTCAATGATTTTATCTTCTTTTTCTATACGCCGTTCATCTTCGCCTACTGGCGTCAAATCCATATACAGAATGGTTTCGTTCTTCTCATCCTCGGCACATTTTCGCGTCATTAACTCTCTCTTTTTGGCACTTGCCTTCCAATGAATCAGTTTAATCCGATCCCCCGGTGCATACTTACGCAACTCCAGATCCAGAACGTCACTTTTTGGTGCCACCGCATACTTCATGTTCTTACTGTCCGTCGCAGAATCTGACAATGTCATATGCGACAGATTAACAACACGCGGCCACACGATAATTTTTAACTTGGACATAATCGGATAGCGTATCGAGAACAAACAAAGAAAATCGGTGATTTCTATGCTGTTGACACCGACCTGATACGAACCCCTGTATTTTCCGCAAAGCATCGAATCCATCTCGATTCGTTCTTTCGGCAATACATAGAATTCCTTTTCCATTGTTTTTTCCTCAATCTTGGAATAATCCGATAAAAAATGAATCTTCATGTGAAAAAAAGGAAAGAAATCTTCGTTTGCCATGACAAAATGATAAGGTACCTGCTGGTTTTTTACGACCTTAACCGCAGGTATCGTCTGTGCCATGCGAAAACGAAGATAGACAAGAACCGTATAAAGAACGGAAGTTACGGGGAGCAACAGCAAAAACCAAAATAACATCTTGGGAATGTTACCGCCGTAAAAAGTTGCAAAAACACCGCTTCCGATTATGAGTCCGATGTAGATGAGTCTGTTTTTTAACATCGCTTCTCCCCTATATCAAGCGTATTATGTATGACAAATGTCGCTACTATTGTGAAATGACCGGCACCTTGGTCTCCCGAATCAATCCGTCCAATACCTTCGCGGCATCGGTAC
>CAYMCV010000096.1:0-9735 GCA_964389005.1 uncultured Lachnospiraceae bacterium | reverse complement strand
TTGATTAAGAAGATGAATATCACACAGGCGTTGAAACTGGGTGAAGACTGATTTTATGATAATGTCGACGAAGCATTACAGACTGCAGATAGAACGGTAAAGGCATGGAGGTTAAAAATGGATAATATCATAACCACAGAACATATCAAGAGAAGTTTTCATACCGGAGGCGGTGATTTTTACGCCTTGAAGGATGTGAATATGGAAATACCGCGCGGGCGGCTGACAATTTTGAAAGGACGTTCCGGTTCCGGGAAGACGACACTTTTAAATATTTTGAGTACGTTGGATGAGCCGACCGCCGGAGAAGTGTTTTTTAACGAAAAAGCATATTCCAAACTTTCGGAGAGTAAAAAAGAAGCATTAAGGAGAAATCAGATTGGATTCGTCTTTCAATCGGTAGCTTTGGTTCCGATTATGAACGCATATGAGAATATTGATTTTTCATTGCGCCTCGCCAAGAGCAAATCGGTTCATGACGAACGAATTCGTCAGGCGGCACGATTGGTGGGAATGGAAGAACGACTGTTGCATATGCCCGGAGAGATGTCCGGCGGTGAACAGCAGCGTATTGCGATTGCCAGAGCCGTTGTTCACAAACCGGAGATTGTTTTTGCCGATGAACCGACCGGCGCATTGGATACAGAATCCGGTATCAAAGTTATGAAGCTGTTCCGTGATTTGGTGGAAACAGAAAATGTAACCATTGTTATGACAACGCATGATTCAAATTTGATGGAACTTGGCGACGTCGTTTTTGAGATGGAGGATGGTGAGCTCATTGACAGGAGAGAAAATAACTGATATGGAATCATTACATGAAGAAATGTTGGAAGTTGCACAGGAAGATGCGACGGATGTCGTATCAGAAGAAAATTATGATGAAAATCAGGAAGATACAGCCGAAAAACTGATTGTTTGCGATGGCTTGGTTAAAATCTACAAAACCGATGAGATTGAAGTTATGGCATTGCAGGGGCTGGATTTGGAGGTTCGCCGCGGTGAATTTATCTCAATCATAGGTAAGAGCGGTAGCGGAAAAAGTACACTGATGAATATGATTGGCGGACTTGAAACACAGACCGCGGGTAAAATTGTGGTTGCCGGAAAAAATCTGGTTGATATGTCGGAAAGAGAGATGGTGGAGTATCGCAAGAAAACCGTCGGCTTTGTGTGGCAAAAAAGTGCAAGAAACTTATTTGAGTATCTGACTTCCATGGAGAATGTCATGATGGCAATGTGCTTTTCCGATATGAGTACGAGCCAAAAGAAAGAACGCGCACAGGAACTGCTGAAGATGGTCGGTATGATGCACAAAAAAGACTCATATCCGAAGCAAATGTCGGGTGGCGAGCAGCAGAGAGTTGCAATTGCGGTTGCACTTGCCAACGAACCAGATATTCTGTTGGCAGATGAGCCTACGGGCGCGGTTGACTCCAAAACAGCAGATTCCATTCAGGAATTGTTCCGTCAGTTAAACAAAACAATCGGCATTACAATCATAATAGTAACTCATGATATGAGAATTGCAGATAAAACCAATCGTGTTATCATGATTTCCGACGGTAAGATCAGCACAGAAAAAATCATGAAAGAAAAATATCGTCAGCAGATTGAACAAGATGAGAATTTCAACAAAAAAGAAGGGCTTCATGAGGAATATACCGTTATGGATAAGGCACACAGAATTCAGTTGAGCAAGGAAGCGCTGGGTGCTGCAGGAATTACTACAAACAAGGTTCGATTGATTATCGAGGACGGAAAATTAGTCATTGTAGGTGAAGATCAGAAATAAAGTTTTTCCAACTTCTGTATGGGTTTCGGGGTTTCACTTGAATAAATATCGTAAATATACTAGAATAAGAATACGAATTTACGCATAAAATGCGGGAGTGGAACAAACATGGGAATCGGTTTGTATTTACAAGCAGAAAAAAACCAACATTATATTGCTTCTATGCGTCCGTTGTTGAACAAGAAAGCATTGTTTAGCGATATGACGGAGGACTATGTCAGTCCCTATCAACCCGGGAAGAATGAAATTGTTACCATTCGTTTTCGTACTGCGATTAACAATGTGGACAGTGTTTATTTGATAGTAGACGGCGAACGAATTCTGATGCATAATGCGCAAAGCGATGCGCAGTTTGATTTTTATGAGTGCGGAATTCAGCTGGAAGAAGATACGATACATTACTATTTTGAGGTTCAATTGGGCAAAATGACCTGCTTTTTTAACATGCGGGGCGTAACGAAGGAAATACAGGAATACTACAATTTTCGTATTATTCCGGGCTTTCGAACACCGGATTGGGCCAAAGGCGCGGTAATGTATCAAATCTATGTTGATAGGTTTTATAATGGAGATCCGACGAATGATGTAGAGACACGTGAATACATGTATTTGGGTGACTATACACAAAAGGTTGAGGATTGGGGCAAATATCCTGCGCAGATGGGTGTGCGGGAATTTTATGGTGGAGATTTACAAGGCGTTATAGATAAATTAGACTATTTGCAGGATTTGGGGATTGATGTGATATATTTTAATCCCTTATTTGTATCTCCGTCGAATCATAAATATGACATTCAGGATTACGATTACATCGACCCACACATCGGGAAAATCATCCACGAAGAAGGCGAATTGTTGGCAGAAGAACAAAGAGAGAATCGCTACGCAACCAAGTATATCAATCGCGTAACGAATATTCATAATTTAGAAGCCGGGAATCAACTCTTTGCAAATCTTGTTGCAGAGGCACACAGGCGCGGAATTCGTGTCATACTTGATGGTGTGTTTAATCATTGCGGTTCTTTTAATAAGTGGTTGGACAGAGAGCGGATTTACGAGCATGCCGAGGGCTACGAAAAGGGTGCATTCGTTGATGCGAACAGTCCTTATCGTAATTTTTTCCATTTTTACGAGGAAGACAGATGGCCATACAATTACACATATGGCGGTTGGTGGGGGCATGATACGCTTCCTAAGTTAAACTACGAAAGTTCCGACCGACTCATGGAATATATACTAAAAATTGCCAAGAAATGGGTTTCACCTCCGTTCAATGCGGATGGGTGGAGATTGGATGTCGCGGCGGATTTGGGGCATTCACAGGAGTTTAACCATTATTTTTGGCAAGAGTTTCGCAAGGCTGTAAAAGAAGCGAATCCGGACGCAATTATTTTGGCTGAGCATTACGGGAATACGGCAGAATGGCTCAAAGGAAACGAATGGGATACCGTAATGAATTACGATGCGTTTATGGAGCCAATCACATGGTTTCTGACCGGAATGCAGAAGCACAGTGACGATTATCGCGAGGATTTGCTTGGAAATGCGGAGAGTTTTTGGGGGTCGATGATTCATTATGGGAGTAGTTTTTCGGAACCGTCTCTGCAAGTTGCAATGAATGAATTGAGCAATCACGATCATTCTCGTTTTTTAACCAGAACGAATCGTCGTGTCGGAAGAATCAATACTATGGGTTCTCAAGCGGCAGAAGAGGGAGTCAACAAAGCGGTCTTTCGCGAGGCGGTATTGATGCAGATGACCTGGCCGGGCGCGCCCACGATTTACTACGGTGACGAAGCGGGGGTTTGCGGTTTCACGGATCCGGATAATCGACGAACCTATCCGTGGGGTGCGGAAGATACAGAACTGATTCGGTTTCACAAAGAGATGATTGCGCTGCACAAAGAGAGAAATGAATTAAAGACCGGCTCATTGATGAGACTGAGCGATGATTTTAATTTCTTGGCATACGGAAGATTTAACAGAACAGACAGAACGGTTGTAGTTGTAAATAACAGCCCCAATGAAATTACAAGAGAACTTCGCGTTTGGGTGATTGGAGTCCCGAAGGAATCCGTGATGACGAGAAGAATGATAACACATGCGGAAGGATTTTCGTCTATACCGCAGACATATGAAGTAACTAAGGGAAAATTGACCATAACTTTGCCACCGACTTCAGCAATGGTGCTCGTGCATTCGTAAAGAAGATTATTTGGCAAACCAACGGGAAAGGCGGAAAACAATGCTTACAAAACAAATCATTCAAACCTGTATCGATGAACTTTGCGCAATCAGTAAAGTGGATTTTTGCGTTGCGGACGAGCAGGGATTGGTTTTGGCAAATACATTGCCCAAAGGAGAAATCAATCCGGAAGTAATGAACACTTTTTTCGTGTCACCTGCGGACAGTCAGATTGTGGACGGAAATTATTATTTTAAGGTAAAAGACGGCGATGAACTCTTTTATGTATTGCTTGCAAAAGGGAATCAGGCTGATGCTTATACGTTCGGACGCGTTGCCGTCAATGAGTTGAAGCATCTGTTAATTGCATACCGCGAACAATACAGTCACAACAGCTTTTTTCAGAATTTGATTCTGGATAATTTGTTGTTGGTCGATATTCATAATCGTGCCAAGAAATTAGGGCTTAATTTATCGGAGCAACGCGTGGTATTTTTACTTGAGTGCCCGTCGGACAGACAGAGGGATGCGGCAGAAGTGTTGCGGTCCGCCTATGCGGAGCATATGCAGGATTGCGTTACGACAGTCGATGAAAAGACATTGATTTTGATTCATTCGTTACAGGCAGAGGAAGGACCGGAAGAAATTCAGGACATGGCCGAGACGATTTTGAGCGTAATGAATACAGAGGTATTGGTTGACACGAGGGTATCTTACGGTACCGTAATTTCGGAGTTGAAGGAAGTTTCAAAGTCATACAAAGAGGCAAAGATGGCATTGGATGTGGGAGAGATTTTTTATCCGGGTCGTAATGTTGTTGCATATGCCAATCTTGGAATCGGCAGATTGATTTATCAACTGCCGGTACAGTTGTGCCAGATGTTCATTCGAGAGATTTTCGGTCAGGAGATACCGGAAGAATTGGATGAGGAGACGTTGAATACGGTAGATAAGTTTTTTGAAAACAGTCTGAATGTATCGGAAACATCACGACAGCTGTATGTGCATAGAAACACACTGGTTTACCGAATCGAAAAACTTGCCAAAGCAACCGGGTTGGATATTCGTGTTTTTGATGATGCACTGACACTCAAGATTGCGTTAATGGTTGTAAATTATATGGCTTATCTGGATAGAGAATAATGTGAAAAATGTCGAGCGCTTTTTCAATTTTTAGGTGTGAAAAGGACAAAAACCGACAGCGGCTGTATGCTATATTTTGATGGAAGACGGAAAGGAGAGGATTCCATGGCACGCAGCAGAACGCAGTCGGAGATCGGACAGATGACACTGAAGAATAAGAAACAGATCGGACTCATGCCGGAGAACGATAAAATATACATAGAAGATTATACGGTAACGTATCTGTCACAGATGGGACAGGCCGATGAGGATTGTCTTGCGGCTCTGTTCGGCGTATATTATGAAGAAGAGCAAAAACGAACCTATACAATTTACGGAGCGATTGGCGTTAATGTGAATTGGGGTGATTTGGGAAGAATTCCGGAATCGGCGGTCAGTGATATCATTGCGAAGAAAAGAGAACACTTCAGTGATATGTTCTTTTTGGGATGGGCATTTCTGATGCATCAAAATGCACGCCCGAATATGGATAGTTTTTATCGAAGTCATTTAGAGTCGGCATTTGGCAGGCCGCGCATACTATCGCTGATGGAGGCGGGCGCTACGGAGTGCGCATTTTACGTTTATACAACGGATCGACCGACGGAGGTTAGCGGGTACAGTATTTTTTACACGCGGAATGATGCCATGCAGAAGTATTTAATTGATTGGCACGGTGAAACTGCGCGTGGGTTACCGGAGTCGTATGAAGACGACACGACAGACAATTGTAGAATGTCGCTTGCGGAGAGAAAACAGAATCGGATGCGTAATTTTGTTTCAAACGCAACGCTGGCGATGGCATTCTTTTTGATGATTGTGGTTACATGCGTCGGAATAACGATGATTAACCAGTACTCCAAAATGAAAGAAGTTGAACTTACGCTGCTTCAGATTGCATCAACAATTGAGGATTCTGCGGAGGACGAGGTTCAGACGGTTATGCAGACAGAGGAACGAAGCATTACCGTTTCGAGGGAAGAAACAGGGGAGAGCAGCAAACGAGAGGGAGCGGATTCGGAAACAACGCATGAAGAAGCTAAGCTCGGAGAAGGCGCTGATATTGAGCCGCATGACGCGAACGAACCACAGATGACGGCGCATCCGGAACCGGTTGATACAATGGCGGAGGTTACGGACGTTATCGATTCCGAAGAGGAAGAAGTTCTTATTCATGATATCAATGCGGATGGCGTGAACGAGTACATCGTCGTCAAGGGCGATACATTGAATCGGATTTCAAAGCAGTTTTACGGGAGCGTTACTTATGTTGAGGAAATCTGCGAGTTGAACGGCATTGAAGATAAAAATGCGATTTTCTATGGGCAGAAAATCAGACTGCCGCAAATCGATTAGCGTCTTGATACAAGACGACGGAAGGATAAAAGAGTGAAGAAAAGAACAACGAAGAATACAATTTCAAGATTCAGGAGTCCAAAAGAAGGAAAAGCGCTGGATGAGTTTCAAGCAAAACCAAGCGAAGAGGATTCCGATTTTTGGATGCGGTTGATGAAGCATCGGATGAGTATCATTGTACGCGTGGTACTGGTGTTGATTGTATTGTTGTTGGCAACATTGTTTTTCTATTTTTATCTAAAAAACAAAGAGTACACCACATATGACGTTCTAAATAGAGTAACGATGGAAACAGTGTCGGGCGTGAAGAATCTGAGATATCAAAGTCATGTGTTTACATATAGCAGCGACGGCGCGAAGTGTATGGATGCCGAAGGAAATATCGTTTGGAATGAGACATTTGAAATGCAGAATCCGATGGTTGATATCTGTGAGGATGTTGTCGGAATTGCGGATTACAACGGCAGCAGGATTTATGTCATGAATACGGAAGGAATTCTGGGGCGGATTGATACGGGTATGCCGATTCGCAGCTTCCGTGTGTCGGCGAACGGCATTGTTATCGCGGTTTTGGAGGATGTGAAATCCACGCCGATTTATGTCTATGACGCTTCCGGTGAAAAGAAGGCATATTTTAGTACCAGCATGAAAAACAGCGGCTACCCGCTTGGAATCGGTATTTCCGAATCCGGTTATCTCGTCGGTATTTCATATTTATATGTTGACAGTGGTGAAATTAAGACCAATATTGCTTTTTACAATTTTGGTGAAGTGGGTAAAAATGAAACCGATAATCTGGTCAGCGGTTATACATATGCGAATGCGATTGCACCGGAGATTCGTTTCTTGGGTGATGAAGGGGCAGTGGCGATTGCAGACAATCGGTGTATGTTTTATCGCGGCAGTCAAAAACCGGTCAGCGCGACAGAAGTCATGTTACAGGAGAAGATTATTGCCGTGTACAGCAGCGATGACTATGTTGCATTGGTATTTAACGATGCGACGGGAGAAGCAAGGTATCGTATCGATGTTTACGATGCGTCGGGAAGACAGAAGGATTCGATTACGACTGACATAGAGTATCGGGATATTTTCTTTAACGGTGATAAGATTGTTGTATACAGCGAGACGGCTTGCGTGATTCATAACATCGGGGGTAAGAATAAGTTTGTCGGGAATTTTGATGCCACGGTTTTGACGATGATGCCGACTTCATCACCGCAAAGATATGTTTTAATTACCAATGAAGAAATGATGACAGTGGAATTGAAGTAAAGCCCGGTGGCCTATAACTTCAATCCCACTCATATTACATATTACAGAAGTTCATTATTTCCGATAAGATATGCTATAGTGTTTTTATCTTAATCGGATGTCGAATGACGGTTTTTCTTCGTTCCACAGGTACTTTTCGCGCGTCGGAGAGATAGATTTCGTGATGGAGACGATTGTTATTAAAATCCAGTTCGTATCCATTCTCCTCAAGGAATGTGTGCATTTTGGAGACGGAGGCGGGTTCATCGTCATAAGAGCCGACATGCATAATCTGCACACACAGACCTTCATCTATGGTAAGAAATTCCGCTTTTGAACAGTCAAGATGTTTTTTGGCGGTAACTGTTTCGACAGCCCACTGAAAATCTTTTGCCGTCACAAACTCCGGCAGTCTGATGACCGAAATCCAATGGAATGCGGACTTATTGGAATAGTCTACACCGGCAACGCCGTCTTGCCACCAAAAGCCTTCCAGAGGCGGAACCACATATTCGTAAAAGCCCTGAATTCGGTAGTCTGTCTTGGGGCTCATTTTTATGGTAAAAGCAATCCCATACAAAATGCCGATGGACTGTTTGTAAGCGCCGTCCTCGTCGTTGGGATTACCTGTTCCGCGCACTGCGATGTAGTTGGCGGCAGGAACCGTAACGATTTGCGGTTTGCCGGTGGGCATATAAAATTCTTTGTACTCTTTCTTAAAATCAAATGCCATTTGAATCCTCCTTTATCATTCCGTAGATGTAGTAATCGCACCAGGTTGAGACCATTTTACCTTGACGAATCAGCCCTTCTCTTTGAAAACCGCACTTCTCCATGGCCTTGCATGAGCCGATATTGCGGATGTCAACATCACTCCACAAGCGTTGTAGTTCTGTTTCGCAAAATGCGAAGCGAACCATCTCTTGCAGTGCTTCCGTTGCGTAACCGTTTCGCTGAAAATCTTTCCCGATACGAAATGCAACTTTTGCCATGCGGTCGTTCTCGATAAGATAGATGTAAGACTCACCGATGATACGGTCGGTGTTTTTTAGGGCAATGCCCCAATGAAAACTTTTGGTAGGTTTCTCTTCATGTGTAAAAAGCAATTCGGGACATTTGTCGGTTTTGCCGGGCTTTTTACCCCAATAAGTATAGATGGATGTATCGGCCATCCAGTACAAGTCGGGAACATCATTACGCGTCATCTGTCGTAATCTAAGCCGCTCGGTGGTCAATATCGGTTTTTGAGTTATATAGTCTGCAAGCACCAAATGCACCCCCTAAAAATTAAATTCTTCTGACCAGTCGAAATCGCCGGAATCTTCACAGCAATGAGGCCAGTGGGAGCACCATGCCGGTACGGACGGGTTTTCGACGCGATCAAGACTCGGCGTGTAAGGCTTAATGTCGAGAACCGGACTGTTGTCAAAGGCATCAAGGTATGCAACGAAAATAATGCCCTTTTCATGATCCACATGCGTGACATAAACCGTCGTCAATGCGATTGGATTGGGTCTGCCGGGTGCTCTGGTCGCAAAAATGCCGATGCGCATGGGCCCTTTTTTATAAGGTTCGTTTTCAATTAGCGTGCTGCGTGATTGTGCATTGTCACATCCGTCAAACCACCACAAAATCTGTAAATGGCGAAAGCCGTCGATTTCGGTCAATGCTTCGCGATATTCGGGTAAAACTTGAATTGCCATGGTACCTTCTTGATTGATAATACTTCCGATAGAAATTAGGTTCATTTTTTGCCTCGCTTTTGATTTATTTAGGCGCCTATAAGTACATCATAGCAAGTATTATTTATACTTCAAGCGGTTTTTTCATTTTTATTAAAGCATTAAGAATTTTTGATAAAAGATTCTTTTGAAAAAATGAAGAAAAGTGTTGACAAGCACCGCTTCGTTTGCTATTATATGAAAGCCGCTGAACGAGCGGTGCTTTTCTTTTCACTTGAAAAGCGATACAGAACCTTGACAAATAAACAGCAATGCAACCCTGAAAATTCAAGAAAGCAATG
>CAYMCV010000095.1:4912-9944 GCA_964389005.1 uncultured Lachnospiraceae bacterium | reverse complement strand
ATCCTCTTCCTCCGATTATTCTTGTCTATGTTTCATTCTGTCAATCAAAATACATTCTTCCGGTTCATCCCATATAATTCTCGCACAGGTGATTCGTATCATATCCTCTCGGACTTCTTCCCAATCAACGCGTTTGGTACGAATCACTAAGTGCACTTTGTCCTCGTAAACCGCATCTTCTTGCCGAATCGGCGCACTCTGCATATAATGTTGCACGGTTGCCAGATCGCCGTAATCCAGTGTGATTTTTACCTGTATTCCGTCTTCTTGTATGCCGATATCCGCATTATCAAGTGCAGCTTTGACGCTTTGCTGATAGGCGCGCACCAACCCGCCGGTACCGAGCAATGTGCCGCCGAAATATCTCGTCACAACGGCAACCACGTTAAAAAGTCCTTCATGTTGCAACACTTCAAGCATCGGTCTCCCTGCCGTACCGCCTGGCTCACCGTCATCGCTGCAACGGACATGATCACCGCTTTCTGTCTTTACAATCCATGCATAACAGTGGTGTTTTGCGTCCCAATATTGTTTCCTTATGGAGGCAATCGTCGCTTCTGCCTCCGCTTCCGTGGCAATCGGTGTAAGTATCGCTATGAAACGTGATTTTTTCTCGGTAATTTCGCCCTCTGCCTGCTGCAAAAGCAGTTTGTTTGCCTCGTCCACTGTCTTCCTCTCTATGAATGGATTTGTTATTCTATATAGTTTTCACCGTCTTCGGTTATGATAGCACATTTTCAACCAAAATCCAATTCTGTTTTGGTATACCTTTCCTAAAAATGTGAATAATAAAAGAAAAACCTTTATTTCATTATGCTTTTTTGGTATACTGTTGAAGATTGGAAATTGTGATACAGATAACATGGAGGTTTGCCATGAATTATAGTAAAAGAGGCGTAAAGAAAAAACAACACGCACTTACATCCAAGCAAGTCAAAGCCAAGAAAATGTGCTTCGTCACGTTTTTGAAGGCTCTTTTGGTTTGTTTTATTTCGGCAGTGATACTTTTGGGTTGTGTCGGGCTCGGCATGTTCAAGGGAGTCATCAGTTCCGCTCCCGATATTTCCACACTTGACGTGGTTCCCACGGGTTATGCAACGGTTGTGTATGACTGCGAAGGTCATGAGATGACGAAGCTGGTCGCTGAGAACTCAAACCGCAGTTATGTCACCATGGATAAAATACCCCAGGATTTGGCGGATGCATTTGTGGCTGTCGAAGATGCACGTTTTTATGAACACAACGGGATTGATATCAAAGCTATTTTTCGTGCTTTTTATGTCGGTGTCAAAGCAGGATTTCATTTTACGGAAGGTGGAAGTACCATTACGCAGCAGCTACTGAAGAACAATGTCTTTGAAGGCTGGGTAACGGAATCAACTTTTATCGAAAGCGGTAAACGAAAGGTTCAGGAGCAGTATCTTGCATTGGAACTTGAGAAACAAATGAGCAAGGAAGACATTTTGGAGCTTTATATGAACTCCATCAACTTGGGTCAGAGCACTCTCGGTGTTCAGGCCGCTTCTTTGCGCTATTTTAATAAACCGGTATATCAATTGACGCTGTCGGAATGTTCGGTCATTGCCGCAATCACTAAGAATCCTTCGAAGTACAATCCGATTACCAATCCGGAAGAAAATATGACGCGACGTGAAAAGGTGCTCAATGATATGAAAGAGCAGGGATACATCTCACAAGCGGAGTATGATATCGCCATGCAAGATGATGTATACGATCGAATTCAAAATGCCAATACCGAAAATGCCGCATCTTCTGTTTATACATACTTTGTGGATGAATTGACAGAACAAGTCATCGAAGATCTACAGATAAAATGCGGATACAACGAAACACAGGCATACAAACTTCTCTATAGTGGCGGTCTCTCTATTTATACAACACAGGATCCGCAAATACAGGCAATTTGTGATGATGTATTCTCCAACGAAGAAAACTATCCGGAAGGTGCCAAGTATTACTTGGATTATGCACTTACCATAGAGAAAGCCAACGGTGACCTCGAAAATCACAGCAAGGAAATGTTCAAAGCATATTATAAACAGACAAACTCCTCTTTTAATCTCCTTTATGGTTCGGAAGAAGATGCCAATGCTGCGATTGAAGCATATAAAGTCGCACATATGGAAGACGGTGATGAAGTTCTTTCCGAAAAGATTTCTCTCACCATCCAACCACAGGTTTCAATCACCGTAGAGGATCAGAATACCGGCTATGTTGTTGCTATGATCGGCGGTCGAGGAACGAAACTTGCCAGCCGTACATTGAACCGTGCAACCAACACCAGCCGTCAACCGGGTTCCACGTTTAAAGTGCTTTCGGCATACGCACCGGCACTTGACAGTGCGGGTCTGACATTGGCGGATATCCAATTGGATGCACCTTTTAATTATGCAAACGGCAAACCGGTCAGCAACTGGTATACCACCGGTTACAAAGGAATCTGTTCTTTGCGCTACGGCATCGAACAGTCATTGAATATCGTTGCGGCAAAGACATTGACGCAGATTACACCGCAACTCGGATATGATTATCTCATCAATTTTGGTTTTACAACATTAGTTGACAGAGAGGTTCGTGCAGACGGAACCGTGTTGACAGATATCGGTCAAGCACTCGCTTTGGGAGGAATCACTTACGGTGTTACCAATATGGAATTAAATGCCGGTTATGCAACGATTGCAAACGGCGGAACTTATATAAAGCCGACGCTATACACCAAGGTCATCGATAATAACGGAAATGTCTTGATTGATAACTCTGTTCCCGAAAGTAAGCGTGTAATTCAGGAAACCACTGCATATTTATTGACCGATGCCATGGTTGACGTTGTTACCAAAGGTACCGGAACCAGTGTTAAGTTTGATAATATGGCGATTGCCGGTAAGACAGGAACCACTTCAGATTATAATGATGTGTGGTTTACCGGATATACCCCCTACTATACAGCGACCGTTTGGACCGGTTTTGACAATAATGCCAAACTTTCCGGCTCAGCCGAAAAGAATCTGTCCAAGACATTATGGCGCAGCGTTATGTCGGAGATTCATGCAGATTTACCGAATAAATCATTCACCATGCCAAACGGCATTGTTTCGATGACGGTATGCAGTCGTTCCGGAAAGTTGCCGATTGCAGGACTTTGTGACAATACATTAAAAGTTGAATTATTTGCCCAGGGAACAACTCCAACCGAGAGTTGTGATGTTCACTATCAAGGTATGATTTGCGCATACAGTGGGCTGTGTGCATGCGAAAACTGCCCATTCAGTCAATTCGGCACCATAGAATTGACACCCGTGGAAGACATTTCTCTGCAAAGCGGCTCCAATGTCGTGGATGCCAACGGTAATGTTACCGCTTCGGCACACACATCGAATATGTGTCCACATGATACGCTATTCTTTGCAAGTCCCGACTATGAGTCCATATTGCAACAACAAACGAATGAAATGATACAGCGTGCCAATGCGGCGGCAGCAAGTGCGCCACCGCAATAATTGCGCACGACAGAGGCTTACTCTATGAAGAACATTAAGAAACGGATTTTTCTGATAATTCAGATAGGCAAAGAACGCGATATCCCAAGTAAGGTATTTGACATCATTTTAGTGATTGCGATACTTCTGAACTTATTCATTGCATTCTTCTCAACATTTGCGTGTTCAGAGCCATATATGGGTATTATGGACGCAGTGGAGTGGGTTACCGTGATTTTCTTCTCCATTGAGTACTTATTGCGTGTATGGACCTCTGAGTTTCTATATCCGCGAAGCAAAAAAAATATTGCGATCATCAAGTTCATTTTTTCCCCAACAGGATTGATTGATTTCTTTTCGTTCTTTCCTTTTTTTCTTCCGTTCTTTTTCCCAAGCGGACTGGTTGCTTTTCGTATGTTTCGCGTTCTTCGTATTTTACGTCTGTTCCAAATCAACCGCTATTTTGATGCACTTACGGTCATTACCACTGTATTCAAAAAAAAGGGAAAACAGTTACTGTCTTCCACTTTTATCATTCTCGTATTAATGTTTGCATCTTCTCTGGTAATGTACAGTTTGGAACACGAAGCACAGCCTGATGTGTTCACAAACGCATTCTCCGGATTCTGGTGGGCATGTTCCACACTGTTAACCGTGGGTTACGGAGATATCTATCCCATAACGCCAATCGGTAAGATCGTTGGCATGGCTGTAACGTTCTTGGGTGTCGGTGTTGTTGCAATTCCGACAGGAATCATCTTCACGGGATTCGTAGAATATGTATCCGATGCAAGGCGCGCCAAAGCACAAGCCGATAATCCTTATACATACTGCCCCCACTGTGGTAAACGCATTCGATAGTTATTGAATCGGTAACTCGTTTGCGAAGTGATTCGCGCTCCGTCGATAGTGCGAATTATGGTTGCGGCGGAATATACTCTGTATAATCGCCGTTCTCGTCCATTGTCATATCAATAATCTCGACCAATTCCCCGAATACATATGCTTCTTTTCCGTCATAAATAATCTTCACCCAATCATCTGCCTGTTCAACAAACTCGAAATTATACCCCTTGTATGCTGCACCCAGACGCTCAAAATCCTTCCCGGGACCACTTCTGACATTAATATTCTCTTTGATAATTCTGACACGCTTCACGACCGTTACCTCTTCTGAAGGCGCCTCTTCCGATTCGGATACCGGTGCAGACGGTTCAGGCGCAACAATTTCATTCACAATGACTTGTTCCGAATTGTCCTGCTCCACTGTTTTCGGTCTCATTTGTATCTTAACAATCAATACAACAATCGCAAGACACAAACATATAATTAAGCCTGTCATTAATGCATTCAGCGTACTCTTTTTCATGATAATCTCCTATCCGGCAACATAACCTGTATCTATTCTATCATTTCTTTCGTACGAATACAACAAAAAATCTAATCACCGGGGGTGATTAGACTTTTTTCCAAAAACTGCTTGGAACCCTTGATTTTACTGATAAAAACAACACAGCTGCTGACGGGAATCGGAC
>CAYMCV010000095.1:0-4902 GCA_964389005.1 uncultured Lachnospiraceae bacterium | reverse complement strand
AAATAAAGGGAGAAATCAAATTTATGATTACCTTTATCAAATCTACTATACAAAACCAAGTAAAATCAAGGTTATGAGAGCTGCTGACGGGAATCGGACCCGTGACCTCCGCACTACCAATGCGACGCTCTACCGACTGAGCCACAGCAGCACGACAATGCTTTCGCATCACCGAATGCTATATTAGCATATGTACGAATGCTTTGTCAATAACAAACGTCTGAAATACGACATCATTTTCTTCATTGTCTACATATGTAATACTTTTTTGCGCTTATGGAAGGTGTACTCCCCTTCTGTTGCATAAAACGACGTATTTCCGACATAAATTGTTGCTTCTTCATTAATTGACCAATTACCGTCACCCAAAAAATACTGCACACCACTTTCCAAATAAACAGTCCCCTCCGGGACAACGCCATCCTTCATCCACGCCGGGCAAACTCGTATCAAATACTTTGCCTGATTTCCGGCGTTGTCAATCAGTTCAAGTTCGTATGTCTGCGGTTTATTTTGATGATTAAATACCAGTTTTCCGTCATGAAAAGCAATCTTTCCCTCGGTAAAAAGTGCATGATTGCTGTTCTCTTCACTCAGCAGATTAACCCCTGTCGTTTGCTCAACTTCTTCCGATTTCTTAACTTCTCTCAAAGTGCATTCCGACAGTTCATCGATTGGAAGAACCAATTCATCTTTGTCACTATCATTTCCGTAGAAAATGTGATTATTCTCAATTGATAACTTCGGTGCTATGGTATCCACATGAACGCTCATTGCTGCAGTCGTATCTGTCATCTCACCGCTGCCAATCTTTAAAAGTACAAATCCGGTTGTTTGATTCCCCTCCTCAAATACAATCTTATCGGTAAATTTTCCGTCTGCCGCCGCTATTTGATACCCTGCCTGCGGCGTAATAATGACATTGGAAGCATACCACCCCTTCTGCTCCCTTCCGTTCGCAGGTTTCTCCGTTGTGATTGAATAAGGTTGTTGCGGAAGCGGCAGATAGGAAATGCTAAAAGTTGCAGTCGCCGTCACCTCGTTATATTTTTCATTTGCCGGTAGAACAGCCTTAACTTGATAGTTGCCTATAGTTGTAGGCTTCGTCTGTGAATAACTACCCTCAGATGCTCCAACCGCCTTGTAATAGAACTGTACCCCTGTTGTGGAATTCGTATCGGACCGAACCGATGGATTCGTACCGGCACCTCCATAAAAATAATTACCCATGGTAACCGTGGCTGTACCATTTGACTTCGTGGTATTCAAACTTTCCGCCTGCTGCGGTTGTTCCGGCAAAGGTTCCGATGACGGAGGCTCCGAAGGCTCTTCCGACGGTGGTACAGGTATCTCCCATATTGGATATAGATATAGATAATCTCTCGCTGTACTATTTTCACCTACTGCTATAGGAACCGATTCTATATAGTCTGTATATGCATCCAAATCCGACAGTGACTCTCCGTTCTCAAAGTCCAACGTTGATAAATCGGAGGACAAACTGAATCCTTTTAACTCATATGCTTCACCCGGCGATGTAAAACCTTCCGGCAGTGCAATGGTTACCGGGTGTTGATCATGAATTCTGACCGCTTCTGTCGTCTGCGGTTCTTCCATGTCTCCGAATTGATTACGATAAACCAGCCAACAACTTCGATATGCCGTCAATGTCATTCTGCATACCAACTGTTTATCATTTACATTTACATTTCCGTCCACCGCATAATCACCTTCCAGCATATTATTTATGGACGCTCTATAATATTGGGCTTTGCAATCATAACTGCAATCGATGGGTATAACGACATCCCCTGAAGAAGCATTATTTGAATAAAAATTACCCATATAAAGGTATCTGCTGTTTAAAGGTAAATAATATCCTGCAGTATTTAATGAATCATTGTCACTCGTAAATACAATCGGATTGTATTCAACATTATCCGTAACATTCGTTACATCCCCATTTTCATCTGTATATTCAACACAAAAATAGAAAGAACTCTCACCACTAAAGAAAATTCTGTCTCCTTCTTGATACCATTCCGGATCGGTATCGCCGGCGATATTCTCATTATCATTGTAAACATAATAAGTTGCTGCCTGTACCAGACCTCCGGCGACATACGGATTCATAAACATCAGAAATGCACAAGTCAGTGCAATGAATCCTTTGAAACGCTTCTTTATGATTCTATTCGTCTCCATGGCTTACCCCGCATCTTTCTTAACTCATTTCTTCCATTTCGTACCATACTTCATCATTTTACCACTTTTTCTTCTAAAAATCCACTCCGAGACAAACGTTGTTTCATATAAAAAGCAAAACATTGTCAAAACGGTAATCATTTGCGCCCGATAGGTAAAGAAATAGTGAAGGTATGAATGGTTCATCAAAACCAAATACCTAATGTATGGAATCAATCCCAGCAATAGCACCAAGCCCCAATGTTTTTTCTCCTGTATGGGTTTGCGAAAAAAGTACCAAAATATAGCGATCAAAAGTAACGTGGCAATGGAAATCAAAATCATCGTATTCGCTTTGGTATCATCTGTGGCATGAAAAATACCACCTAGATTTCGATAAAAAACGGCCGCAATCCACCGCGGGACACTCATAATCTCACTTTCCATGAAATTATTCACATGGACAGGACTGTTGATTCGTACTCTTGCTGCTTTAGTTGCCTCAAAAAACGCGTCCGTACCAAGTACGACGGCAGAAAGTCCCCATTTTAACAGAAACATACCGGCATAGCCAATCAGCCATGCCAAACCGCTCTGCAAAAAGAAATACCATGCTCTCTTGGATGAAGCTTGCTTGTTCTTTTGTCTATTGATGTAGTACATTAAGAAGAACGGAATTGTATAAGTTAACGTTTCAGATGATAAAAAGTCCATAAAGCATGTTACAATCCCCGTTGCGAGAAACAGACCAATCGCTTTCCTTCTCATATTGTCTTCCGACTCATTCTTCTCTGCCAATTGTATTGCAATCATTGTCACAATGGGTTGTATCAAAAAGACATTTGCATATTCGATGCAAATACCGGCAAGCAGGAAATCAACCGCCATAAGTGATATCAAATACATGACTGCGAGTGAATATCGTTTATGGAGACATAAACTCAGCAGCACCCCTAATTGTAACAAAACAACTGTTATCAACAGAGTCATTCGTATTTCTGTAATAGAAAAGAAGGCTGAAAGCGGACGTAAATAGATCAATGAACCATGCCAGTAACGAAAATAGTCTTTTGTAGTATCTTTTGGTTCCATAACAGCATCATAAAAATTATCTTTCTCATTCTGTACTTCGGTATAGTAATAGGAGGACGTAATCGCAGATGTAATCGGATGTCTCTCATCAAGATGGTAAGCAATATTCATTAAGATACAATCAGCATAGTTGTCACGTTTCCCACCGATGAATTCACCGACGGCATTCTCAAAAATCGGTGCTTCTTTAAAATAGCGTGCGCTCTCGATACAATTTTCTTGGATAGTTTCTTGCGGAACCAACGGTGCCAGAAACAGGAGTCCCATACAAGAAAGTGCCGTAATCACAGCAATCGCTAAATACCTGCTTCCTTCCCGTAATTGATTGATCATTTATCAAGTCCTCCCGCAATGAATATCATAAAAAGCGCTGTAATATGTTTTCACCAATGCTACGATGATATCATACCACAACGCTTATTTTGAGTCTATAACGACCTACTTCATCTTGAGTGTTCGCATCGCATTTAGTATTGCAATAACAGAAACTCCGACATCCGCAAATACCGCTCCCCACATATTCGTCAATCCAAAGATACCAAGTCCCAAAATGATTGCCTTGACTGCCAGTGCAAAAACAATATTTTGCTTCACGATGCGCAATGTCTTCACCGATATTTTTACAAGTGTCGCAATCTTGGTGATGTCATCGTCCATCAGTACGACATCCGCCGCCTCTATTGCCGCATCAGAACCCATGCTTCCCATGGCAATTCCGATATCTGCCCTGGTCAAGACAGGTGCATCGTTAATTCCGTCACCCACAAAAGCAAGTCTGTCTTTCGGTCCTTGTTCCCCCAACAGTTTCTCAATTTCTGCTACTTTATCGCCTGGAAGAAGCTCCGCTTTCACATCGTCAATGTGTAACGCCTCCGCAACTGCCGTAGCTGTTTCTAATCGATCTCCGGTTAACATAACACATTTCTTCACACCGGTCTCTTTTAAATCAAGAATGGCTTTTGCGGCACCTTCCTTCATGCCATCTGAGATTACGATTGCGCCCGCAAATTGATGATTGATTGCTACATATACCACTGTCCCGACATACTCACACGCTTCATATGGAATATTGTTCTCTTCCATCAATTTTGCATTCCCGGCTAAGACAGATTCTTTATCGATAACTGTACTGATACCGCGCCCCGACAATTCCTTCATCCCACTGATTCGTTCTGTTTGAATCGGTTTCCCGTATGCCTGTCGAATAGAATTTGCGATTGGATGTGTAGAGAAACACTCAGCATACGCTGCAGTTTCCAATAGTACGTCCTCCGATACGCCTTGTGGAAGTACCTTTGATACCGCAAACTCTCCCTTGGTGAGCGTTCCTGTTTTATCAAAGACAACCGTTGTCAATCCTGCAACAGATTCCAAATAGTTACTGCCTTTTATAAGAATACCTCTTTTGGACGCCGCTCCGATACCGCCAAAAAAGCCGAGTGGAACCGATATGACCAATGCACACGGACAAGAAATAACCAAAAATGCACATGCACGCTTGATATAATCCCCCCATTCTCCTCCTAACAGAAGTGGTGGCAGCACAGCCAACACGAGTGCCCCGATTGTCACCATCGGCGTGTAATATCGAGCAAATTTGGTAATGAACTTCTCTGTTTTTGCCTT
>CAYMCV010000094.1:3089-10082 GCA_964389005.1 uncultured Lachnospiraceae bacterium | reverse complement strand
CTCCACCGGACGTTATCCGGCATCCTGCCCTATGAAGCCCGGACTTTCCTCACCCGACACCTTTCGGCCCGTCGGGCGCGATCATTTATCACACTCACAGTATCTGTATTACACTTATACGCGGAAACAACTGCCTCCGACAAACTCTCTGGCAATGGAGTTCTTGGGCAGGCTTTCCGTATCAACCGATAAAAAGTACTCTAAAAACTTCAAGAGTCTTTTGGCTTCCAAATATTCCGGCTCATCTTCTCCAATACTGTAAAGTAATGGTTCCGCGAACGGTTTCAAAACCGCCAATTCATAAATCAGCGTTGAATTGAACATAGCGTCTGCGCTTTCCTGAAACGGGAAGATATTTTCTTCCTCACCGCGTCTGACGGATGGCCACATTTGTATGGTTCTTTTTGCAGACGCACCGCGTGTTCTGGCATCTCTGACCATACGCCGTAACAGTCTGCCGTCTGTTGTCGGAATTCTATTATGTTCGTCGATGTTCAACGTTGTCAATGCACTGATGTAAATTTTGAACTTACTTTCGGTCGGCAGCGACGCAGACATTTTATCATTTAATGCATGAATTCCCTCAATTACCAACACATCGTCCGCACCGAGCGTCTTTCTGTTGCCGTGATATTCTCTCTGACCGGTTTTGAAATTAAATGTCGGCAATTCCACGGTTTTCCCTGCCAACAAATCTGACATGTCCTTATTAAATAACGGAACGTCGATTGCTCCAAGACATTCAAAATTGTAGTCGCCGTTTTCATCAAGCGGCGTATCTTCACGATTCACAAAATAGTCATCCACAGCAATCGGATGCGGATGCAATCCGTGTGTTCTAAGTTGGATGGAAAGCCGATGTGAAAACGTTGTCTTTCCGGAAGATGACGGTCCTGCAATCATGACGAACTTGATTCCTTTTTTCTCGACAATGGCATTGGCAATTTCCGCGATTCTTCGCTCCTGCAATGCTTCCTGCACCAGAATCATATCATTGGCAGCGCCGTTACAGATGCACTCATTCAAATCGCCAACCGTTCCGATTCCCAGTTTATCTCCCCAATCGCTCGTTGTCATCAATGTGGAAAAGAGTTTCTCCCTCGGCTCAAAAACAGTCAACTGCTGCGGCTTCTTTGCAGACGGAAGATTAAGAATGATTCCGTCATGATAAGGTAACAGTTCAAAATGCGTGATGTAGCCGGCATTCGGAAGCATATATCCATAATAATAATCGTAATATCCGTCTATTTCGTATACATTGATAACAGAACTTTTACGGAATCTGCAGAGTTTCTCTTTGTCATGCATTCCCTGTGCCGCAAATAAAGCAACCGCCTCCGTCATCGGATACGACCGCTTGGTAATTCTTGTCTTATTTCGAATGAGTTCATTCATTCTCTCAGTTATTTTACTTAAATTCTCATCGTTTACTTCAAAGTGCCCTTTTGCCGTACAATAGTAACCGCGACCAATCGAGAACTCGACTTTTACTTTGTCGATATCGCGTACGCCTATGACATCTTCAATTGCTTTTTGCATCACGAGTAACGCCGTACGGACATATGAGCGATGTCCCACACTGTCCGATAAATCTAAAAATTCCAATTCTCCGTCAACAGTAGGTTTCTTGAACAATTCACATATTTTTCCGTTGAACTTAGCAATTGCAATCGGATTCGCATATGCTGCCTGAAAATCCTTTGCAATTTCCTCGAATGAAGTTCCCTCTTGGTACTTTCTCTCCTGTCCGTTTACGATAACTGTTATTTCCTGATTCATTTTCTGCTCCTTTCAAACCCCTTTTATATGAACTTTCCTATAGATTACATCAATTGTTCCGCTTCCCCTTGCTTTGAAACAAAGACCTGAATCTCCGGCAATTCTCTGCCAAAAAAGTCTTGCATATATCCGATAAAAATTTTCTCTAATCCAAAGTGACCTGCATCAATGATCTGAAGCCCCTCTGCAACGGCATCAAGCCCCGCATGATAACCGATATCTCCCGTAATCAAGACATCAACCCCCGCTCGCAACGCAGGTTGAATCATGTCTTTGCCGGAACCGGTGGAAATAGCCGCTGTTACAATGGTGGCTTCTGCATCTCCAAAGACACGAACATAGGGGAGTTCAAACGCTTCTTTAACAATTTGTGCACACTCGCGAAGACTCATCGCATGCGACAATGTACCGTAACGACCGATTCCCTCTTTCGAAATCTCATCCTCGTAAGTGACGTCCAACACTTCTCGCTCGCGTAACCTGATACGATCAGCCGCCGCATCCGCCATCCCCATCACATCGAAGTTCGTATGCATGGAGTAACAAACCATACGATTCCGAATGACGGAAATTAACTTGCGTCCCAACACACTTTCGTCCGTGATATTCTTGATACTGCCAAATATCATTGGATGATGTGTCAAAATCATATCGCTATTCTTCTGAATTGCTTCTTCAATCACTTCCTCGGTCACATCCAATGCCAGCATGACAGATGTAATATTTTTATCCGTCTCACCGACCGCCAGTCCGCTGTTGTCCCACGCAAGTGCAAAAGACGACGGTGAAAGTTCTTCCAATTTGTGTATTAAATCCTTACACTTCATATGCTGCCCTCCCACATCCTATGCATAGTAACTTTTGGCAAGCCGATTCCTTTGCAAGCGAATCGACAATTCTTCCCGACGCTTAGATCCTCTTTCTGACGATGTCGAATTCTCAACTTCTCGAAGAAGAAGCATCAACTGCTGTTCTTCTGCTTCTAAAAATTGCAATAAAACAGGATGCCGATTCTGTAACAGATGTCCACCGTAACAATCCGCCAATTCCTGTTCTTGCTTCGTTACATTGGCTACATTTGTCGCGCCGACGTTAACCGACATCATCGGATAATACTTCCCTGCTTCATATACCATATCCTCTTGTGATATCATAAACCCCTGCGCACGCAATGTCTGTCGAAACCAAAACAATTCCGATTGCGGCTGCAGAACAAATTGCTTGATCTGCTTTGTTTTGTGTAAATCACGGCAGAGAATATCCATCAAAAGTCTTCCGCCCATACCGGCGCACACCATTCCGTCAACTTCTCCCTCTTGAAATGCCGAGAGTCCGTCTGATAAACGTGTAGTTATGTAATTCTCACATCCGTAAATTCGAATGTTTTCTTCTGCTCTTTGAAGCGGTCCCTTATGAACATCAGCCGCAATTACATGTGTCGCAATCTGTCGCCGAATCAGTTCAATGGCGATGTATCCATGATCACAGCCGATATCCGCAATCACATCCGCAGGCTTTACCATACGAAGAACCGCAGAAAGCCTGTCCCCGAGTTCCATAAAAACTACCTCAATCCAAAAAGTCTTTTAACTTACGGCTTCTGCTTGGATGCCGAAGTTTTCTGAGTGCCTTTGCCTCAATCTGACGAATTCTTTCACGGGTAACATTGAATTCTTTTCCAACTTCTTCCAGTGTTCTCGCGCGTCCGTCATCAAGACCGAAACGTAATCTCAATACCTTTCGTTCTCTCTCCGTCAACGTCTCCAGTACCTCTCCCAACTGTTCTTTTAGCAATGTAAATGCAGCAGCATCTGCCGGAACAGGAACATTGTCATCCTGAATAAAATCTCCCAAATGGCTGTCTTCCTCTTCACCGATGGGTGTCTCGAGCGAAACCGGTTCCTGTGATATTTTGAGAATTTCCCGCACGCGTTCTTCCGGCATTTTTAACACGGCCGCAATTTCTTCCGGGGTCGGTTCACGTCCCAATTCCTGTAACAACTGTCTGCTCACACGAATAAGTTTATTGATTGTTTCTACCATATGAACGGGAATACGGATGGTTCTGGCCTGATCTGCGATTGCTCTGGTAATTGCCTGACGTATCCACCATGTCGCATAGGTTGAAAACTTATATCCCTTACGATAGTCGAATTTTTCGACAGCTTTAATCAAACCAAGATTTCCTTCTTGGATTAAATCTAAAAATAACAATCCTCTGCCGACATATCGCTTGGCAATGCTGACAACCAAACGAAGGTTTGCCTCTGCCAACCGCTTCTTTGCTTCTTCATCTCCCATTTCCATGCGTTTGGCAAGTTCAATTTCTTCTTCCGCCGAAAGTAGGGGAACTTTACCGATTTCTTTGAGGTACATGCGGACAGGGTCTTCGATGCTGATTCCCTCCGGAACAGACATGTCAATATTCTCCACATCGACATCTACTTCCGGTTCCTCTTCTCCCGTTATCAGAATTTCCTCGTCAACAATATCGTCATCGTCATCCGAAATGCGCAATACATCAACGTTGTTCTGTTCCAACACCTCTAAAATCTTTTCAAACTGTTCTTCTTCCAGATTCAAATCCACAAAATGCGTATTAATCTCTTGGTAGTCCAAAATATTCTTTTTCTTTTTTGCTATGGCCAAGAGACTGTTCAGTCGCTCTTCGAATTTTATCTTGGTACTTTCATCCATTGTTTTTGTTCCATCCTTTCCCTTATGTCACATGCTTTTTACGCCCGAAAGCTCTCGTTTTGCGGCTTCGTTCGCTTTTATTCTTATCTTCAATCCATAAAAATATGCGTTTTACTAAGTTCTTCCAATGCTTTTTTTCCTGCAATCACTTCATTGATTGCCATAATATCCGGTCCGGCCTGTGCAGAATAGTATTCAAAGCTGTCCTTTTTTACGGCATAAACAATATCATGAAATGCTTTTTGTCTTTCTTCATCCGTGTGAATGTCTTCCAATTTCGTGGTAAACAGATTGGCTGCTTCCGCTTGTTCTGCCGGATCCTCGAACATGCTCACAAGCATCGCAGGATTAATCTTCCCCTGCGCAATTCCGCTAAAAAGCCGTTCCGCCACCTGTTCATACATTGGGATAACAAAATCCTTCGGCGTGATAAATTTTTGGATACGCTCATAGAGTTTCGGTTCTTCCGCCAACCAGGTGAGAAGCAATTGTCTGGATTGTTTTGCCTTGTCCTCAGGTTTGATTTTGGGTTGTACGGAAGATTTCGGTCTTGCAATCGGTTCCGCACCTCCCGTTTGCATGGCAACACTTTGTACGTACTTCCTTAAATTATCGTAGCCAATCTGATATTGCTGCGCAACCGCTTCCACATAGTTGTTACGCATAATCTCATCCTCAATGGTACAGATACGACGCGCAATTTCCTTATGAAATCGTGTTTTTTGATCCGGATCTTTCATATCAAAATCACGGGACAAAACTCTGATTTCAAACAAGAAACTGTTTTCTGCGGTATCAATGCGCTTCTGAAACTCATCACAACCGCATGCCTTAATCAGTTCATCCGGATCCTTGTAGGGTTCCATGTGAATGACTTTCGATGAAATATCGGCTTCCCTCAGAATGGCAATTGCACGCAATGCAGCTTTGATTCCGGCACCGTCACTGTCGTAGGCCAAGTAGACATCCTTCGTATATCTGCGCAGCAGATTGGCATGTCCTGTGGTAAATGCCGTTCCGAGCGATGCAACCGCCTGCGTAAAACCGGCCTGATGCAGAGATATAACATCCATATAGCCTTCGCAAATAATGAAATGATTCTTTCTGGAGGTTCGTGCAAAATTCATTCCGTATAGATTGCGGTTCTTTTCGAAAATCTCTGTTTCTGGAGAGTTTAGGTATTTCGGCTCACCCTGCCCCATCACGCGTCCGCCGAATCCAATCACGCGGTGATTGATATCCTGAATCGGAAACATGACTCTATTCCAGAATTTCGGAACCAAACCTGACTTCTCATGAAATCCTGCCAACCCGGAATCTCTGATGATGACATCTTCAAATCCTTTGCTTTTTAGGTATCTGATGAGATCATCCCCATACGGACTCGCATATCCGATTCCGAAGTGTTGTATGGTTTCCTCGCTCAGTTCTCGCTTGGTAATATACTCCATCGGAACCTTCCCCTGTTCGGAGCGGAGCAAAAAATAGAAATACTTTGCAGCTTCTTTATTCACTTCCAAAAGTCTCTGTCGTCGTTGTTCCCTGCGTCTGCTCTCTTCGCTGTTGACTTCTTGCGGAAGTTCCACCCCTGCACGCTCCGCAAGCATTTTGACCGCCTCAGGAAACGTGTAGTTCTCATATTTCTGTATAAAAGTAAAAACGCTCCCGCCTTCACCGCAACCAAAGCACTTGTACATCTGTCGATTACGATTCACAGAAAAAGAAGGGGTCTTCTCATTATGAAACGGACAGCAACACACATAATTGCTTCCTTTCTTCTGCAAATGAACATACCCCGACAGTACGTCAACAATATCACTTTTCTGTTGTATTTCTTCTATCAGTTCTTCCGGATAATACATAATTTCCTACATACGCTCCATTTTTATAAGAATGTATCTGCTATCCATGCCATGATTTCGGAATGTACAATTCTTCATACTGTGCAATCGCAAAGCGATCCGTCATCGCCGCAATGTAATCACAAACGATGCGTTCCTTGGGCTCACCCTCACCATAAAGCCGAAGTAAATCTTGCGGCAGCGCATCCAAGTGATTCAAATAATACTCATAAAGCGTCTTAACCAGTCGCTCCGCCTTCCCCTCTTCTGCCTTTGCAATCGGATTCTGATATACACTTTCAAACATAAATTGTCGTAACTTTACCATTGCATTCGCAACCGGTTCCGACATCAAGATGTCATTTTTATCCTTGCTGTTCGTCACGATATCATGGATAAAATGGTCTAATCGTTCTCCTGTGGTGGCTCCCAAAACTTCACTGATTTCTTGCGGAAAATCTTCTTCTTTCAGAATACCGCCGCGAATTGCATCATCACAATCATGATGAAAATATGCTATTTTGTCGGAAAGTCGAACAATTTTGCCTTCCAACGTCATCGGCATCCCTTTGGTCTGATGATTCAAGATACCGTCACGCACTTCCAACGTCAGATTAATCCCCTGACCGTCCTTTTCCAAAACATCTACGGTTCGAACGCTCTGGAGATTGTGCTC
>CAYMCV010000094.1:0-3079 GCA_964389005.1 uncultured Lachnospiraceae bacterium | reverse complement strand
TAACGCTCCTCCAGCGAGTCCACCACGCGCAGGCTCTGGAGATTGTGCTCGAAACCCAAAGGGCATACTTCGTTCAATGCCCGCTCACCCGAATGTCCAAACGGCGTGTGGCCCAAATCATGTCCCAAAGCAATCGCTTCGACCAAATCCTCATTCAAGCGCAGCGCTTTCGCTATGGTTCGCGCATTCTGAGAAACCTCCAACGTATGCGTCAGTCTGGTTCTGTAATGATCTCCCTCAGGCGTTAAAAAAACCTGGGTTTTATCCTTTAGGCGACGAAATGACTTACAATGTAAGATTCTGTCACGATCACGTTGATAAACCGGACGAATATCGCACTGTTCCTCTTCTTTCATCCTACCCTTGGAATTCATACTCAGGGATGCATACGGACTAAGATATTCCTTTTCATACAGTTCCAATTGTTCACGAATTGTCATGTTATCCTCCGATAAAATTCCCGCCTAATAAGAATATTCTGCTTTTATTCGTAATTTCCTTTTTTATTTTTATTGTTTTTTAAGCCGTCTTTTGTAGTTTGCAAGTCGACCCATGTATACAAGTAAAAAGCATCCCCCTGCGGGAATGCTTTTCATTTTTTAATGATTATTCATCACGCACAATCTGTAATAATTGCTCTGCGATTCCGTCAATCAAATTCTCCACCATGGCTGCTTGTGCGGCAATCTCTTCCGTACTTGCCGCCAATGATTCCGTCTTATCACCCAAAGTATGAATATTATCGATAAACTGTTCCGTTTCATCTTCCAAAGACTGTAAAGCCGGTATGATTGTCGCTGTCTGCTCTTTCCCACCGACTACGGCATTCTTGGTATCCTCAGACAAATCTCGAACACGATTCGCTATTACGGCAAATCCTCTGCCGGCCTCACCGGCTCTCGCCGCTTCAATCCCCGCATTCAGTGCCAGCATGGTTGTCTGATTGGATATTTTGATGATGGCTTCGTTAATCCCATCGTAACCCTTTACGGATTGTTCTACATTTTCCAGTGATTCCTTAATCTCTGCGGTATATGCAACCAATGCGGCGATATTCTGTGCCATCAATGTGGAATCAGACGCTGTCGTCGAATTGCCGCTGACCAAATCTTTCATGACACCCCGAATACTATCAAAACGCTCCACAATCTCATTGTATAGATTTTGTTTCTGTATGGCACGTTCGTCATTCATCCTTTGAATTTCCAATCGCTCCGTCTCTGCCTTCTTCTTATTGTAATAGAAGCAGTTCTCTCTGACATTGACACCAATTGCAATTGCGCGCGCCATCGTTTCGCAGTTGTCATATCCACAGGAAGCACAGTTGATATGCTGTTCCTCCCATGTATCCTTCCCCATGGTTGCATAGATACTCCGAATCTCTTCCTGCGAAATGTTATCCCGTCTTCTTGCGGCGTTCACATTGTATTTGCACAGGAAGTCTTCCAATCGCAACTCGGCAAATTGCTCATTGAACCGACGTAAACGTTCTGCATAACTTGCCGATTTCTCCCATGGACTCTTTTTACCCTTTTCTTTCTTGTCGGAATCGGTTACATGACGCATTTTCTCCTCATGCAAGTGGAAAAGAATATCATCATTATCCGCATTCTCTTGCTGCGTTGCCGTACCGAAAATACATCCGCCCGCACAATTTAATGCATCGACCAAAAACGGTAATTCTTTGCCGCTCTGCACGCGTTGTGCATATACATCTAAAAAGTGATATGCATGTTTTTCTCCTTCAATCTGACGAACAAACACTTCTTTTCCAAGAAAATGCTCAACATTCTCCTTCAATCCGCCCGGTTGCGGATAAATGGCTCCCAAACCATACTTTTGATCCGTAGTTGCTTGATAGCCGGAAATATTGATGTCTTTCAATACCTGATACAGATGCTCAAATGTTACATTGTACTCAACGTATCCTTGGTTTTGCGGACGCGTGATTTCTGATTTCTTGGCAATACACGGACTGATAAATGCAAGTTTATCGTTATTTTTAAGGTACTTTTTAACATAGATGGCCGCACACATCATCGGACTGTGAATCGGAACCAATTTAGAAACCAAAGATGGAACATATTTTTCAATGTAATTCACAATTGCCGGACAAGGTTGTGATATTGCACCCGTCAACCCGGTTTTGCTCAGATAATTCAAGTATGCCCATGTCGTAATGTCTGCGCCGAATGCGACATCGATAATGTTTCTTGCGCCCTGTTGCTTCAAATATCCCAAGACATGCCCATAATCGTTCGGATAGTTGGCAATAAATGCAGGTGCCACCAATAAACTGATTCTCTCACCTCTCTGCAAATCTTTCAGGAACCGTTCGGTATCGTCTTTGTATTCTCTCGCATTATGACCGCATACATCCAAACACGACCCGCACAATACACAGGCATCTCCGTCAACACATATTTTGTTATCATTATCTTGTGAAAAACTGTGATTTGCCTGCAATGTCGGACAAACTGAAATACATCTGTTACATCCAAGACAACTGTCTGTCGTATATATATAACCTTCGTTAAGTTTATCCATAAGAATTTCCTCTCTTTCGCATTTTGCTATGCATATCAATTCCAAAATATTTGACACCTTTACGACTCATTCTATCAATTTTCTATCAATTTGTCCAGCAAATCAACTATTGTGGCAATATTTTTATGAAAGCAGTGTCACTTCGTATTCAGCGTATTTGCTATGAAGAATCATGATAGTTTTATGTACAAAAAAACCGAAAATTCTCAGAATTCTCGGTTTCATAGATGCAGGAAAAGGGACTTGAACCCTCATGGTATTGCTACCACACGGACCTGAACCGTGCGCGTCTGCCATTCCGCCATTCCTGCGTGCCTGATTGTTACTTCACGCAAGGGTTATTGTATCTTTTTTTTCGTCCGATGTCAATCCAAAAATGCGTAAAAAACTCGGCGTGCTGTAAAGTTTTTCATAAAAAGGCATTGACTTTCTGAAGGTGCTTTGATAAAATAGTCAAGTCGTATGGACATGCGGGGATGCTGGAATTGGCAGACAGGCTAGACTAAGGATCTAGTGTTGGCAACGACGTGAG
>CAYMCV010000093.1:0-10165 GCA_964389005.1 uncultured Lachnospiraceae bacterium | reverse complement strand
TCATCAAACGTTGCTTCAGGCACAAAAGCACCTTGACATTCTGGATTCCTTTGGCTCAAAAGAACTCATCTCTACGAAAGAGACGGTGAAGGAATTATTTCAACACTATCAAGATGCACTGTCTGAAATGCAGGAACTTCAAATGGATCAAACACAGCGGGATAAAGAATTGTCTTTTGCCGAATTTGAACTGCATGAAATTGAGGAGGCGGCTTTGGAGGTCGGAGAGGATTCTGCACTGGAGAATGATTTCTTCAAATTGCAGAACGCATATAAGATAAAAGAACACCTGATTCTGCTACAGAACCTTCTCAAAGAAAAGGATGACAGTTGCACAGAACAACTTGGACGTGCTGTGAAAGAATTGTCATACATTCAGAATTTCGATGCAAAATTGCAAGAATACATGCAAAACATCTGTGAAATCGAAGACATGTTGCATGATTTCTTGCGCGAAATACAAAATTACGATGCAGAACTTTCATTTTCGCAGGAAGATTTTGATGTAATACAGGCAAGACTGAATGTGATCAATCATCTAAAAGATAAATATGGTTCGGATATTTCCGATATTTTAACGTATGCAGAGAAATTATCCGGACGAATTGATCAATTGCGTCATTTGGAAGAAAACCGTTTAGCGATGCAAGAGCGATTGGATTTGGCAACAAAACAATTGGAGGCTGCTTCACAACGTTTGTCGTTACTACGCAAAAAAGAAGCCCAAAAACTTGAAAAAGAAATACAAGCGGCATTATCAGATTTGAATTTTTTAAACTCTGAATTTGTAATCTCTTTTACGGAGCGAGAGAATTATACATCGCAGGGAAAAGACCGTGTGGAATTCTTGATTTCTACCAATTTCGGGGAACCGGTGAAGCCGCTTAGAAATGTGGCGAGCGGAGGAGAACTTTCCAGAATCATGTTGGCAATCAAGACGGTATCTGCGGCAAGAGATGCAATTAACACATTGATTTTTGATGAAATCGATACCGGAATCAGTGGAAAAACGGCATGGAAGGTGTCTGAAAAACTCGGCATGCTGGCACGCAATCACCAAATTATTTGCATCACACATTTACCGCAAATTGCAGCCATGGCCGATTCACATTATGTCATTGAGAAAGATATACAAAGCAGTGTTACGGTCACAACACTTCGTGAATTGTCTGATGATGAAATGATGACAGAAGTAGCCAGGTTGATCGGTGGCGAAACCATCACGGAAAGTGCGATGGAACATGCACGTGAGTTGAAGGAATTGGCAACAAAAACAAAAAAATAATTGAAGGAAAAAATCTAAAACGGCACATAATAAAGAACACACGAGAGCGTTGTGTTCTTTTTTATTCAATTGGAATTTCAAGCAGAACATTTCCTCACTGATCTAAGAATTGCGGTACGGAGGTTTAAAGTGGAAGCAAAAAAAGTAATGAAATACAGATTGTTTTTGGCCATTTTTATGATTCTTGGCGTAGTTGGAATTATCATTGTTTATTATTACGGTATGCTGCAAAAAATACCTGATACCATATACATTAAGGCCGGTCAGGAGGAGCATATTGATTTCGATGTACCGGTTTGCGGAGAAATATGTAAAGAAGTTGTCGAAGCCGGAACATTTTCGGAACATATGTCCGACACGGTTTCGATTCCTGTTGATTTTCAGAAGGAGCAGATATTTTTTACGAATCGTGCTGAAGCATATCAGTTAAAACTGCGTCTGTTCGGCGTGTTTCCGTATAAGGACGTGAAGGTGGAAGCGGTTGAAGAACGGGAAGTAATTCCGCTTGGAACACCAATCGGGATTTACATCAAAATGGATGGAATACTTGTCATTGATACCGGCAGTTTTTTGAACTGTTATGGTGTGGAATGTGCGCCATCGCAAGGAATTCTGGAAAGCGGAGATTACATTGTCAGTGTCAACGGAGTCGAAATTGATTCGAAAAGAAAGTTTATCGAGACAGTGGAAACCTGTAGAGGTGAAATACTGAATATGCAAATTCGACGCGGCGATAGAATAACAGAACGAATGATTTTTCCACAAAAAGATACGGAGGGTAATTGGAAGGTCGGGTTGTGGATTCGTGACAGTATTCAGGGGATAGGAACTCTTACGTATGTCGATTATGATGGACATTTTGCGGCTTTGGGACACGGCGTGACAGATTGCGATACAAACGAACTTGTAGAAATTGCTTACGGAAACATATACACGACAAGAATAATTTCAATTGAAAAAGGTGAGGCCGGAGAACCAGGCGGAATTACGGGCGTGATTGAGTATACACAGGACAATATCAAAGGTGATATTGTTGACAACACAACAAGCGGGATTGGTGGAGTCAATGCACAAATACTGATTGATCATGGAATGAAAACTTACGGCATCGGCTATAAACAGGACGCTTATGTCGGTAAGGCACAAATTATTTCGGCAGTCGACGGTGAACGCAAACTTTATGACGTGCAAATAACGGAAATTAACTATAATAACGACAACAAAAAACGGGAAATTGCGCTTGAAGTTATTGATCCGGAACTGATTCAATTAACAGGTGGAATCGTACAGGGAATGAGTGGTTCTCCAATCATCCAAGAGGGGAAATTGATTGGAGCAATTACACATGTCATGGTTAAAAATCCAAGAAAAGGATATGGTATATTTGTCGAAAACATGTTGATAATGCGGTGAGAAATGATTGAAACATAAAATGACATTCTTATATAATGATACAGGTGTCAAATGTCAGATGCGTAACATAAGTTAGGTCGTAATTTGTTTTTTAGCAGAACTTTTACGAAAACTACGCAATAAGACGAGAGAAATTGACAAGAATGGAGGATTTTTATGGATCAGCTTAATGTGGTGACTACAGAAGATAATGGAAAAATGATTCAAATCCTGTCAGATTTACTGAATGAAGACAAAGAGTTTCAAATTATGATTACCGTTCCGTCCCAAGAACGAAGTCAGGTTAAGAGGTGTACGGAATCGGAATCGGTTCCAAAGGAGAAAGTACGTGACCTTGAAAAAGATGTCACTGAGATGATACATGAGATTGGTGTTCCCGCACACATCAAAGGATATCAATATCTGCGCGAAGCGATAATGATGTCGGTCAAAGATATTGAGTTATTAAACTCGATTACCAAAATTTTATATCCGTCCATCGCGAAGCGCTTTCAGACCACGCCAAGTAGGGTAGAACGTGCAATCAGACATGCAATTGAAGTGGCATGGAATCGCGGTAAAATGGAAACGCTCGATCAACTGTTTGGCTATACCATTAATACGGGAAAAGGAAAACCGACCAATTCGGAATTCATTGCATTGATTGCAGATAAAATTCGTCTGCAATATCGGTAGGAATGCCAAAAAATGTCTTCCTTTGACATACAAATTGATGTATAATATCTCTAAGTGTCGAAACGGAGGATAGACTGATGGAGAATATCTTATTTGTGGCATCGGAGAGCGTGCCTTTTATCAAAACCGGCGGATTGGCGGACGTAGTCGGATCACTTCCGAAATGTGTGGATCAACGCTATTTTGATATTCGGGTGATGATTCCCAAGTATTTATGTATGCCACAGAAATTCAAGGATAAGTTACAATTTAAAACCTCTTTTCAAATGGATTATAACTGGCAAAGCGAATATGTCGGTATTCTTGAAGCAGAGGAAGACGGAGTGAAATATTACTTTATTGATAACGAATCCATGTTCGGCGGATTCAATCCGTATAGCAATAATGTATTAGAAGATATTAAGAAGTTTGCTTTTTTTTCAAAGGCTGCGCTTTCGGCAATGCCGCTACTTGGTTTCAGACCGGACATCATTCACTGTCATGATTGGCAGACAGGACTTGTTCCGGTGTATTTAAAAGAACGGTTTCAGGGCAATCCATTTTTTCATGGAATTAAGAGCATTATGACCATTCACAATCTGAAATTTCAAGGGAAGTGGGATGTCGAGACCGTACAGTCTCTGACGGGATTACCTGAAGAATACTTTACACCGGACAAATTGGAAGCATATAAGAACGCTAATTTGTTAAAAGGCGGTCTTGTCTTTGCAGACGCGATTACAACAGTCAGCGTGACATATGCCAAAGAAATTATGACTCCTTTTTACGGGGAGAGTCTGGAAGGACTACTCAAAGCAAGAGAACGTGATTTGCGTGGAATTGTGAACGGTATTGATTATGAAGAATACAACCCGCAAACGGATGAAAGCATTGATTTTAGATACAATGCTGTAAACTTTCGAAAAGAAAAATCGAAGAACAAGCGTGCTTTGCAAAAGGAACTCGGATTGTGTGTCAATGACAAAATCATGATGATTGGAATTGTTTCCAGACTGACAGATCAGAAGGGAATGGACTTGATTGAGTACATGATGGATGAAATGTGTCAAGACAACATTCAGATTGTGATCTTGGGTACCGGCGAAGAACGTTATGAGAATATGTTTAGGCATTTTGATTGGAAGTATAATGACAAAGTTTCCGCAAATATCTATTATTCGGAAGCTATGTCACACAAGATTTATGCTGCCTGTGATGCGTTCTTGATGCCATCGCTGTTCGAGCCTTGCGGTCTGAGTCAGTTGATGGCTCTCAGGTACGGAACCATTCCGATTGTCAGAGAAACGGGTGGATTAAAAGACACAGTGGAACCTTATAATGAGTATGAAAGTTCCGGAACAGGTTTTAGTTTTTTAAATTACAATGCACATGAGATGCTTTATACCATTCGTTACGCCGAGAAAGTATACTATGAACGAAGGCGTGAGTGGAACAAAATGATTGACAGAGCAATGGCCGCAGATTTTTCGTGGCAGGCATCGGCGGCGAAGTATCAGGAAATGTATGATTGGCTAAAAGGATAACACGAAGCGCCATTACCATATGGCGCTTCTTAATTTTAGGATGATGTTATCATCCGGGAGAGTGAGACATGGCTTTTGACGGAATTACAATTTCAAATATAACTGCCGAACTGTCCGATAAACTACTCAACGGCAGAATCGGAAAAATTGCACAGCCCGAGAAGGATGAGCTGATTCTAACAATTAAGACAAATGACGGTCAGTTCCGATTGTTACTCTCGGCAGACGCATCGCTACCGCTCATATATCTGACGGAAGAAAACAAACCTAGTCCGATGACGGCGCCTAACTTTTGCATGCTTTTGCGAAAACACCTGCAAAATGCACGTATTGTTGCAATTGAACAGCCGGGCCTCGAACGAGTCATCAGAATTCGTGCGGAACATCCGGATGAAATGGGTGATCTTTGCATGAAAACACTCATCATCGAGATTATGGGAAAACACAGCAATATCATTTTTTGCGATGAAAATGACCGTATCATTGACAGTATCAAACGTGTTTCCGCAATGGTAAGTTCGGTTCGGGAAGTATTGCCCGGGAAACCTTATTTTATACCTGAAACTACCGAAAAGGTTAATCCGCTGACGGAGAATAAGGCGGATTTCTTGGCACGACTGAAAGGAACGTCACGGCCTCTGTATCAGGCTATCTATGGTACATTTACCGGCATTTCTCCGCTTGTGGCACAGGAAATCTGTTTCAGAGCGCGAATAGATGGGGATATGCCTACGAATTCACTTTCCGAAGATGCGAGACAACAAGTCAGTAATTCGTTTTTTGACGTCATGCAACTGGTTAAAAATCGGGAATTCTCACCGTGTCTGATTTATGAGAATGGAAAACTGAAGGACTATGCGTGTTTTCCATTTTTATCGAGAAACAAAGAAGATTGTGTTTTTATGGACAGTATTTCGGCATTGCTGAACCGTTTTTATGCGGAAAAAAACCTTGCAACAAGGATACATCAACGATCTGCGGATTTAAGGAAGATTGTGCAAACCGCATTGGAACGAAGCGTCAAAAAATTGGATTTACAAAAAAAGCAATTGGAAGACACAAAAAACAGGGATGTATATCGTATCTATGGTGAACTGCTCAATACATACGGTTATGAGGCGAAAGCCGGTGACAGAGAAATTTCGGTATTGAATTACTATACAAACGAGCAGATGATGATTCCGCTTGACCCTATGCTTTCCGCAAAGGAAAATGCGCAGCGTTATTTTGATAAGTACGGTAAGCAGAAACGTACGTTTGAAGCGTTGAATCAATACATCGTCGAGACACAAAAAGAAACAGAGTATTTGACAAGCGTACAGACCTTTCTGAAGATTGCGGTGAGCGAGGATGATTTGCTACAGATTCGTGAAGAATTGGTTCAAAACGGTTTCATAAAAAAACGTTCGGAAGGAAAAAAGAAAAAACTATTGTCAAAACCGTTTCATTTCGTCACAAAGGACGGTTATGAGATTTATGTCGGAAAGAACAACATACAAAATGAAGAACTCACATTTCGCTTTGCCACGGGTAATGATTGGTGGTTTCATGCCAAAGGCGTTCCCGGTTCACATGTGATTCTAAAGGTAAAAAGCGGCGCGGAGGAGATGGATTTACCGGATCATGTATTTGAGGCGGCAGCGAGACTTGCAGCACATTTTTCATCTGTCGGAGCGCAGGAGAAAGCAGAAGTTGATTACACCAGAAAAAAGAATCTAAAGAAACCCCCCGGGGCTAATGCCGGATTTGTGATTTATCACACAAATTACTCGCTTTTGGTATCAACGGATATCTCGGGACTTGACCAAAGATAGCGAATGAAGTACAATATTATGGAATGTGCGAGAATGCACGACGGAGGCGACAATGATTAAAAGTATGACAGGATTCGGGCATTGTGAAATCGAAGAAAACGGGCGCAAATTCACTGCCGAGATTAAGTCTGTAAACCATCGTTATTTGGATTTGGCAATCAAAATGCCGAAGAAATTGAACTATTTTGAAGCAGCAATTCGCAATTTGTTGAAGCAATACATACAACGTGGCAAAGTGGATGTTTTTATTTCTTACGAGGATATGACGGAAGAAAAGGTCAACATTAAGTACAATCGTGATATTGCTGGCGAATACTTAAAATATTTGCGACAGATGTCGGAAGAATTTGGACTGGATGATGATATCCGTGTATCAACGCTTTCGAGATATCCTGAAGTGTTTACTATGGAAGAAGCGGATTCTGACGATCAGGAATTATGGAGGTTATTGGAGAAGGCCATTATCGGTGCAGCGGAAGCCTTTGTGGATACGAGAATTAAAGAAGGCGAGAATTTAAAGATTGATTTGTGTTCCAAGTTAGAAGGAATGCTCAAACTCGTAGATTACATATCTGAGAGGTCGCCGATTATCATTGCGGATTATCGTAAGAAATTAGAAGATAAAGTCAAAGAATTGCTTGGCGAGAATAAACTTGATGAGAACAGGATATTGATGGAAGTTACGATTTTTGCAGATAAATCCTGTGTTGACGAAGAACTGGTTCGTTTAAAAAGTCATATTGAGACAACGCGGGACACTTTGCAAGCAGGTGGCAGCATCGGACGCAAATTGGATTTCATTGCGCAAGAGATGAACCGTGAGGCGAATACGACACTCTCCAAAGCAAACGATTTGGAAATCTCCAATGTTGCGATAGAACTTAAGACCGAAATCGAAAAAATACGCGAGCAGATACAGAATATTGAATAGGCGGTGGCAAAAAGTGAGCAAACTGATACATATTGGTTTCGGAAATATTGTAAATGCAGAGAAACTGATTGCAATTGTCAGCCCGGATGCCGCACCGATTAAGCGCATGATGCAGACAGCCAAGGAGAACGGCACGGCTGTGGATGCGACGCAAGGGCGTAAAACCAAGGCGGTTCTGGTAATGGAAAGCGGACAGCTGGTTTTTTCCGCATTGTTACCTGACACGATTCATAATCGAATCCAAGCGGACGGAACGCTTATGAGGGAGGCAAAAAGTGAACGAAGTGACGAGTAAGAGAGGAATATTAATAGTAATTTCAGGCTTTTCCGGTGCGGGTAAAGGTACGATTGTGAAGAAACTTCTGTCAAACTATCAACGCTACGCCTTAAGTATATCCATGACGACAAGAAGTCCGCGTGAAGGCGAGGTCAACGGGCGTGAGTACTTTTTTGCTACCAAAGAAGAATTTGAAAAGAAAATAGAAGATAACGGTTTTTTAGAATATGCCCGATATTGCGATCATTATTACGGCACTCCGAAAGACTATGTTATAGAGCAGATAGAAGCCGGAAAGGATGTCATTCTTGAAATTGACATTCAGGGGGCATTACAAATACAGAGAGATTTTCAGGATGCGGTATTGCTGTTCGTGACACCGCCCAATGCACAAGAGTTGCAACGCAGGCTGCTCTCCCGTCAGACAGAGGATGTCGAAGTCGTAAAGAAACGACTGTTACGTGCCTCTGAAGAAGCGGAAGGAATGAATGCGTATGATTATATATTAATCAATGATGACATTGAGGAGTGTGTCAAAGAGACGCATTCTGTCATTACTGCAGCACACAACACTCCGGCAAGAGTGGAAGGATTTATCAATCATATCAGAGAAGAACTAAAAGTCTTTTCGAAAGGAGAGTAAAATGTTACATCCGTCATATTCAGATTTAATGAATGTAGTAAACAGCGAGGTTGAGCCCGGAGAACAACCGGTAGTCAACAGTCGCTATTCCATTGTAATGGCGACATCCAAACGTGCGCGTCAGATTATCGATGGAGATGAGCCGTTGGTGAAAGCCGCAGGCAAAAAACCGCTTTCGATTGCGGTTGAAGAATTGAATGAATCAAAAATAAAGATTTTAGGTGACGATTGATTATGAAGATTTTGTTTGTTTCGCTTGGCTGTGATAAGAATCTTGTGGATTCAGAAATGATGTTGTCCTTGCTTCAGCAGAACGGTTATGAAGTAACGAACGATGAAAATGAGGCAGATTGCGTCGTTGTGAACACGTGTTGTTTTATTTACGATGCCAAACAAGAGAGCGTTGATGTCATTCTGGAAATGGCTGAGCTAAAAAAACAAAACAAAATCAAAGCACTAATCGTAACCGGGTGCCTGGCACAACGTTATCAGAGTGAAATTATGGAAGAAATTCACGAAGTTGATGCAGTACTCGGGACACAGGCAATTGAGGAAATTGTTTCGGCGCTTTCCAAGGTTTTGGCGGGAAAGGCCGAAAACTGCTTTCCGGATATCAATTGCGCGCCTTATCACAGAACCAAGCGTGTTGTGACCACAGGCGGACATTATGCATATCTAAAGATAGCGGAAGGATGCAACAAACATTGCACTTACTGCATAATCCCCAAAATTCGCGGCGATTACAGAAGTATACCAATGGAAGAACTGATAGAGGAAGCGAAGAATCTGGTTTTGGATGCCGGAGTCAAAGAATTGATTCTCGTTGCGCAGGAAACTACGGTGTACGGTGTAGATTTATACGGAGAGAAGAAACTTCCGCAATTATTGAAGGAACTGTGCGAGATTGACGGACTTGTTTGGATACGTGTTCTATATTGTTATCCGGAGGAGATTACCGAGGAACTGATTGACGTGATGGCACGCGAAGAAAAGATATGTAACTATTTGGATATGCCCATTCAACATGCTTCCGATTCCGTGTTGAAGAGAATGGGGCGTCATACGACGCAGGAGGAATTGAAGCAACTCATCAATCATTTAAGAGAGAGGATTCCGGATATTTGTCTTAGAACCACGCTCATTGCAGGTTTCCCCGGTGAAACAGACGAGGACTGCGAAGCGGTTTTGGACTTTGTGGATCAGATGGAGTTTGACCGACTTGGCGTATTTCCGTATTCTAGAGAAGAAGATACACCGGCGGCCGAAATGCCCAATCAGATAAAGGAAAAACTCAAACACGACAGATGTGATTGCATCATGGAACTTCAACAATCAATTGCTTTTGAGAAAGCAGAGGCAATGATCGGAAAAACATTGCTTGCAATGGTGGAAGGAAAACTGACGGAGGAAGATGTGTATATTGCACGAACATATAAAGATGCTCCGGGTGTTGACGGTTATCTTTTCATCAATACGGCAAGAGAACTGATGACGGGAGACTTTGTGACTGTAAAAATCACGGGGTCAAACGAGTATGATTTGATTGGAGAAATATGAAGATGAATTTGGCAAATAAAATTACGATGGCAAGAGTGGTATTGATA
>CAYMCV010000092.1:0-10179 GCA_964389005.1 uncultured Lachnospiraceae bacterium | reverse complement strand
TTTGACAGAAAGAGAAAGCGACATTATCAAAATGTTTTTTGGTCTGGGCGGGCAGCAGCAGAGGGTTGCAATTGCAAGGGCAATCGCACAGGCACCGCCGCTGATTCTGGCAGATGAGCCGACCGGAAATCTCGACTCCAACTCCAGCATTGAAATTATGGAAATATTAAAGAGTCTGCATGCGGGCGGAAGAACCGTCATATTAATCACACATGATAACGACATTGCGAAACAGGCGAGACGAATTATCAAGATTAAGGACGGCAAAATTGAGAAAGATTATCGGAATGATCCGGAATCATAAAGTGACAGCGTTTGAAAGGAGTTTACACACAGATGGAAACAAATGAAATGGTACAAAACGAGAATGTTGAGGATGCTTTTGTCAAGGTTGAGAAGAAAAGAAAGACTTTGGATAAAAAGGCAAAAAAGAAAAGAAAGAGAATCATCGTATGGTCGATTCTGGGCGGCGTTGTCTTGGCAGTGATTTTGCTGGTGGTTGTTGTATCTTCGTTGGCAAAAAATGCGCCGCAAGTCGTTACCACGCAGAAGGCGGAAACAGGTGAATTGATTTCAACACTGACGGTCAGCGGCATGGTAGAAAGCGAAGAGACGACTACATATTATGCGCCTGTCAGCTTGGAAATCGGCGAAATCCTGATTTCTCAGGGCGAAACTGTGAAGAAGGGTGAAAAAGTTTTTACCTTTGAAGAGCAGAGTTTTCAAGATGCACTTCGCACATCGGAGTTGCAGAATCAAGTTGCACAGAATTCATACCAGAGCGATTTGAAGAGTTATGAGGACACCAAGGCGAAATTTGCGACTGCGAACGCCAACATTACGAAGTACAAGGGATTGGTTGACGCACAGGAGAAGAAAATCAAAGACACCGAAGCCACAATCAGTGATGGAAATGTGAAACTTGCGGCTGATTTGAACTACAAGATTTACAAAGCCCAGAAAGAAAATTCGGATTATCAATATGTGATTCTGAACGCAGGAATGCTTGGCGTTGGCCAGGAAGGTATCGATACCTATACGAAATACATTCAGTCAAATAATCAGCAGATTACGGATTGGAGTTATCAACTTAAGAACTTGGAAAGCAGTGTTGCCGCAAACGAACAACAGAAAGCATTGACTGCAGATAAGACACTTTTGGCGGATTATGAGTCGAAATTAAAGGAAGCGGAAGCGGAGAAATCCAGTGCCGAGATGAAACTGGCAGATGAGTTTGCAGCAGAGAACATTTCTTTGAACGGTGAACTCTCTACGATGTCAACGACACGTGCTTATGAAGAAATGCAGAAATTAACAGAGGGTATCGTGGCCGAGAAGGACGGAATCGTCACAAGTATCGGTGGTATCGAAGGTCAGACTTTGCCGGCGGGTACCTCCATGGTTTCCATCGCCTCTCTCGATGCGTTGAAGGTTTCATTCAGCGTATCTAAAAACGAACTAAAAAATCTTGAACTCGGACAAAAAGCAGAAATAACAATTGCAGGCAATACATACGAAGGAACCATTACCAAAATCAGTCATATGGCAACCGTATCATCCAACGGTGCTGCTTCCATTCAGGCGGAAGCACACATTGACAACCCGGACGAGAACATTTTCCTCGGATTGGATGCCAAGATGGTGATTACGACCGCGAACATCAACCAAGCGATGAAACTTCCGGTTGAGGCGGTTAATACGGATAAAACCGGTGATTTTGTACTGGTTGCACAGAATGGTATTGTTGCGAAGAAGTATGTAACCGTGGGTATTTCCTCGGATGAATTTATTCAAATTCTTGACGGTCTGACCGCAGAAGACGAAGTCATTACCACCATTTCATCTTCGCTGGAAGAAGGGGTCAGAGTAACGCCGATTTCGGCTGATTTAATGGCGGTACCCGAAGAAACTACCGAATAGAAGAGTGCAAAAAAGCAATTTGCGGAAATGAGAGTGTTATGTCACAGTTAAAAGAATATATCAAAATTGCCTGGGCCAGTATCAAGAGCAACAAAGGTCGTTCTTTATTGACGATGCTCGGTATTATCATCGGTATATCTTCCGTTATTATGATTATGGCAATCGGAAACGGCGTCAAGGATTCCGTCATCTCCGGCTTAAATGACATGTTTTCAGGTCAAATATATATTTATTCGACGTTTTCTGATTACGATGCAACCCTTCTCAGTTTTACGGAGGAGGATTTGCAGGCCGTCAAGGAGAAGGTTGAACACATCAAGGGCGTAACGCCTGAGATGGGAAACTACGGAACTTCGACCAGTCGAAAAGGTGAATTTACCACATATACGACGTTTTGCTCACCGGATCATGAGATTGCGCTTCCGGAACCGATTCTGCATGGCAGATATTTTACACAAGAGGAATACGATCAGGCGAGACCGGTCTGCGTCATATATGAAGAGAGCGCGATTAATCTGTTCGGAACCTCCGATGTAGTCGGGATGACGTTTGAATACACTTCCGGCGGAGGAAGGGTTGTTGAATTTCAGATTGTCGGAGTTCGTAAGAAAAGTGATTCTGCCACCAAAAAACTGATGTATATCTACGATGATGTTGAAATTGAGGTCCCGTTTTCTCTGTTTTATGAATACTCGGACTATGACATCGACATGGTACAGTTTCTGATTATTTCGGAAGCACCGGAGTATTCGGCACAGGTAACGGAAGAAACCATACGACTTATGGAAGCCAGAAAGAATGTGCGTAATCAGAATTTAATTGTAGCACAAGAATTTACGACATATGCGGATCAGATTCAGAATATCGTGAATTATGTTACAATTTTTATCGCCTTTGTAGCCGCAATATCATTGCTGGTCGGCGGTATCGGTGTTATGAATATTATGTTGGTTTCGGTTACGGAGCGTACGAGAGAAATCGGTATCCGTAAATCTTTGGGAGCACGAACATCATCAATACTGATGCAGTTTTTGGCAGAAGCAGGCATGATTACATTGATAGGCGGAATATTGGGAATGATTATCGGTTGGCTCGGCGCAGAAGGCATTTGCCTGATTCTGAAAGCATTGACAGATATTTCGTTTATGGCAAAGGTTAGTATTCCTGCTGTCATCGGCGTATCGGCGTTCTCGACCTTAATCGGATTGTTTTTCGGTATTTATCCCGCCAGACAGGCGGCACGTTTGAGTCCAATCGATGCATTGCGCCATGAATAGGTGAGAAGTGGAGAAGACAGATGTCACAGTTTTTTGAATATGTAAAAATTGCATTATTTAATATCAAAGCCAACAAGATGCGTTCGTTGCTGACGATGCTCGGTATTATTATTGGAATCTCATCCGTAGTATTAATTGTGTCGGCCGGAAACGGAGTTAAAAATGGCATATATAAGATGCTGAATGATATGATGGGGGGCCAGATCAGTGTCTATACGGATTCTTCCAAAACGGAAGGGACGGTTGTTCACTTTTCTGCAGATGATTTGGAATATCTGAAGAAAGAACTGGACCATATCAAAGGAATCTCGCCGGGCTTGGGATTGGCAAACAATGTCTATACGGAAGATAAAAAGGGCGAGTTACAATCAACGATGTTGCGCATGGTAACCGAAGACGGTATTTATTCCAGTGCGGATCCGATTGTCAAGGGACGATATTTCTCGAAAGATGAAGTTGATGCGGCAACCAAAGTATGTGTCATCAGTGAGTCTGATGCTGATAGACTGTTTGGGTCAAAGGATGTCATAGGTTCACTGGTGGAAGTCAGCGTCGGAGGACGTTATGTGAGTTTTAGAATCATCGGTATCCGAGAGAGCAAAGAATCGGGACTTGCGTCACTGTTCAAAAGCAGCAGAGTGACACTTGAGATACCGTATACCATTATGCAGAATACCTTCGGCGGGAATGGTTTTTTTTCGCAAATCAATCTGTACGGAGAAGATGCGAAATATGAGAAAGAAATTGTTGATAATGCAATTCGCTTGATGGAGGCACGACACAACGTGCGTGGGGAGAATGTCATTGCGGTGGATAGTTTTGCATCCGACATGGCGACATTCAATACCGTTCTGACATCGTTGACGGCTTTTATCAGTGCCGTCGCAATGATTTCGCTCTTGGTTGGCGGTATCGGCATCATGAATATTATGTTGGTTTCGGTTGCAGAACGTACCAGAGAAATCGGCGTTCGTAAGGCACTTGGTGCCAAAACTGCATATATTCTGTTTCAGTTTTTGATGGAGGGTGGCATCCTGTCGTTGCTTGGCGGTATCATCGGTATTGCCTTGGGACTCTTGACTGCAGAGAGCCTCTGCCTGGTTGCAAGCAAATTCGGAGCTATTTCCATCGTTGCCGATTTTAATCCGCTTGTTATCTTTGGGGCGGCATTGTTCTCCACTGCAATCGGCGTGTTTTTTACCTTTTATCCGGCTCGAAAAGCTGCAAAACTCAATCCCATCGAGGCATTGCGCCACGAATAATCAGATAAAAATCAATGAAATATCCCCTGTCATGTCGACCATGAAAAACGGTTGAGATTGACAGGGGTTTTGTGTTATAATTAATAAGGTATGCATAGATGGAGGTTACGATGGATTTTGAATTTGATGTAAATATGAAACCAAATGTGTTATATGATTACTTGTTACAACATTCCTACAAGCAGGCTGTGAATATATTGGCGACTGCTCTTGGCTTTTTTGGCGTTTTTTACGGATGTACCAGAGGTTATTGGGCAGCTGCGGTGCTGGGTGCAATTCTGATTGTTTATCTTCCGTTATCACTTTTGCGACGGGCGTATATGCAGGCAAAGATGACACCCGGTTTTCAGAAACCCTTACACTATCGAATGACCGAGGAAGGTGTTGTCGTATCTCAGGGAGAGATTGAGGAGCAAATTGTGTGGGAGAATTGTCTGAAAGCAATTTCCACGAAGCAATCCATCATTCTGTATACCGACAAGAGGAGCGCTTTTATCTTTCCACGCAAGGATCTGGGGGACAGGGTTCCGAATCTGATTCAGATGATATCGACTCATATGCCGCCCAATAAGGTAAAAATCAGAGAATAGCACCCATGAAGGGGTTGGAGAAATGAATATGTGTATCGAGGAGACACGAAGTGCAGAGGAAACGTACAAGTTTGCATTTGCGCTTGCAAAAGAGGCGAAGTCGGGACAGATTTATGCACTGTTGGGTGACTTAGGTGTGGGAAAGACTGTTTTTACCCAGGGATTTGCCGCAGGATTGGGAATCACCGAACCGGTCAGCAGTCCGACATTTACAATTGTACAAAGTTATGAAGAAGGAAGATTGCCTTTTTATCATTTCGACGTTTATCGCATCGGAGACATCGAGGAAATGGATGAAATCGGCTATGAGGACTGTTTCTACGGGGACGGTGTGACCATGGTTGAGTGGGCGAATTTGATTGAGGAATTGATGCCTTCGGATACGGTATGGATTCGGATTCGTAAGGATGTTGCACAAGGATTCGATTATCGTGTGATTGAGATGAATTGTGGGAATGAGGAGATAAAAAATTGAAAATCATCGGTTTGGACAGCTCGGGGCTGGTGGCTTCGGTTGCTGTTGCAGAAGAAAATCAGTTGATAGCGGAGTATTCCGTTCAATATCAAAAAACACATTCACAGACATTGTTGCCGATGCTGCATGCCGTCAGCGAGATGACGGAACTTAACATGGATGAAGTCGATGCAATTGCGATTGCCGCGGGACCGGGTTCATTTACGGGACTTCGTATCGGTGCGGCAACGGCCAAGGGGTTGGGGTTTGCCATCCAAAAACCGATTGTCGGAATACCGACCGTGGAGGCGATGGCTTATAATTTGTATGGTACGAGACAACTTATTTGCCCAATTATGGATGCAAGACGCGGGCAGGTGTATACGGGAATTTACGAATTTGTGTTGCAGCAAGAATCGGAGAGACCGATTAATTATGAACTTCGGGAAGTTTGCGGTGCCAAGGCTGTCATGATTGAGGATTTGGCTATTGATTTGAATAAGTTGCAACGGGAAGTCATTTTTATGGGCGACGGTGTACCCGTATTTGAGAGTCGACTCAAGGATTTGATGGAAGTTCAATATTCTTTTGCACCGGCACATCTATCTAGGCAGAGGGCCGGAAGCGTGGCAATGGCGGGCTTTCACTATATGAAAGAGGGCAAAGAAGTTCCCGCCGACGTGTTTTCACCGGAATACCTTAGATTATCGCAGGCAGAGCGGGAGTTGAATGAACAAAAGGCAGGTGCCAAATGATATTTCGGCATATGTGTGAGTCAGACTTGGATCGGGTTTCGCAATTAGAGCGTGAAAATTTTTCGGAACCGTGGTCACGTGAGGCATTCGCCAAAGAAGTTGACAGTACCGGTTCGATCTATGCAGTTGCAGTTATTGATGGGCAGATTATGGGCGTATCCGGTGTTATATTCTGTGGGGACTACGGAGAAATTATGAATGTCTCGGTTCATGAGAGCGCACGGAGAAAGAATATCGGATTTGAACTTCTCTCATATTTGATGGGCGAGGCGGAGGCGCTAGGCTATACAGATTTTACCTTGGAAGTCAGAGCCGGGAATCAGCCGGCGATTGCGTTATATGAGAAACTGGGATTTCGTTCTGCAGGGGTTCGCCCCGGAATGTACAGTCATCCGCTAGAGGATGGAGTTATCTATTGGAAGCGGAAGCATTTACCACTGTAAGAACATTTCACAATACGGTATACTGAATCTGACAAGAAATGCGCCTGCTTATCGGACTTTGTTAGAAGAAAAGCAGGAGATATACAGTCAGAGACGATGATTAATCGCCGGAATGGAGAATGAGATGAAGAAATACACAGAGGGTAAGGAATGTGAATTAATGTTGGTTTGTTGTAATTTATGTGGACGTGAACTAAAAGTTGAGAACGGAATTCTGAAAGAGGGCTGTTTTCACGGAGAGAACAAGTTTGGTTATTTTTCAACCAAGGACAATGAGTTGCATTCGTTTGACTTGTGCGAGAACTGTTATCGAAAGATGATTGCGCAGTTTCGTATCCCCGTGGATGTGGAGCCTGTGGAGGAATTTCTCTGACGGTTATCAATGACATGAATGGAGAACATTATGTTGGAAGTATGTTTGTTGGGAACAGGCGGGATGCAACCGATGCCGCGCAGATGGCTAACGTCGTTGATGGTACGCTACAACGGTTCCTGTGTTTTGATTGATTGCGGTGAGGGAACCCAGATTGCAATGAGGGAAAAAGGCTGGAGTCCGAAACCGATTGATGTTATGTGTTTTACGCATTATCATGCAGATCATATCAGCGGGTTGCCGGGGATGTTCCTGACAATGGGGAAAGCGGAACGAACAGAACCTGTGCTGCTGATTGGACCAAAAGGATTGACCAGGGTGGTTAACGCACTTAAGACCATTGCACCGGAGTTGCCTTTCTCGCTGGAGTTCCTTGAATTATCAGAACCGGAACAGACGATTCAAGCGCACGGATTACGCATAGAAGCGTTTCGCGTGAATCATAGCACGCCTTGCTACGGATATAGTATAGTTGTTGACCGTATCGGTAGATTCCAGGTAGACAGAGCCATAGAACTTGAGATTGAACAGCGCTACTGGAATCGACTACAAAAGGGTGAAACAATAACACTGCCGGATCGTGTACTGACGCCTGACATGGTTTTGGGGGCACAAAGAAAAGGGTTGAAAGTAACATATACCACGGATACGCGTCCCTGCGAGAGTATCGTAAGAAACGCTGCCAACGCCGATTTATTTATTTGCGAGGGTATGTACGGAGAACCCGAGAAGTTCGAAAAAGCCAGAGAATACAAGCACATGATGTTTACTGAGGCAGCACAACTGGCGCAAAAAGCCGAAGTCGGTGAGATGTGGCTGACACATTACAGTCCGTCGCTGGTTCGCCCGGAAGCATATATGGAGTCGGTACGCAGTATTTTTCCCAATGCCCATGCGGCCAAAGACGGGAGAAGCATTGATTTGTTGTTTGAAGAAGACTGAATGAAGTTCACAAATCGGGTGAAAGGAGGGGAATCGTGAAGCAGAAAAAAGCATTTGCAATTGTTATTGTGGTTTTGTTTATCGCAGTGGTTGTCACGGCTGTATTCGTGTACATTTTGAATCGCGACCGAGCGAAGACGGAAGAACCGATCGAAGTAACAAAAGTTCAGGAGATTTTGCTTCGTGATTTGGATAAAAATTACCCGCCGACACCGCGAGAGGTCCTGCGCTTTTATCTGGATGCAACCAATTGCTTCTACAATGAGGAATATTCAGAGGAAGAATTTTTGAAGCTGGCAAACAAAGTGCAGGAGGTTTATGATGACGAGTTGAATGCCAATATGACGGAAGAAGACTATCTTGCAGATTTACGCATGGAGGTCGAGAATTTTGAAACCTTAAATATCGTAGTGTCCAGTTATTCCGTTACATCGGCTACAGATGTAGATTACTTTTCGCAAGACGGTTATTCATGGGCACGACTCTATTGCAATTATTTGTTGCGTCAGGGGACGGAATTGTTGAATTCGGAAGAAGTATTCATTCTTCGAAAAGACGCCGACGGTCATTGGAAGATTTACGGATGGCAATTGGTGGAAGAAGATCAAAAAACGGAGAGTCAAGATGAATAATCAAGATGTTATTATTTTAGCAATCGAAAGTTCGTGTGATGAAACCGCCGCTTCTGTGGTTCGTAACGGAAGAGAAGTTTTATCCAATGTGATTTATTCACAGATTGCGTTGCATACATTGTATGGTGGCGTCGTTCCGGAGATTGCGTCACGAAAACACATCGATAAGATCAATCAGGTCATCGAGCAGGCACTGCGCGATGCAGATATGACGCTCAAAGATATCACGGCGATTGCAGTAACCTACGGTCCCGGTTTGGTGGGGGCTCTTTTGGTCGGCGTTTCCGCAGCAAAGGCAATTGCGTTTGCAACCGGTTTGCCGCTTGTCGGTGTTCATCACATTGAGGGGCATATTTCTGCCAACTATATCGAGCATGCCGATTTGGAGCCACCGTTTGTCTGTCTGGTAGTCTCGGGCGGTCATACACATTTGGTATCCGTCAAAGATTACGGTGTGTATGAGATTCTCGGCAGGACGCGCGACGATGCGGCAGGCGAGGCATTTGACAAGGTTGCGAGGGCCATTGGTCTCGGTTATCCGGGAGGACCCAAAATCGATCAAATTTCCAAAGAAGGGAACGCCGATGCGATTCATTTTCCGCGTGCCAAAGTGGACGGAATGGAGTACGATTTTAGTTTTAGCGGCTTGAAATCCGCTGTTTTGAATTACTTAAATTCCTGTGAAATGAAGGGCGAGACGATATCGGTTCCGGACGTCGCCGCATCGTTTCAGGCGGCGGTAATTGACGTTTTGGTAGGTCACAGTATGCAGGCAATCGAAGCATACGGACTGAAACAGTTTGCGATTGCGGGCGGTGTGGCATCGAATAGTGCGCTTCGGGCGGCGTTTACCGATGCGTGTGCGCTAAGAGATGTTCAGTTTTATTGTCCGTCTCCGATTTACTGCACGGATAATGCCGCAATGATTGGCGTTGCTGGATATTATGAGTATATCAAGGGGACTCGTCATGGGTATGACTTGAATGCCGTACCCGGTCTGAGACTCGGAGAGCGAGTCGGAGAGCCGAAAGGGAAGCATAATGAATAAAGACAAAACGGTTGCGCTGATACTGGCAGCAGGAAGCGGAAAACGCATGCAGGCCGATGTGCCGAAGCAATTTTTAGAGATTCAAGGGAAGCCAATCATTTATCACACGTTGAAGGCATTTGATATCGATTTGGTGGATGAAATTGTGTTGGTTACCCGTGAAGAAGATGTGGAATACTGTATGAATGATATAGTTAAAAAGTATCATTTCACGAAAGTCACTTCTGTGGTAGCCGGAGGGAAAGAGCGTTATCATTCCGTTTACCGCGGTTTGTGCGCGATTTCAGACTGTACCTATGTCATGATTCATGATGGGGCGCGTCCTTTTGCGGATGCGAAGATACTAGAGCGCAATCTTGATGAAGTGAAGCAATATCGCGCCTGCGTCACAGGTATGCCGGTCAAGGATACCATAAAAGAAGCAAAAGACGATGGCTCCGGATTTGTGGCACGTACACCGAGAAGGGATTTGCTGTGGACGAT
>CAYMCV010000091.1:3019-10226 GCA_964389005.1 uncultured Lachnospiraceae bacterium | reverse complement strand
TTCTATTATCGTAGACGGAAAAGAAATCAAGATTTATGCAGTAGCTAACGCTGCTGAACTTCCTTGGGGAGCTTTGGATGTAGATGTTGTACTTGAGTGTACAGGTTTCTACTGCTCCAAAGAGAAAGCTTCTGCACATATTACAGCAGGCGCTAAGAAAGTTGTTATTTCCGCTCCGGCAGGAAACGACCTTCCTACAGTTGTTTACAACGTAAACCACAATGTATTGAAAGCAAGCGATACCGTTATTTCAGCTGCTTCTTGTACAACCAACTGCTTAGCTCCGATGGCTAAGGCTTTGAATGACCTTGCTCCGATTAAGAGTGGTATCATGAGCACCATCCATGCTTATACAGGAGATCAGATGACTCTTGACGGACCTCAGAGAAAAGGCGATTTGAGAAGATCTCGTGCAGCAGCAGTTAACATCGTTCCGAACTCAACAGGCGCTGCAAAAGCAATCGGTCTTGTTATTCCTGAATTACAGGGCAAATTAATTGGTTCTGCACAGCGTGTTCCGACCCCGACAGGTTCTACCACAATCTTGGTAGCAGTTGTTGAAGGTTCCGTAACAAAAGAGCAGATCAATGCAGCTATGAAGGCAGCTTCCACAGAATCTTTCGGTTATACCGAAGAAGAATTGGTAAGCAGCGATATCATCGGAATTACCTATGGTTCACTCTTTGATGCAACACAGACCATGGTTGCACCGATGGATAACGGATGCACACAGGTTCAGGTTGTTTCATGGTATGACAACGAGAACAGCTACACAAGCCAGATGGTTCGTACCATTAAGTATTTTGCTGAATTGGCATAATTGTTATAAATATAAGTCTTTTGTAATGCAAAGGTCCGGCCTGCATGGGCCGGACCTTAATTCTATCCCAAGAAAAGTTATCATACATCAAAAGGAGGATTTATCATGTCATTAAACAAGAAATCAGTAGATGATATCAATGTAAAAGGACAGCGCGTACTTTGCAGATGCGATTTTAACGTACCTTTGAAAGACGGAGTAATTACAGATACAAATCGTTTGACCGCAGCACTTCCCACAATCAAGAAATTGGTTGCCGATGGCGGTAGAGTGATTCTTTGTTCTCACCTTGGCAAACCTAAGGGAGAGCCGAAACCTGAATTGTCTCTGGCACCGGTTGCTGTTAAATTATCTGAACTTTTGGGACAGGAAGTAAAATTTGCGGCAGATCCCGAAGTGGTTGGTGCGAATGCAAAAGCTGCAGTTGCAGCAATGAATGACGGAGACGTTATTCTTCTTGAAAATACACGTTACAGAATCGAAGAGACCAAGAATGGAGAAGCATTCTCCAAAGAACTCGCTTCCCTTTGTGATGTGTTTGTAAATGACGCATTCGGTACCGCGCACAGAGCACACTGCTCCAATGTTGGTGTTGCTGAATTGGTTGATACTGCGGTTGTCGGATACTTAATGCAGAAGGAAATTGACTTCCTCGGAAATGCAGTTGAAACTCCGGTAAGACCGTTTGTTGCAATTCTTGGTGGCGCTAAAGTAGCAGATAAATTAAATGTTATCTCTAATTTATTGGAGAAGTGCGATACATTAATTATTGGCGGCGGAATGGCTTATACCTTCCTAAAAGCAAAAGGATATGAAATCGGAACTTCACTTGTAGATGATGAAAAAATTGATTACTGCAAGGAAATGATGGAAAAAGCAGAGAAACTTGGAAAGCAGTTATTACTTCCCGTTGATACTACGATTGCTGCTGAATTCCCGAATCCGATTGATGCAGAAATTGCTGTATCGGTTGTTGATTCCGATAAAATCCCTGCTGATATGATGGGTCTTGACATCGGAACCAAGACGGCTGCTTTATATGCAGATGCTGTGAAGTCTGCGAAGACCGTTGTATGGAACGGACCGATGGGCGTATTTGAGAATCCGATTCTTGCGAAGGGTACCATTGCAGTTGCAAAGGCATTGGCTGAAACAGATGCAACCACCATTATCGGCGGCGGTGATTCCGCAGCTGCTGTCAACCAGTTGGGATTCGGTGACAAAATGACACACATTTCAACCGGTGGCGGTGCTTCTTTGGAATTCCTTGAAGGAAAAGAACTTCCCGGTGTTGTTGCAGCAAACGATAAATAATTAAATAGATTGGAGACTATCATGTCAAGAAGAAAGATTATTGCAGGAAACTGGAAGATGAACATGACTCCTGCACAAGCAGTTGAATTAATTAACACATTGAAGCCGTTGGTAGCAACCGACGAATCAGATGTTGTTTTCTGTGTACCGGCGATTGACATTATTCCGGCATTGGAAGCAGCAAAAGGCTCCAACATCGAAATCGGTGCGGAGAACATGTATTTTGAAGACAAAGGTGCATATACCGGAGAAATCGCTCCGGCTATGCTCAAAGAAGTCGGCGTGAAGTATGTTATCATCGGACATTCCGAGAGACGTGAATATTTCGCGGAATCCAATGAGACCGTAAACAAGAAAGTTTTAAAAGCATTTGAGTATGGTATTACTCCGATTGTATGTTGCGGAGAATCTCTGACACAGAGAGAGCAGGGTATAACCATTGATTGGATTCGCCAGCAGATTAAGATTGCATTCTTAAACGTAACCGCAGATCAGGCGAAGACAGCAGTTATTGCATATGAGCCTATTTGGGCAATCGGAACGGGTAAAGTTGCAACGACAGAGCAGGCACAGGAAGTATGTGCAGCTATTCGTGTATGCATCGGTGAAATTTACGATGAAGCAACCGCAGCCGCAATTCGTATTCAATATGGCGGTTCCGTATCTGCATCCAGTGCACCTGAATTGTTTGCACAAGCTGACATTGACGGTGGTTTGGTTGGCGGCGCTGCTTTGAAGCCGGATTTTGGAAAAATTGTAAATTACAAATAGTACTAAACTATGAAACAAAAAGAGCTTCGCAAGAAGTTCTTTTTTGTTTACAAATGAACCCGGATATGATATTATCATTGTGGTAATATCAAGACAGAGGAACGAAAAAGGGGAGAAAACAATGATATGCAAATGTAAAAACTGTGGAGCGGCAGTAACATTTCGTCCGGAATCAGGTATGGTTGAGTGTCAATATTGTAAAAGTACATTCAATCCCAACATGATTAACGGTATGCAACTTGCCGATAGCGTTATGGATGATATATCGCAACATACAACTTCTACGCAAGTGTTGAGTGGTATGAGAGATCGTGAAAAAATTGCATGTAATATTTACAGATGTACTGCATGTGGTGCGGAACTTGCGGTCAATCGCGTGGAATCTTCGACGTATTGTGCATATTGCGGGCAACCGACGATTGTTTTTTCACGTGTATCAAAGATGTATACGCCTGACTATATCATTCCGTTTATGGTTTCTCAAAAACAAGCCGAGAACATTATGCGTTCCAGATTGAACCAGGGCTTTTTTGTGCCGAACGAAATAAAGAACTTTAGCATTGATAAAGTACGAGGAATCTATATTCCATACTGGATGTATGACATGCACTATTCGGATGTTTTGTATTTACATATCAGTAAAAACAAAGGTTCCTACAACTGTTACAGAGACGCTATGTGTGACTTTAAAAATTTGATTGCGGATGCATCGGCCAGATTGAATGATGAAACGACGCAACGTTTGGAGCCATTCGATATGCGTGCCCTAAAACCGTTTAATTCAGCCTATCTCACGGGTTTCTATTCGGATTGCTATGATATGAATGACCGTGAATTAAGCAAAACGGCTTATCTTAGGGCCAAGCAGTTATTTGATGATGAGATAAAAAAAGAATTTACAGGCGTTGGTATTCACATTTTGGATTCAAAGCCGCGTTGTGATTTTTATCATCCGCGTTATCTGCTTTTGCCTGCTTGGTTTCTGTCGTTCCATTATCGCGGTGAAGCATATACAATGCTTGTGAACGGACAGACCGGAAAACTTGTGGGGACAGTTCCGACAAGTACCGGAAAGTCGGTTGGTGTATTTCTGGGATTGTTTGTTGGTATCTCTGTGATAACGGTACCTGTTTCCATGATTGTCAACTTTGTAATGTCATCCCTAATGACGACTGGAGATGGTGATATCATTGAACTTGGCTTGTGGATTTTCGGAATTGTGGCGACAATCCTGTTTTCGGTCATATCTTTGGCGTTTACAAGAATCAAACAGTACAAGAGCAATCTTGCGCTGACGAAAGCGAAGAATACATATAGATATGCCAAGGAGCGTCAAGATTCATAGATAAAATGAAAGATATAGGAATGGAGTAAAAATGGAAAATTTGGAAGTTTTATGGGTTGTATTTGCGATATTTATCGGATTGGTATTTGGGATAGTGATTTCTCTTGTGATTTCGTATGCTATTTATGTTAGTATGGTTTGCAAATCCAATAAACTTGGCGATACCAAGAACACATTTCAAAATTATGCGACGCACAAAATGTCGTACGTCGCAAAAAAGAATCATGTTTCAAAAGAAAAGTATTATGAGTATCTAAAAATGAAGCAGAATACCTTTAAGTAGTGTTTATTTACAACAAGTCATATAGATAAAAATGAAATGCGGTATACTGCCCGCAAGCACGAACAGATGCCAGATGAAATGCATATACTTTGGCTTGGTTGCGCGATAAAAGATGACACCGGCAGTGTAGAAGAGACCGCCTATGAGCAGAAGCACCAATCCTTGCCAGGGAATTACACGAATGACGACGCCGGTTGCGATGACAATAGACCATCCCATGATAATGTACAGAACAAGCGAAGCTTTGTGCCAACGTTTCAAATCGATTGCATTAAATGTAATACCGAGAACGGTACAGCCCATGTTGATACCCCAGACAGTCCATCCGACCCAGCCTGAAATGATGGATAGGCAAATAGGTGTGTAAGTACCGACAATTAAGACGAAAATCATACAATGATCGAGGATTTGGAATACCTTTTTGCCCCGATTGACTTTTAGCGAGTGATATAAGCAGGATGTCAAGTATAAAAGAATCAAACTTGCGCCGAAAATAGAAACACTTACAATAGTAATCGCCGGTTTGTGATTTATACAAGCCTGAACAATCATCATGATCGTACCTACCACTGAAAGCACGGCCCCGAGTCCGTGTGATATGGCGTTTGATATTTCTTCCCCCAAAGATTGGTTGTTGAATTTTTTAACATCTGTCATCATTAATACACCTCCTGTGTTGCACCACTTGAAGTGGTTTACAATACTACATTAGCACATGGGGTACACTATGTAAAGCGATTACCAAAAAGTTTATTTTCTTTTAATCATTTGTTTTTAAACTTGCAATTTATCAGTGAATGGAATACAATCGTAGCATACAAAAATAAAACATATCGGAATCAGGTGTCGGAGAAATATACTTATTTGCTCCGGTGAAAAGGGAAACAGGTGAGAGTCCTGTACGAACCCGTCGCTGTAAGATAGGAGTCTTTGCTTGTCTGTGACAACAGAACCACTGAAGGAAACTTTGGGAAGGGAAGCAAAGGTGATGATTATCAAGTCAGAAGACCTGCCTTTTTCTGTTCACACGAACCACGCGGACTTGGTTGAGTGAGAAGGATGAATGAAGCAACATGCCACAAGCATGCTGTAATTCTTTGACTCATGATGCCCTAACGTGTATACGTTGGGGTTTTTTCGTTGAGATTCCGATCAAAGAAAACGGAGGAAAATGATATGACAGAATCAACAGAGGAAAGTAAGAAAAAGGGAAGTAAGAAAATAGTCACACTACTGATTGCACTATTGGTTGTATTGGCGGGTGCATTTGCGATTATCTTTTTTGTTTTCAGATCCAAAGCGGAAGAAGGTGCGAAGCAATTAACTTTGGTGGTAATTGATAACAATCAAGAGCAAAAAACTTATGAGTGGAGAACGGATGCCAAATATCTGCTTCCGGCATTACAAGAACTGAAAGACTTTTCCATCGACGGTGCAGATTCAGAGTACGGAATGATGGTTGAAACCGTCAACGGATTACGAGCAGATTATAATCTGGATGGAGCATACTGGGCAATTTATGTGAATGATGCATGGTGTGATTATGGCGTTGATATGCAACCGGTCTATGATCAGGATGTATTTAAGATAGAGTACACAGATGCGTCGGAGGGCGCGTATTAAGCGTAAAATTGCACATTCTGAAGTCGCAAGGAATGTCGCATTGATTGGAATGATGGCGGCGACATTGGAAATAGCAAAAATTGCTCTTTTTTATCTGCCGAATATTGAAATTGTGTCATTGCTGATAATGATTTATGCAGGGGTATTTCGCAAGAAGACATTTTATGCTATCTATATCTTCGTGGCATTGGAGATTTGCTTCTGGGGATTTGGTACATGGACATTTTGCTATCTGTATGTGTGGAGCATACTTGCCGCCATTGCATTGTTATTTCGGGAAGAACAGTCACCGTTGCTGATAGCTGCAATTTCGGGGATATTCGGACTTATGTTTGGAGCATTGTGCATGCTGCCGGATTTATTGATCGGCGGATTAAGCCTGGCGTTTTCTCGATTTGTATCCGGCGTACCGTTTGATTTATTACATTGCGGAGGCAATTTTATCGCAGCGCTGCTGTTGTACAGACCGCTTTATCGCTTGATGAAAAAATGTAACATACGTTACTTTACACATGCCTCATCGCAATAATCCTTATCTACCTCGATTACACAAAAGTAATTGGGGTAGTTTTTATGTACTTCGGATTGCAAATAATCACATAATGCATCATCTTTCATAGTAAAACGATATGGAGTTAAAACGTCAAATATCAAATTGGTATGTGTAGGACCTGTAACAATTCGAAAATCATGAATCGATAATGATTCATCCAAACTGTGTAACTTGGAAGATACGAAAGATTTTAACTCATTTGTCGTATCATCGTCGTTTTGGATGGGATCCATGTGTATGGTTGCTTCACAGTGTAGTTCGTTACGCAAATCCTTTTCGATATTATCAACCAAATCATGAAGCACAAGAATATCACCTTTGGCAGGGACTTCCGCGTGCAACGATACCATAACGCGTCCTGGACCGTAATCATGAACAATTAAGTCATGCATACCGAGAATCGATTCATGTGACATGACGATGGATTCCAATTGATGTACAAATTCAGGGTTCGGGCGTTCGCCCAAAAGCGGTGCAATGGTATCTCGTAGGGCACAG
>CAYMCV010000091.1:0-3009 GCA_964389005.1 uncultured Lachnospiraceae bacterium | reverse complement strand
TCCGGCATACAGAATGAACAAGGCTACAATTACACCACAATAACCGTCAATATTCAATGAAAAATAGTGTGATATCAATGTGGATATTAATACAACAGAAGTCGCGCATGTATCACTTAAGGAATCGGTAGCGGTTGCTTTCATGGCTGAGGAATTGATTTTTTTACTGATCAACCGGTTATAGCAGGACATATAAATCTTTACGCCGATGGATATCAGAAGAATGGCAATGGTGAGCCAATTCATCGTAATGGGTTCAGGGTTAAATATTTTCTCTGCAGAGGATTTTACCAATTCAAACGCCATAATTAGGATTGCAACCGACACAAACAATCCGGAGACGTATTCCATTCGACCGTGACCGTACGGGTGATCTAAATCCGGTTTTTTACCTGCAAGACGAAATCCGATTAAAGTAATGATACTGCTTCCGGCGTCGGATAAGTTGTTAAATGCGTCCGCAGTAATGGCTATGGAATGAGTGATGGTACCTGCTATGAATTTTATCGTAAAAAGAACTAAATTCAAAAAGATACCAACGGCTCCGCATAAGACACCATAGGATCTTCTGACATGCGCATCGGTATATGCGTTTGCATTTTTTATGAATAATTTTGATAACAGTGTAATCATGATGTTTCCCCCAAGCCTCCACGAATGAACGGAAGCTACATAAATAAAATAATGAATATGTCGTTAACTGTTTCATTACATTTTAGCGGACGAATCATCGAATGGCAAGATAAAATTTCTTGATATTTTAAAGAAAGTTGTGTATAATGGCGTGGTGGTTGAAACAGACGGCCTTTCGGCTGTTTATAAGAATAGACATATGGAGGTTTCTAATGAGTAAAACACCGACAGTATTGATGATTTTGGACGGATATGGTTTAAATGATAAGAAAGAAGGCAACTGTGTAATCAACGCATCCACACCGGTGATGGATCGATTGATGAAGGAATATCCTTTTGTAAAAGGAAACGCAAGCGGTATGGCAGTCGGATTGCCGGAAGGACAGATGGGTAATTCCGAAGTCGGACATTTGAATATGGGTGCGGGACGAATTGTATACCAGGAATTGACAAGAATTACGAAGGAAATTCAAGACGGTACATTTTTTACAAATCCGGCATTACTTCATGCCGTAGAAAATTGTAAAAAGAATGATTCCGCTTTGCATATGTTCGGCTTGGTTTCTGATGGTGGCGTTCACAGCCACAATACACATTTATACGGACTGTTGGAATTGGCCAAAAGGAACGGACTGGAGAAAGTTTATGTTCATTGCTTTTTAGACGGTCGTGACACACCACCTGCAAGCGGTAAGGAATATGTAGAGCAATTGGAAGAGAAGATGAAAGAAATCGGTGTCGGTAAAGTCGGTGTCATCAGTGGTCGTTATTATGTAATGGATCGTGACAATAACTATGACCGCGTGGAAAAGGCTTATGATGCGCTGACCAAAGGAGTCGGCTTAAAGGCAGAGAGTGCATCGGCTGCCATTGCGGAGTCGTATGGTCGTAATGAGACGGATGAATTTGTCAAACCGACAGTTGTCTGCAAAGACGGCGTTCCGGTTGCGACAATTTGCGACAAGGACAGTGTTATCTTTTTTAACTTCCGTCCGGACCGAGCAAGAGAAATTACGCGTGCATTTTGCGATGATGACTTTAAGGGATTCGCTCGTGAGAAACGTTTGGATTTAACATATGTATGCTTTTCGGATTATGATCCGACCATACCGAACAAGGAAGTCGCATTCCACAAGATTTCTGTTACCAATACGTTCGGGGAATGGCTTGCGGCAAACCATATGACACAGGCAAGAATTGCAGAAACAGAGAAGTACGCACATGTAACGTTCTTTTTTAACGGCGGAGTTGAGGAGCCAAATGAAGGCGAAACAAGAATTCTTGTGAATTCTCCCAAAGAAGTAGCAACTTATGATTTGAAGCCGGAGATGAGTGCCATTGGCGTTTGCGATAAACTTGTCGAAGCAATTCAGAGCGGTAAATATGATGTGATTGTGATTAATTTTGCGAATCCGGACATGGTTGGGCATACAGGTGTTCAAGCAGCGGCAATCAAAGCGGTTGAAACCGTTGATTCCTGTGTCGGAAGAGCTGTTGAAGCCATTCGTGAAGTCGGCGGCGTGATGTTTATTTGTGCCGATCACGGCAATGCGGAACAGTTGTTGGATTATGAAACAGGCGAGCCGTTTACGGCACATACAACCAATCCGGTGCCGTTCATTCTTGTTAACGATAAAAAGGGCAGAAAACTGCGTGAAGGCGGGTGTCTTGCAGACATCGTGCCGACTTTGATTGAACTTATGGGCAAAGAACAACCGGTAGAGATGACGGGAAAGTCGCTGTTAATCTAATCGGATGTATGTTTTTTATCATATCGGATACAATAAAAAGAAGTAAGAGATTACTTCTTTTTATTTTGTCCGATGAAGACTGTAATGATCGATTTACAATCTGTTTCGGACATAAAACTCTGTCGGAAGCGAGGATTGAAAAATGAGTTTGCAAGTTAGAATTAAGGATGTTAGAGCGAGAGAAATATTGGATTCGAGAGGGAATCCGACACTGGAGGCCGAAGTCGAGACAGAAAACGGTGTCATTGGGATTGGCGCAGTCCCTTCCGGCGCAAGTCGCGGCAGATTTGAAGCGGTGGAATTACGTGATGCAGAAGTCAGATACTTTGGCCTCGGTGTACAAAAGGCAGTTAAAAATGTCAATATTAAATTGAGAGATGCGCTTATCGGAGTCAATGTTTTGGATCAGCCGATGATTGACAGAATTCTGATTGACAGTGACGGAACCGAGCAAAAAAGCAATTTGGGTGCAAATGCAACCTTGGGAGTGTCAATTGCATGTGCGCGAGCAGCGGCTGATTCGTTGAAAATGCCGTTATATCGTTACTTGGGTGGCGTCGGAGCAGTACAAATGCCGGTTCCGATGATGAATATTTTAAACGGCGGTGTACATGCAGACAATACC
>CAYMCV010000090.1:8580-10277 GCA_964389005.1 uncultured Lachnospiraceae bacterium | reverse complement strand
GTATTGCTTCGTCTTTTGGAATTTTCCAAGGAACCGTAAAAAGGTCCGGTACCGTAGTCGGAAACAAGAGCCAACCGGAAATAACGACACCTCGCACCAGAAATGGCAGAATAACTGCAATTCCCAGCAACAAATAGATCCAAATGTACTTGGCTTTTTTATCTTTTATCAACATGATTACAGGCTGTATCGCCAGAAAAACAAGCAAACCGGCAGATAACTTCAATGACACGGCATACGCACTCACCACGCAGAGTAAGGCAAACGGTGTTGCGTTCTTCTCCTTACGTTCCAGCAATTGCGCCCACGCAAGCACGATATAAAAAACCGTCAACATGGAAAAGTAATCGGATGTCGGTGCAACAACTTCGTTAAAAATGAGTGTCAAATAGTAAAAAACACCCACGCGTACAAAATCAGACAAAAGCAGTTTCTTTCTGCGAATGGCCGCAAATAGGTCCAAAGAAGAACTTCCCAATAAAAGTGCCATGAAGCCCGCGACCGCATGGATTGGTTGTATCGGTAAAAAAGAAAAACTAAACAACGCCGACAGCGCAAAGGAAGAACTGTTATATGCGAAACGTGAGTGCAACAGACCTAATCCCGGCGCGACACCGCAGTTTTCGATCCAACGAATCGCCTGTGCATGGTATAACCCCGTATCGTAAGCCATGTAACCGCGCGACGACGCAAAAGACAGCAACAACAGTAAGATAAGTATACCAATCCCCTTCGCTTTGGATGGTTTCAGACGCTTCAACGTGTCGCACAGCGGTTTGCGAAGTATAATCACACCAATGATACAGGATAACAAGACAATCAGATTGGCAAGCAACGAAACACCGCCGAACAGACTGAATATCTGTGCATAAACCGTCATGATTACAAGTCCCGCCCACAGAAATGAAGAGAGCTTTGTAAACTCATACTTCATATGCTTCCCAAACGGATAGAGAAACATAAATCCGCTTACGAATGTAATAATTGCAATATAAATCTTTTAACTATAAATATTGCCGCCAATTTATGAGCCGATTGGCACTGCTTTAATCCGCACACCGTCATACCGGTATTTGCTCATGTTGCGTTCTTGCAATTGTTCCTTCAAGAACCACCATACTTGATTGTTTTCCCAATTATCAGTATAAGCGATAATGCAATTTAATGCATCATATTTTCGCGCACTATTTTTATCTGTTTGGTTCAACCAAAAACCCATATCCGCGTATCGGGATATGGGTCTGTACATTTCACTCATTATTTTAATTTAAGCAACCGTCGGTACCGGTGCAAAGCATATGTATGCAAAATATGCCACATACACAACCAACATTAACACTCCGCCCCAACGCTTTAATTTTTGATTCTTGACTACACATAGGAGCAACAGCACGGCTGCCACCGTTGCGGCAATATTGTCAAAAATGAACGCGCTCGTATATGTTACTTTCGTTACCAATGCGGTCGTACCCAATACAAAGAGGATGTTAAATATATTACTGCCGACAATGTTTCCGATTGCAATGTCTGCCTTTTTCTTGATCGCGGCAACCACAGATGTGATAAGTTCCGGTAGGGATGTACCAAACGCTACAATTGTAAGACCGATAAGTCTCTCGCTCATTCCGAACGTATGTGCAAGATTCGTCGCGGCATCAACCGTAATATCGCTTCCCCATACAATGGCAACGCCACCC
>CAYMCV010000090.1:0-8570 GCA_964389005.1 uncultured Lachnospiraceae bacterium | reverse complement strand
TTCTTCGGCTTGTCCTGTTCTTCGGCAACTGCCTGTCCCTTCTTGGCCATTCGCAGTAAATATATAAGGAATGCAATCATCAGAACCCACAGAATGATACCATCGGTAAGTCCGAGATTTCCACCCCACATGCCAAGTCCCATCATAAGGAGCGTAATAATAATTACAAATGGGATTTCAAAACGAATCGTCGATTTCTGTACACATAAAGGCGTAATGATTGATGCAATTCCAAGGATAATCAGAATATTCAGAATATTACTGCCAAGTACGTTGCTGACGGCAAGGTCGGCACTTCCTTTGATTCCCGCTGTGATACTGATTGCGGCTTCGGGTGCGCTGGTTCCGAATGCGACAATTGTCAATCCAATTACCAACTGCGGAATTCCGAATCTGTCGGCAATCTTACTTGCACCGTCAACAAAAAAGTCCGCCCCAAATATTAACATCGCAAATCCAACTGCCAATAGCAAAATCTGTAATGCAATCTCCATAGTATTTCTCCGTTCTGCGGATAACAGGACTTGAACCTGCACCCTCTCGGACCAGAACCTAAATCTGGCGCGTCTGCCAATTCCGCCATATCCGCTTATGTAAACTTCGTTTACACATTTTGTAATTATAACGATGTTTATCTAAACTGTCAATCCTTTTTGCCTATGCATTGCTTCTTCCGCTCGATAAATCCTTAACGTTGCCTAATCTCCCAACGGCACTTTTCGTATGGTTTTACGATATACCATAACCATGAATATGGTTGACATGATAAAAGATGTCATTTCTGCAATCGGGAATGCCCACCAAACAAGTTCCAGTCTACCCAATCGCGAAAACAGAAACGCTGCCGGAAGTAATGCAATCAATTGTCGGCATATGGAAACCCACATGCTGCACATGCCATGTCCGAGCGCCTGGAACATACTTCCGCAAACAATACAGTATCCGGCAATCAGGAAATGAATACTGATGGTACGCAATGCCGGAACACCGATGGACAACATATAGTCAGAAGCATCAAACATCAGGAGCAGTTTGTCGGGAAACAATTGAAAGATTGCGAACCCGACCAAAAGAATCAACTCCGCATACAAAACACTCAGTTTTGCCGCTTTGATCATTCTTTTTCTCTTTCCTGCGCCAAAGTTGTACGCCACAATCGGAATCAATCCGTTCGTTAATCCGAATATCGGCATCAGGATAAAGCTCTGCAATTTAAAATATACACCAAAAATTGAAACCGCTGTTTTGGTAAATCCATATAAAATCTGGTTCATCCCGTAGTTCATCACGGAACCGATAGACTGCATGATAATCGAAGGTAACCCAACCGCATAAATATGTCCGATGATTTTTCCGTCCGGTCGAAATGCACGAAAAGAAATCTGAACTTCCTTATTAAATTTAATATTGAAAATCATTGCTGCAACTGCTGCCATTACCTGACCGATTACGGTTGCTATCGCCGCCCCGGCAACTCCCATTCGCGGCACCCCGAACAGTCCGAATATCAAGATCGGATCCAGAATCAAATTGACACCTGCACCGATAATCTGCGTAATCATTGTATAAAAAGTCTTTCCGGTCGATTGCAACAATCGTTCAAATACGAACTGCATAAAAACGCCGATGGAACAGGTACAACAAATCGTTAAGTAACTGACGCCGTAATTAATAATCGTATTGTCTGTCGTCTGTAAATTAAAAAATGGTTTAACAATAAAAATACCCACCACTACAAACAGAAGATAACTCATCACCGACAGAAAAATACCGTTCGTTGCCGCCTTATTGACACGCTCTTGATTTTTCTCTCCCAATGCTTTGGAAAGAACTGCATTGATTCCGACACCTGTACCTGCCCCGACCGCAATTACCAGCATTTGAAGCGGAAATGCCATTGAAACCGCCGTCAGCGCATCTTCACTTACCTTGGAAACAAAAATGCTGTCAACAATGTTATATAGTGCCTGCACAATCATTGAAATCATCATCGGAAGCGACATTCCAAGCAAGAGACGATTGACAGGCATGGTACCCATCTTGTTTTCTTGCATCTTATTGTTCTGTTCTGACATTTTTAACCTCTTTCTCCAGACGTTCCATCGCCTCTTGTGTATTTTCATGCGTTGAGAAAGACGTCAATCTAAAATACCCCTCTCCACACGCGCCGAATCCCGCACCGGGCGTTCCCACCACATTTGCTTTCTCCAGCAAAAAGTCAAAGAATTCCCACGATTTCATTCCGTTTGGACATTTCAACCAAATATACGGTGAATTCTTACCACCGAAATAAAGAATCTGCAGACGATCCAAAGTTTTGGTAATGATCTGCGCATTCTTCTTATAATAAGCCAAGTTCCTGCGAGTCTGTTCGATTCCCTGCTCTGTAAAAACAGCCTGGGCACCTTTTTGTACGATATAAGAAACACCGTTGAACTTGGTGGATTGCCTACGAAACCACATCCGATTCAAGGAAAAGCCATTTCGAACCAATGCTTTCGGAACCACAGTATAGCCACAACGAGTTCCTGTAAAGCCGGCCGTTTTGGATAAAGAACAAAATTCAATGGCACATGTTTTGGAGCCTTCTATTTCGAAAATACTGCGTGCTACTCCATCCTCCGAGACAAAAGCCTCATAAGCCGCATCAAACAATAAGATTGCGCCCATGCGATTCACGTAATCAACCCATAATTTAAGCTGCTCGCGCCGATACGCCGCTCCCGTAGGATTGTTCGGTGAACAGAGGTATACGATATCCGCACTGATTGACTCATCCGGTAAAGGTAAAAAGCCATTCTCCTCGTTTGCCGGTACATAAACAAGTTGACGCCCTCCCATCAGATTGGTATCAACATATACCGGATAGACCGGATCGGTCACAAGAATTGTGTTTTCCGTTGAAAACAAGTCCAATATATTGCCGACATCACTCTTGGCACCGTCGGACACAAAAATCTCATCACTCTCAAGCGTTACCCCGAATCCTGCATAATATTCCTTGATATTGTCACGTAAAAAGGCATATCCCTGCTCCGGTCCGTATCCGTGAAACCCTTCCGCAGTAGCCATGTCACAAACACCTTCTTGTAACTTCTTGATTACGATATCACATAATGGCAAGGTTACATCACCGATACCCATCCGTATAATTTTCTTGTCCGGATGCGCCTCACTGTACGCCTTCACCCGTGTTGCAATCTCAGAAAAAAGATAGTTTTCTTTTAAACTGCTGTAATTCTCATTCATTTTTACCATAATTTTGTCCTCTGTTTCATTATATCGTTATTGATTACATTCAATATGTCTTAAGAATACTCTCCGCAACCGCATGTTTACTCAGACGTAAATCCATAGCCTGCTTTTCAATATATTTATGCGCCTGCATCTCACTCATCTGCAAGGATTCCATGAGAATGTACTTTGCTCGGTCAATCAGACGCGTCTCATCCAGTTTGGCTTTTAAACGGTTATTTTCCTTCTCTAATATTTTGAGCCGTTCACGTGTCGCAACCGCGATGTTCAACGCCTGATAAAAAACCTCTCGATGCAACGGTCGTGCCAACGCCAGAACACCGTAATCCATGACACGATAACTCATTTCATCATATAGTTCATTTTTAACAATGAGAAGGATTCCTGCAACCGTCGTCTCCGAAAAATACTGTGCCAATTCATGTCCAAATTCGTCGGAAAGCGGCGCATTGATTACAATGACATCAAAATTTTCGGCAAGTGCCTTGCGCCTCGCTTCACTTCCGCTTTTGGCAATAACGGCTTCCGGCATACCGGCCTGTGAGAGTAATTCCGCTAAAAATTCGATTCCCTTTTCTGCACTCGATACAACTAAAATGTTCTCGACAATCGTACGAAATCCCTCCTTTCCTCCAGGTTCCTGACGGTTTACGCCCTTACATGCATAAAAAAGCTTCTATTACCTGTTGTGGCATATGCTTTTTCACAAATTCGCTGTTCTTCATTAATTGAACTGCCTCATCCATCTGTAGCGGCAGACGCTTTAACTCCGACTTCTGTGTGTCAGAAATCTGTTTCAGACTCATATCCAATGCATCCGGAGAGGAAAGTTTCTCTTCAATTCCGGCAAGTCCCGCATAGATTAACAATGTATATACCAAATACAGATTTGCCATACAATCCGGAGAACGAAGTTCAATTCTGGTTGCTTCTCCTTTTTGCGTCAGCGGAACGCGAATCAATTGTGCCCGATTCTGTGAAGACCATGTTACATAACATGGCGCCTTATCCTCACCCAGGCGCTCATAAGATTCCGGCGTCGAATTTAGAAACAGTGTAATGTCATTGATATACTTCATGATTCCCGCCCGAAAAGCGTCCGCAACGCTCTCTTCACCGGTTGTTCTCGGTATCATGTTGATATGCAATCCGTTTCCGCTCTTTCCGGAGATTGGCTTTGGCGCAAATGATGCATAAAGACCGTTTCTGGCTGCCGTTGTTCTGACCACCCACTTAAAAGTGACTGCATTGTCTGCAGCAGTCAGCGCATCCCCATACTTGAAATCTACCTCATGTTGTCCAGGTCCTTCCTCATGATGTGAACTCTCCGGTATAATCCCCATCTGCTCCAACGTCAGACAGATTTCGCGCCGTACGTTCTCACCTTTATCTTCGGGCGCAACGTCCATATAGCCTGCATTATCATGCGGAACACCGGTAGAATTGCCGAATTCGTCTGTTAAAAGCAGATAAAACTCGAACTCCGCTCCGAAATCACAGGTTAAATGTTGCTCCCGCGCCTTACGTACTGCCTGTTTTAAAAGATAACGTCCGTCAGCCTCAAAAGGTCTGCCATCCGGATAGCGAATATCACAGAACAGACGTACCACGCGCCCGTGTGACGGTCTCCAAGGCAATACATTCAGTGTGGTCGGATCCGGAAACAACAACAAATCCGATAACTCCGCTGTCTGAAATCCCCGTACCGATGATGCATCAAAAGATATCCCTTCGTCAAATGCTCGCTCCAGTTCCGTCGGCATAATGGAAATATTCTTCTGTACCCCAAAAATATCGCAGAATGCAAGACGTATAAATTTTACATCTTCATTTTCGACAAATTCCATTACTTCGGTTTTATCATAGAACATAGGCTCCTCCAATCTGTTAAGTATAAATATTTGATATAATTGACATGTATGTGATATTTTCCCAATTTTCTCTGTTGCTTTTTGTTGACTATAACGATAAAATATACCGGTAGTCAGCAAAAATCAATCGTCTTTCCGATTGTTTTTCCCTTTTTGAAGCGACATGGTATCCCCTATACCTGTCGCTTCTTTTTTATCTTTATCATGAACCTCATCCTATGTAAGCAATCTATGCAAGCATCATGTACCAGTTGGGATTCATCTTTCGATTTCGGAAACGAAACACTTCCTTATACTTCTCATAGAATTTGGGTTTCTTTCCGTCTTCCACATAAGCACACCCCTTCCAACAAATCTGCGAATAGAAGCCGACGCGGCCTTCGTGAAAAACAATTCTGTCAAAAATCGCTTCGCCGAATACTTCATTCAATGCCAAGAACGCATCCATCGCCTCATCGGAAAGCGGTATACACTCCTCCGCCTGCACACACCGAACCGTTCCCTCCGCAAAATGAAGCTTCCATTCGCTTCCCTGCGGCAATTTTTTTTCGCTCGCATAAGACATAAGATACGCACCGAGCGGGTCAATGCGTGTCATTCGCTCTTCAAACCGCTGCATATACATTCGGTCATCATTGGAATAAGAAAACATGATTTTCTTCAAAATGAATTTCCCGAGTGCCCAACCTATCGCAATCAGCACTCCCAATGCCACAATCCCTACTAAAATATAGATTACAATATACTCCATAAAAATCTCCCTTTCTTATTAATATTCATTTCCAACAATTAACATCAATTGACAAACGCCCCATTTCGTGCTAACTTGTGTCCATCATCATACGAAGAATTTATCTTTCGTTGCGAATAAGCGTCGCGAATAGGAGGTTAACACAATGAAAATATATCAAGATGTTACGGAACTGGTTGGAAATACACCATTGATGTTGCTCAAAAATTTCTCACATAACTACCAATTGTCCAATCCTTTAATCGGAAAACTCGAATACCTCAATCCTGCCGGAAGTGCCAAAGACCGTGTTGCCAAAAACATGATATTACAAGCGGAACGTGATGGTAAACTCCGGCCTGACAGCGTCATCATTGAGCCGACCAGCGGTAATACAGGTATCGGTCTGGCTTCCGTTGCCGCCGCAAAGGGATATCGTCTCATTCTGACCATGCCGGAAACCATGAGCGTCGAGCGCCGTAATCTCTTAAAAGCGTACGGTGCCAAAGTGGTCTTGACCGAGGGTAGTAAGGGGATGCAAGGTGCCATCGACAAAGCAAATGAACTTGCAAATTCTTATCCGAACAGTTTCATTCCGAGTCAATTTTCCAATCCGGCAAACCCTGATGCACATTTTCTGACAACCGGTCCCGAAATATGGAACGATACCGACGGTCAAGTTGACATTTTTGTCGCTTCGATCGGTACCGGCGGAACAATCAGCGGAACCGGAAACTACTTAAAATCCCGTAATCCCGACATCTGCGTCATCGGTGTGGAACCGGCGTCTTCACCGTTACTCACCAAAGGCTATGCCGGAAGTCATATGATTCAGGGAATCGGTGCAAACTTCATTCCCGACAATCTTGACCGTACAACCTACGATGAAATCATAGCGGTTGAAAACGAGGATGCTTTTGCCGCAGGACGTATGCTTGCCAAAACCGATGGTATTTTGGTCGGAATCTCTGCCGGTGCGACCTTGCATGCCGCATGTGTCATTGCACTCCGTCCCGAAAACCACGGCAAAAAAATCGTTGTTCTTTTACCTGATACGGGCGACCGTTACCTTTCCACGCAACTTTTTAGCGAATCCTAAGAAAACCGATTAGGACTCCGCACAGATAAGGAATCATGATACAAATGAGCGGTGTCATTCTCCCCAATGCGCTTTTTGGCAAACACTTGTCCGATTCTTTGATTCTCTTTTTGAAACATAGATAGAACACGCGAAATACCACATAACCGAGTATGGCACCGAGTGTATTCAATATAACATCATCGATATCCGTCCCGCGAATGATGAACAACTGCGTGAATTCAATCAACAATGATGTAATCAATCCCCACAATGCCATCGACCATAAATGACGCTGTTTCGGAAACGCTAACGGTATGAGAAATCCAATGGGCATAAACATCAAGATATTGCCAAATATATTGACGATGACATATCTCGTGAATCCCATAACGCGGATCATTTCCGTAATGCTGTGAAGAGGAATATAAGACACTTTTGACCACATAATTTGCGTACTAAAACCGCTCATGAAGGTGATTCCGGTCAACATGAAGATGATTGAAATCATGATTTCCAGCGCAATCACTTCACACGCCCATGAAAAGCGTACTTTTCCTTTACCGGATTTCATTCTGATGATTCCGAGCCAAATGATTGTTATCAATACACTGATTGGTATCAACTGCATGTCTTCACATACTCCCATTCCAAATCATTTCTATCTAATTTACAGCCTATATCAGCATAGCAAAAGTATACATGAAAAACAAGTAAAAAAACCTTGGAAGCGCTTTACTGCGTTTTTCAAGGTTTTTCATTCATGAGCCACCGGGGACTCGAACCCCGGACAACTTGATTAAAAGTCAATGCTCTGCCCGCATAAACACTGTGTTTGTGGCGCATTTTGACCACTTTTTGACCACTTTTTGTATGATTTTACTGCTCTATCTAACCATTGAAGTACGAATATTTATACCATAAAATCGTTTCAATTACAAGAAGTATAAATTAGACTCCGCTGCGCCCTTCCTTGGCGCCATAGTTCATGTAGTGTTCGTAATACTTCTTCCATCCCGTCCCGAACGCTCTCTGCAAGTCGGGGTAATTGCTCTTGTATGACACAGGATTAAATGTCGAGATAGCCTGCCGCCCTTCATCCATGCCGTACTTTTTGAAATGGTTCAGAAGCTTTGTTGCATCGTTTCCATAAGCCTTTCGCAGATCCGGATACTTGCCGGCATAGTAATTCGCATCAAACACCAATTCATATCCTGTTTTCTGCACGACTGCCTTGACCGGAGCAGACATTCCAGTGATGCCTTGCGTAATCGCTGAAGCCATAGCCTCTGCGCGATACATCAATACATCGTCCATATCATCCACAAAACAGCACTCGATAAGCATAGCCGGAGCGTTTACCTTCCTTAAGTAATAGAGACCGCTACGGCACTTAACCCCCCGATTTGTGAAGCCAAGTTTTGCGATTGAGTTGCAAACAGACTGTGCGTACTTCTTGGCGGTGCTCTTGGAATTATAGATCAGCACTTCCGTTCCCGTTGTCCTCGCATTGCCAAACAAGTCTTTGCTTCCTGCATTAAAATGAATTGACACGTCCAAGTCAACCTTGTTTGCGTTACATTTCGCCACTATCTTCTTTAACACGTCTGTAGAGCCTGTCCCGTTGCCGACAGTG
>CAYMCV010000089.1:4164-10517 GCA_964389005.1 uncultured Lachnospiraceae bacterium | reverse complement strand
GTTGGTGCAATGACATTAACACCAACCATACCGTCGCAATAACTGTCAAAGGTATCGTTGCCGCTCTGTGCAAACACCTGATGAAATGCCATGTTGATACGAAAATCCTTCTTTACACCCGAAATAGCAAGCGGTGCGACGTCTGTAACCGGTGTCTGTGCAACGCTTGTCTCATTCGCCAGACGCTTGTTCTCCACATAACCGATAATCCCGTCCTCGGTTCTGACCTTGCTCCACTCCTCCATGGAATCCAGAATATATACGCTCTCTCCGACTGCCATGTCGCGAAGAATCGGGCTTTTGACACCACCCAAACGTCTGACCCATGTATCCTTTGCAATATCAGCCTTCGTCAGTGTTCCCCACGACGTATACAGCACCATACGATAGGGTTCCGGATAGATTTCATAAGAAAAATTGGCATACTTTCGCACATAATCCGCCGCGAGGTAAATCGTATCACCGTCTTTTATGGTAATCGGATATCCGAAGTCCACACTTTCACCCGATACGCTGTAATAGTTCGAGTCTCCTCCGATGTTAACTTTAATTATATCTGTCGCATCTGTATATGAAATCGTCTGTTCTTCCTCATTGACATAAAACCGTTGAACAAACAAATCCTCAACTGTATTCATATCAAAGTAGCAATGCCCATCTGACATTCTTGCGCGATATTCCGTCATTTCATCCTGCAATATAACGGCAACATCCTGCTCCGAAAATATTTGAAAATATTCGTTCATATCTGCACGCTCAGAGGAATAGGAATACTTTGCAATGATCTTTTCCCCATAAAAAATACCTACAATCAGAATAATCAGGGCGATTGCTATCAGAACGGGAATGATTCTTTTTCCGTTGATTTTTCGTTTTTTACGCTTTTTTTGTTCTTCCATTCCTTTTATCCTCCAATCAATCGCCACTAATTATAACAGATTCTTGAAGTATCGTCATTACCAATTTTGACAAAAAACGCTTTTATTGCAAACGACCGGCATATCATCGCTTAAATCGGGGGAATTCTGTGCCATTTTTTGCCGGCCGCTTTTCCAGACAGGCGGTAAGTTGAATCGGACAAAACAAAATTCTTCACGCAAAGCCGCATTGTTCTGCCCACATGCACGCACAGTTTGTTATTTTTTTGCGTACATTATAACAATCCAATAGAAATTTTTACCAAACCAAAAGGACCGTGATGTAACAATAAACGCTATTATAATTTGAATTGCTTTTGACGATACTATAGTAGAAGATGCCGAAGCGTACCAAAACCAAAAAGTAATCGGATTGAATTATTCGTGTGAATATCACGGACGCCGTCACGTCTTCATAAAGCAACGCAATACGGCTAAAAAAGACCCTTCATAAGATCTTGTAAGATAAAAATGATGTACTCTTGGTATCCTCAAGCGAAGTTCAGCTTGAAAGACCGCTCATCAATGAATGAGCAAAAGAAAAAATTGAATGAAAGACTGACGCATGCCTCCTTCCCGTACGGGATTCTTCGAGGCATCTATCTACCTTTCGTCATTATATGGTAATATCTTGTAAAAATCAAGGGCTTTTGTGAATTTTTTGTAAAACAATATCATATACATCTTGACTTCACGACCTCTTGAGCGTATGATTGCGAAACAAAGAGTTTTGCCGGGTGCATTCCGATACATCAAAATGTGCTTGGCTGAATATAGTTCCTATGTTATAATAAGTATAACTCCAATATGCGCTGCATACACGCAGCAGAAGGGAGGTCGACATGAAAATAGAACGAGTTAACGATCATCAGATTCGCTGCACTTTATCCAAAAAAGAACTGGAGAAGCGAGATTTGAAATTAAGTGAAATTGCATATGGTAATGAGAAAGTCAAAACGCTCTTTCGTGATATGATGCGACAAGCATCGTTTCAATGCGGATTTGAAGCAGAAGACATCCCATTGATGATAGAAGTAATTCCTTTTACGGAATGTGCCGTAATCATAATTACGAAAGTCGAGGATCCCGAGGAGCTCGATACAAGATTTTCCAAATTTGCTCCCTCTATCCGTGACGAGGACAGTGAGTACTACAATACGTTCGGTGATGACAATGATTCCATGCCGGAAGGCGTCGAAGATGTTTTGGATTTGTTCCGCAAATTGCAGGAGACACGCAATACGGCGCAGAGTTCCAAGGAAGACAGCGACAGTACCCCCTCTTTGCAGACGACTGCACTGTATACCTTCGGTTCTCTGAATCAGGTAACCAGAGCGGCACGTGCTTTGACCGCATATCATGGCGAGAATTCGCTATATAAGAATGAACGCGGCGGCAACTATGTTCTGACCTTTGCCATGAGCGAGCACACACCCGAGGAATTTTGCTTTTTCTGCAACCTCTTGGGTGAGTATGCAACTCCCGGTAAGTTTACGCCTGCCGTAGCCGCCTACATGGATGAACACTTTACTCCGGTAGTGCTGCACGAAGCATTACAACGTCTGACATTCTGACACAACACAACTTAACTGTTACGAAGCGCATGTGCAACAACACATGCGCTTTTTTTACGCCCTCCTTTTAAATGATAAAAATAACTATTGACAATTTATAGAATAATGATATTATGGTGATATCAAATTGATATCACACGTCGGTCGTAACCGACAATCACACAAGAAATGGAGATAAAATTATGGAAAAGAAAAACACACCCATCCAAGAAAAGGTATTATCACCCCTCCCCGGAGGTCTCATGCTTTTTGTTCAGTTACTGACCCTTTGCGCGGTCATTGCAATTTTTATCTATGCCATTAACCCCGCTACGCCAAGTACAATCCGCGGCATCGCCATCTTACTGGATATTGCCCTGTTCCTCTGGTTTACGCTCGCTTTTATGGGCTTTCATATTGTACGTCCAAACGAAGCGTTAGTCATGACTTTCTTTGGTAAATACTACGGAACCATAAGCAAAGCCGGCTTTTTTTACACCAATCCGTTTGCAGGCGGCTATAACCCCGCCGCAGAGTCCATGCTCACAACTGCTCCGGTGAACGGTACGCAACAAGCGGTACGCGTGATGCCCAGCAAGAAAATCAGCACCAAAATCAACACGCTGAGCAACGAGAAGCAAAAAGTCAATGATGTACTCGGTAATCCGATTATTATCGGTGCCATTGTGATTTGGAAGGTACAGAATCCAACCGATGCCGTATTCAATGTCGAGAATTACAAGCAATACCTCTCAATCCAGTGCGATTCCACGATACGTAACATTGCAAGACTCTACCCCTATGACGATATGGACGGTGACGGAGATGAGAAGACTTTGCGCGGAAGCAGCCAGGAAATTGCAGACAGTATGCGAAGTGAACTTCAAACCCGTGTTTGCGATGCGGGACTCGAAATCATCGAAGTTCGCATTACGCACCTCTCTTATTCAGAAGAAATCGCTGCGGCCATGTTGCAACGCCAACAAGCTGTCGCAATCATCGCTGCGCGGCAAAAAATTGTGGAAGGTGCGGTCAGCATGGTAAAAATGGCCATCGATCAACTTGGCGAGGACGATGTCATTGTCCTTGACGAAGAACGAAAAGCTGCCATGATCAGTAATTTGCTTGTCGTATTGTGTGGAAACAAAGACGCACAGCCTATCGTAAACAGCGGCTCCATATATTAGAATCGAGGTGTCTATGAATTCTGAGAATCTTGAACTTCAAGAAAAGAAATTGCAGGAGCGTCTGGATGCACTGAAACTTCTTGAAGCAGAAATACGGCAACGCGAGAAATCTCTGAAGGAATCCGAGAAAGCCAAGAAACAGATCCTTCTTCGGCTGGCTCCCACGCTTTGGAGTGACCTTGCCGCATGGGCTGAAGAAGATTTCCGCTCTATTAACGGTCAGATTGAATATCTTCTGGCGGACTGTGTTCGTAAGCATCACAACAATACAAAATAATTTTACGTGTACGCGCATGAATCGATGCAAAAAGGGAACCTGATATCAGGTTCCCTTTTTAAGTATTGCTTTTTGAACTTTAAGTGACTAAGAAAAACATACAACTTTACGTTGTGGTTTAAAGTTTATTCAACTCTTCCATCAATGCATCAATGTCAATTCCATGTACCATTGCCGCTTCTTCAACGCTTTCACCCTGCGCGGAAGGACATCCGATACAATGCATGCCGGCTGCCATCAATACCTGTGCGGTTGCCGGATTGGTTCTCAACAATTCTCCGATTGTCATATCTCTCGTAAACTGACTCATTTTTATCGACCTCCTTTTCCGATAAAGTATAATACACTTTATCCGTTTCGGCAAGTGGACAAGCAAAGTTTCCGTCCGCATTTACCATATCATCCTGATTGTGTTCTTCGGAATTACAACTGCCTATAATGACCACAGCAATAAAAATCAAAAACAACGCCCATATTTTTTTCATACCCGTCACCCCGCTTGATTGGTACTTTTTTATCATTATTCCATCATCTAAAAATTTTTATCCAAATTATTGAAAATTTTTCTTTACAAAATAGTATCCCTGTGTTATTATCATTTTGATAATAACAAAAGTCTTACATTTTTTGAGAAAAGGAGAACAAATTAATGAAGAAACGCATTGCTCTATTGTTACTTGCACTTGTGCTTGTATGTTCCATGACAGGCTGCGGTGCTGCAAAGAAACTGTTGGCCTCACTTGCTTCCCAGGAAGCATCAACAGAAGAAGAATCCACAGAAGAGGAATCTACCGAAGAAGAGTCCACAGAAGAAGAATCTACTGAAGAAGAATCCACGGAAGAAGAATCTACCGAAGAAGAATCTACCGAGGAAGAATCCACCGAAGAAAAGTCCGAGAAACCTGCTGCAAAGTCAACCGGAATCGACACTTTGTCTGATGATATTTACAGTTTCCAGTTTTCTGTAGACGGAAATGTTTTCCAGTTGCCGATGAAATTTACGGATTTCGAAGCATGCGGATGGACATTTGAAGAAGATGCTGACGAAATGTTACGTGCAAGTGCTTACACCCTTTCACAGAGTTTTTCATTCCGTGAAGGCGTTGAGGCCTATGCAAGCGTCATCAACTTTGGTATCAACGAAGCGAAACTTTCCGATTGTTACATTGGACGTATTTCTTTTGACACTTATGGTATAGAAGATACCTCTGCTGAAATTCTGTTACCGGGCGGCGTCCAGTTCAATGTTTCCACTCGTGAGGATATTGAGGCTGCATACGGAACTCCGACCGATATATATGAGGGCGAATACTACACCTCATTAACATATGGTGACGATTCTTACAATCGCGTTGAACTTCAGGTTGATGTAGAAACCGGACTTTTATCTGACATTCAGATCACCAATTTTGAAATGCCTGAAGATTTTGAAGAAGGTGAAGTTGATACCTCCGTTCCCGACATTGTTACCAAGTACCAGACACCCACAGCTGTATCCGATGATTTGCTTGACTATACAGTTGAATTTGCAGGCGACCTCTATGTGTTACCCGCACCGGTATCTGCATTTGTTGCAAACGGATGGAAAATCGACACCGATGAAACCGAAGAAGCTATTCCCGGTCATGGAAGCGGCAGAGTACAGCTTTCCAGAGATAACCAGTTCTTCTATTCATACGCATACAACTACTCACCGAATGCAACCACTCCCGAGAACGCTTTCATCTGTGATTTGGGTGCCGATAACTATGACTGCAAGGTATCTATGAAAGTATCCAACGGAATCTGCATCGGAATGAAGGAAGCAGATCTTGCTACCGCACTTAAGAGTTATGATTCGAAAAAAGAAGACCAATCTTCTTACATCCGTTACAGTGTCGTCGATGAAGAGTGCTTGACCTACCATTACGAATTCATTGTACGCGACGGTAAAATTGATTCCATCGATATGCAACATGACCCCGGCTACGATGACTTTAGAGAAGCCATGGGCGTAAACTAACCAACCACAGACTTTTTCATATTACCGAAATGCAGAAACAGCCATACCCAACAGGGGCATGGCTGCTTTTGTGTAATCCGAAATTCTTTGCACATGCAAACGAGATTAAAATCAATAGTACGGTGGCGCCATCAACACCCCTCTTTCACCCCCGGGCGGTTTAGCCGTATCGTAAAAGCGCCGCCGGACTTTTGTTTCAATCACTGTGACTTTAATGTGCTATGGATATGAGACTCGCAGAGGCTCATAGGAATTCTTTGCACATTGGAACATGATTGAAATCAAATAGTACGGTGTCGCCACAACACCCCTCTTTTCACCCCTTGGCGGTTTAGCCGTATCGTAAAAAGCGCCGCCGGACGTTTGTTTCAATCACTGTGACTTTAATGTGCTATGGATATGAGACTCGCAGAGGCT
>CAYMCV010000089.1:0-4064 GCA_964389005.1 uncultured Lachnospiraceae bacterium | reverse complement strand
CATAGGAATTCTTTGCACATTGGAACATGATTGAAATCAAATAGTACGGTGGCGCCATCAATAACATATAATACTAACTACTTCTCCACATTTACGGTTTCAAGCAGATACGCAACAACCGCCTTACTCATTGCCCCCTGCCGAATAAACCCATCTCCGTAAGTCTCTTTTGCTTGATTGTAATACGTCGCTTCCATTCCCCAGTTATCCGCAAGCACCTCATCAATCTGCTCCTGCGTATAGGAAAGTCCCGCATCTTGGTAAATCGCCTGATAAATCATTGCGGTTTTTGCCATGTTCTCGGCTCTTGTAACCAACGAAGCTTCATACTCCGCTTTTTTCATATTTTTAAACTCATAAACACTGTTGTACATATTCTCGCCAAAATACTGCTGATACTGCGCATTCGTATTATTCATTGCAATGGTATCGGAATACTTCGTCTGTCCGCGCAACGTTTTCAAATATGTCGCCGGATAACGATTGATTGTGGAATTGTCCATTACATATGCGATTACGGCTCTTTGCAAATTCTTCTCAACCGTACTGTTGATAAAATACTCTCTGTATCCGTCTGCGGTTGATGCATAATCCGACAAATAGGTCTGTACATAAGTATCATCAAACTCAGGTGTGAGATAAACTCCGTTCACGGTAATATCAAATGTCGCCGCTTTTCCTTGTAACTCCGGTGTGGAGTAGTTGTCCGGGAATGTTACGTCGATGGTGTAAGAATCTCCGACTTTGGTACCGATAACCTGATCTTCAAAACCATCAATATAACCTGCGGAACCGAGGATAATATCCGTGCCCGCTCCATTGGTGCTTCCATTTTCAAAAGGAACACCGTCAACCTTGCCGGTATAATCAAGATTAATCTTGTCGCCTTCGTTAACTACAACACCCGCTTCTGTCGATAGTTCCATATGAGCGGCAACGCGCGAAGCGATATCCGCTTCCACTTCCGCATCCGACGGCAACAGTTCTTCATAATTCATTGTAATGTTCTTATAATCACAAAGTGTTACGTCAGTGGTAACGTCAACCCCTTCAATCATTCCTTCCGATGTCAGTGCTGCGCTGTAATCTTCAATGTTCTTCGTGGTATTAATCGTGGAATCCCAAACCAGGTATCCGATGCCACCAACAACCGCCACAGCAACGATAATACCGACCACCGTACCGACTGTCTTTTTGGCCTTGGCCTTCTTCATTGCCTTTTCTCTGTTTTTACGTTGTAACTCGCGCTTCTCGCTCGCCATTTTTAACTTCCTCCGCCAACTAAAATATTATGTGTTCTCATTTTACATATTCAAATTGCTTCGTCTTATGCAAACGAAGCAATCCCGACATTCTTTATTGTAACAGTTATTTCTAAAAAATCCAGTGAAATTTTAGTGATTACGATCTGCATCGGCATTTCTGATTTCCGCACGCTTGATTTTCCCGCCCAAAGTCTTGGGTAATTCATCCACAAATTCCACAATTCTCGGATATTTATACGGTGCCGTTGCATGCTTTACATGCTCCTGTAACTCTTTAATCAGCGCATCCGAAGGTTCATATCCCTTTGCAAGTACAACTGTCGCTTTTACAACATTTCCGCGAATCGGATCCGGTGCCGCAGTAATGGCACACTCAACAACCGCCGGGTGCTCAATTAATGCGCTTTCGACTTCAAACGGTCCGATACGGTATCCGGAACACTTGATGACATCGTCGTGTCGTCCGACAAACCAATGATATCCGTAGTTATCGCGCCATGCGACATCTTTTAGATTGTAGTTACCGCTTCCGAGTGCTTCTTCCGTCATCTCCGGATTATGGTAATATCCGACAAACAATCCGATGGGAGGATTTTTATCTACACCGGCAAGCACAATCTCGCCCTCTTCACCGTTCTCGCACTCTTTCCCTTCGGCGTTAATCAATTTAATGTCATAAATCGGCGACGGCTTGCCCAATGTACCCGGCTTCGCCTCAAACCACTCGAAATTGGCGATCAAAACCGTGCCCTCGGTCTGCCCGAAGCCTGACGCGATTTTTTTGCCTGTCAATTCTTCCCAACGATTAAAAACTTCCGGATTCAGGGGTTCTCCCGCCGTACTCCAGTGGCAAACGGAAGACAAATCATAGGATTCCACATTCTCCTGCAACATGAAACGATACATCGTGGGAGGCGCACAAAACGTTGTCAATTTGTATTTCTCAATCATGTGCAATAAGTTTTTCGGAATAAACTTATCCATGTCGTAGCAAAAAACGGTTGCACCGCATATCCATTGACCGTATATTTTCCCCCAGCCAAATTTCGCCCAACCGGAATCGGAAACACTCATGTGTAGTTTGTTCTCCTGTACGCGCTGCCAATACTTTGCTGTAACGATATGTCCCAAAGGATGCAAGTAGTTATGGCATACCATCTTGGGCATGCCGGTAGTTCCGGAAGTAAAGTAAATCTGCATAATATCGGTACTTTTTGTCGCATTCTCACCAATCGGTCGTTCATAAACATCGGAGAATTTCGCAATCTCCTCATTCAAATCAAACCATCCCTCATGATGCCCGTCCACAACACCGACGTGACGAATGCAGGGTGCTTCCGGAAGTGCAAGCTCCATCTGCTCCAATACGTAGGCATCATTGACGCAGATAAACATCTCGACATTTGCTGCGTTGGCGCGATACGCAATATCTTTCTTGGTCAATTGCAACGTCCCCGGAATGACAATAACTCCCATCTTAATCAAAGCCGTCGCACAAATCCAGTACTCCCAGCGTCTTCTTAAAATTAGCATCGCAACCGAACCCTTTTTGAGACCGAGCGACGTAAAATAATTGGCCGCTTGGTTCGATAAGCGCTTAATATCGCCAAAGGTAAACAGTTTCTCCTCATCATGGTCATTGCACCAACAAAGTGCCGGTTTATTCGGCTCTGCCTCTGCCCATGCATCGACAATATCAAAACCGAAATTGAAATTATCCGGTGCTTCTACTCTGTAATTTTGTTTAAAATCTTCATAAGATGTAAACTCTGTTCTCGGTAAATATTTTTTTAACATCATAACTGTTCCTCTTTCCTGTCATCAACCGACCGCAGTCCCATGATTACTCGGCAATCATGGTTAAAAAAGTCGCCGGCTCGCTGCCGCCGCACTTCTGTCCGTGCGGATACGTGGGGTTAAAATAGATACTGTCGCCTTTGTTCAAAACCAATTCTTTGTCACCAAAGGTGACGACGACGGTACCTTCCAATACCAAATTGAATTCCTCCCCTTTGTGAGACACCAAATCGGCCGGTTTGTCCGAAGGATCGAGCGTAACCAAAAACGGTTGCATAATTTCATTGGAAAAATAATACGCCAAATCCCTGAATTCGTACCCGGGATAACGATCTGCCTTCTGTCCTTCTCCCGCACGAACCACTTGATAGGTCTTTAGTTTGGAAGATATACCGGTTAAAATTTCCGAAAAATCCACCTTATAGAGTTTCGAAAGTTGATATATCACATTGATGGGAATATCCCTTCCGTTTTCTTCATAAGCTTCATATGCTGCCTGACTGACGCCCAATTTCGCTGCTATTTCCTGTTGCGTATATCCGCAAATCTCTCTTAACTCTCGTATGCGCATCGCAATTTCTCTGATCTCGTCCATGCAGTCTCCTTTCAAAATGTGCCTGTCATCGCGAACTAGTTCACGATGACAGGCACCGCTTTATGCATCCATACCTATCTGAAGTGCCTTTTGATTCAATTCAAGCATCGCCGCCTTCTTCGGAGGGATAACTTTCTGAATCGCCCGATCCAATGCATCCTTGGTGCAGAATGAAAGTTCTTGGAACATCTTGCCGACCAAAATAATAATCGCGCAACCCTTCAATCCCTGCTCATCCGCTATTTTCGTAGCATCCACGTAGTATACATTTACATCTGTGCGGTCGACTTTCTTGGATATCATCGAACTGTCAACCAGAATCGTTCCGCCCGGTACCACCGTATCCATAAACTTATCCAACGAAGGAAGATTCATTGCAATCAATACATCCGGTGCCGTAACCAACG
>CAYMCV010000088.1:0-10547 GCA_964389005.1 uncultured Lachnospiraceae bacterium | reverse complement strand
CCGAATTGACCTTTTAGCCATATCAGGCCCTTTTTGCACAATCATCATTCCCTCAGAAGGAACCAATGCTATTTCACTGTTCCCGCCACATCACTTGAGCCGACCTTTTCACGCTTCTTCCCGCGAATTCCGAACATCAGGTACCGAATCACCGGAATACGACGCAACAACTCATATACACCAAACGACAATCCCATGATGAAAACAATCGCCAACACATAAATGACCGCCGGGGGCACCGGAAGGTAAGTTTTCAGCAGATAGCACACCACCAGCGTAATCGAATAGTGCACCACATATACGCCGAAACTCGTCTTGGACATGTAGTTAGCGAATCGATTCGTCTTATTACACCACGCCCTGCCGCAGCCGAGAATCGCCAGAATCGCAAACCAAAGGTAGACATTTGTAAACAAACTTCGCAGCAACCCGGATGCCGTATAGTCGGTATTGAAGTTAAAAATGACATAAAAGACAGCCAATACAACCGCCGGAACCAGAAACCAGAAGCGATATTTCTCCAATTTCTCCTGCACCTCGTCATGCGAGAATACGAAGTATCCGAGCAAATAAACCATGAAGTAAATTCCGAAGCGATATGTGGTAATCACCGGTGCATTCAGAATCTGTGCCGATAAAAATACCGGAAATACGAGCAACACCACAACGAGCAAATTACTTTTGGCGCATAGCCGATACAATTTCTCCTTGGAATCGATTTTGCGAATCAAGACGAGCAGCAACGAAAACACATACAATAATTGAATGAACCACAACGGCCCGACTCCGCTCAACACCGATATGGGATACACGAGGAAATCCGGCATATACTCAAGTCCGCCACCGAATTTGATGTTTAAGTAGCCACCAACAAAATGATAAACAAATAAGCCGAGTGTGGACGGAACCAACAATTTCGCGGTTTTATCCTTGATGAACTCCTTATGCGTTCTTTTTTGCAACGCGTAACGTGAGCTGATGCCCGCAATCAGAAACAGCAGTGCCATGAACCACGGATAGACAAAGCAGAGGAAGCCGTCCTGATATTGAACTTCGGAAAACCCACCGATTCCGCCGAATACACCTACGCTGTTATACAGATAAAAAACATGATAAACCAACACCAATATCACGGTTGCCCATCTGATATTATCCAAAAAGTATTTTCTCATAAGCTTCTCCTCCGCCTACAAATCCTGCGCCGCAAACCGTTTCACATCTCTTCTGTAACCAAGTACCACGCTCAACACATAGAACAAAAGTCCGCCCGCCAGAATCGGAATCTGCAACAACATATCCTGCGGCAGTGTGCTGTCATAGAAGCAGCTTCCGGTCATGCCTGCAAGCACATGCACCGATGCCTCCGCAACCACGATAAAGGAAAATACCGCAATGCATCCTTTGAGGAATGCTCCGCCGACTTTATATACATTCTTGAAATATCCGCCCAAGAATACAAGGTTAAACAATGCCAACATTACAAGGCTCAAGCCAAGAAATGCCACATTGGCATCGATACCGGCCTGATTGGGATACTTCGCAACGGTGCAGCGAATGATTACGAGAATCGTTCCGAGCAAGAATGCAAACGCCTCAAGCAAGACTGTAAACATGTATTTCGCCTTAACTACGTCTTTCTTCGGAATCGGAAGGGTAATCATATACACCAAATCCTTGTTTTCACGCCCGAACTGAAACGAGAAGAACAGGCCGAGCAGTATATAGAAGAAGCCGACATAGTACGGGTAAGACGGAATCATAATCATCGCCATCAAAGGCAAAAAGAGAAAATTCATCGGATTGGTAAAAAGTTTCAACTCTTTGTACAGTAAATTTTTCATCGTAAGCCTCCTCATCTATTCACGTTCAAAGTGAATCATGATGTCTTCCAGTGTGGCATCCGCAATGGAAATCTCCGGTATCTCATGCCACTCCTTCTGTACGTCTTTTGTAAATACGGTTGCATTGAACTCCCCCGAATGCTCTTTGAATCCGATGAGCGCTTCCTTCATGCCTGCCGGCATCCGCTCCGAAAGCCCTTTGACCTGTTTGTAATTCGCCGTGAACTCGCGAACCGATGTGCAAGCCTGAATCTCACCGTTTTTGATATAAGTGATAAAATCGGCACATTTGTCCAGATCCGAAGTGATATGCGTCGAAAATAGAATCGTCACATCTTCTTTCTCCACAAGATCCATGAAAACCTCCAAAAGTTCATCTCTGGAGACAGGGTCCAAACCGCTAGTCGGCTCATCGAGAATCAAGAGCCGCGCGTGATGCGAAAGCGCCAACGCCAGCATATACTTCACTTTCATGCCTTCGGACAAGTCATCCGTGCGTTTCTCCTCTTTGAGTGCAAACAGTTCCATGTACTTTCGATAAGCAGCGTCATCCCAGTTCTCGTAGAAGCGTTTCGTTACATCTGTAATAGTTTTTAGCGTTTTACGCGGATAAAAATTAACACCGCCGGAAACAAAAGCAATCGCTTTCTTGATTTCCAGCTCGTGCTGCGCAAACTCTTTTCCGAAAAAGAGAATCTCACCTTTTTCCGGATGAATCTGGTTGAGCAACGATTTTAAAGTGGTGGTTTTACCGGCTCCGTTTCTGCCGATGAACCCCATGATGGACTTTTCTTTTACTTGAAAAGTGACATCCTTCAATTCGAATGATTCATACTTTTTTACCAGTCCTTTGACTTCCAATGCGTTCATGATGGCCTCCCGTCTACGATGCATCGTCCTCATCTGCATGTATCGTTTTGAGTTGTTGGTTGATATCGACAATGGTTTTTTTGCAGGATAAATATCTTGCAACCCATGTAATTCCGTATGTTACGGCAAAGCTGACCGATGTAGAAATCGCTGCTGTCGGATATAGATACAGTCCCCAAAGTAACATGGCAATCGGCAACCAGACCGCCGTCGTAATGAGAAAGTGCAGGATTCCCTGCTTCAAAAAACTCCATTTCTCAATCTCAAATATAATGCTTGCACCGCCAAACACCGCACCGATGACGCCGATTAGAATGTTATTAACGGAAAGTGCGACGGTATCGCTTGAAAACCGTTGCGCAAAGGCGGGCACCAGAGGCGCATAATCTTTGATCAGTACATCGAGTATCAGCATGACAACTTGTGCAATCAAGACGCTGAATGCAAAACTCGTCATCGCTCGTGTAAAAATTGTTTTCTTCATGATTTGCCTCCTTTCATCCCCAGCATTTGCTTGATTTTGGTGACGTTTCTTCTGGATACATAAGTCTCGATTCCGCCCCGCAAGTACATTTTGATGGTCCCGGTCAATGAGGTGTCAAGCCGCTCCACCATCCGCAGATTCACAAGTTCCGACTTGGAAATGCGGACGAATCGATTGCGCTCCAAGCGCGTTTCCAATTCGTAAAGTTTCTCATGCAGTACGAACTCTCCCTGCGCAGTCTGAACGAAGGTTTTTTGATTCTGCGCGTAAATTCGAATCATTTTGTCACAGTTTACGGAGACAGCCTCATTCTCGCGATACGCAATGAAACAGTCATTCAGCGCCGCGGATACGGTCTCTGCAACGGCACGCAGTTCTTCATTCATCTCGCAATTACAAATATGGATTTCCGGCTCCCGAAACTTCTCATTGATGTAAAAATCAACCTTCACTTCTTACTTCCTCCTTATCGTAAAACACTCTCCCCGAAAAAGAAATCCATTTCACATGAACGGTCTTTTCGATTGTGTGAACGGTCATTATTCTTTTTTTAAGTCTAACACGAAAGCGCCAATTTCACAATTGATTGGTTCGACCGCAACATTGATAAAAGAATACGGAATATTGCGAAATTCCATGCCGCATGCTATGATTGATTGAGATAAAAATGAACTTGCAATCGGAGGTCAACTTATGAAGTCCAAGAAGAAATTGTTTCTCATCGGTGCAGTCCTGCTGCTTATCAGCGCAGGTCTATTTTGCTTTTTCTTCTTTTTTGGTACCACCCTGCACAATCAGAGACTGCTAAAAGAGACCTCGTATAATGCGCTCGTTCTGACCACACCCGTCTGTCGTGCTTTGCCGGAAGACCGCATTGCGTCAGACTTCGGCACAGAACCCCTGAAATTGACCATGAAAGATGGTTCACCAAAGGAGATTTCCAAACTGCTTAAGACAGCATTTACGGTGTGTCCCGATATGTCCGTTGTTTTTATCGAACTGCGTCCCGATCATCAAAAAAGTCCGCAGCTTGCGGACTTCATTTCCATCGTGAATACACACCCGGATACTTTGTTCTTTCTTTTTTATCAGCCGCGAAGCGATACCGAACTTCAAAGTCTCGACCGGGCGGATGCGGATGCATATCTACAGTGGTCGTTGCAACTATGTTCATTGTCGAATGTGAAGCTGCACTATTATGACGATGAGGCTTGGATGCGAGAGAATCCTTACTTTTTCCGCGAGAAAGAAATCAGTGCGGACGGGATGTTCTATGTGTTTTCGGCATTTGTAGGCGGAAGGTATCTTTTAGATGCTGCGAATGCAGAAGAACGATTGCAGGCAGGTTTTACCGTCGGTGATGCGGTGCAATATCCCGATTGGCATAACGAGACCATTTTCTGTTTCGGCGACAGTATCCTGGGAAAAGACCAGGACGAAAGCGGTGTTTTGAATCTGGTTGCCGGATATACGGGGGCAACGGTATATAATTACGCCATCGGCGGCTCGTTGGCAAGCGGCGACCATGAGAACGATTTTTCAAACGTTGTCGCACAACATCTTGCAGACGCGTCATCGACTCTACAACCTTCGACAATCATCATTGCTTACGGTTACAACGATTATGCACAACTGGCGGCATTAACCGGTACTGCGGATTCCTTTGCGGAGTCGCTCAAACGCAACATCCGACTTTTGCAGCAACGTTATCCCGATGCACGCATTATACTGTGCTCTCCGATGATGTGCTCTTTTGGCGAAGGCGGCGATATCCCATTAAAAAACGGATACGCACTCGGTGATTATGCCGAGACCGCATCCGCTGTGGCTGCTGAATTGAACTTGACTTATCTGAATAATTTTATGACGGAAGAATTCACTGCGTCCACCATTGACAATTACTTGTCCGACGGCCTGCACCTGAATGAGCGGGGCAGATATTTGCAAGCGCAGAGAATTATGAGGGTGCTTCAATAACGGCACTTCCTACAGATAGAATCCGCTTATCATTCGCGCATTTGAAATGAACGAATCGGGGTGATTTTTAGGGAATTACACTGTATAACTTCCCCGGATTCTTCGCAATGGGCTCTTTCTTCGCCTCGAATAACTCCGTAATCGTTACAAATGTAAATCCGCGTTTTTTAAGTTCCGGTATGATGACCTCCAGAGCTTCTACCGTACTTTCATTTCCCGGGAAATCATGTAGAAGTACAATTGTCCCGTCAACCGCATCTTCCAATACCCTGCGTGCACGCTCCGCAGCAGATACCTCCGGCACCCAGTCTTCCACGCCGACACCACAGATAAAAGGCATATCAATGGCCTCATACATCAAATCACTTGTAATGATGTAGGGCGGTCTGAAAAAGCGCGGCTCAATGCCCGTAAGCGCCGTTATTTTCTCCGATGTCTCCCGAATCTCGTCGCGAATGGTCTGTGCATCGAATGCATCCATTGCCGAATGTGTCAGCGAATGATTCTGAATCTCATGTCCAAGCGCAATCTCTTGTTTGATTACCGGAATGGTTTCCTCAGTAATATTGTTCCCAATCAGGAAGAACGACGCTCTGACATCATATTTCTTCAGCACGTCCAGTGTCGCTATCGTCGTAGTTGTATTCGGCCCGTCATCAAATGTGAGGGCAATGATTTTACTTGATTCCATGATTTTCCTCTTCCTTTCTACTCTTTATAACAGGCAATGCCATCATCAGCGGCGTTGCCACAACAATCGCATAAAAGTATCGAAACTCTGCAAATATCGGTGTCGCAGCCAACAACGATGCCCAGATAAAAATCAATAAACTATATAGAACCAGATTCTCTCTCGCCTTGGTATACAGGGCATATCCGGTCATTGCAAGAAGTATCCACGTATAGGTACCGATGCACCACAAACCGCCGAACACCGGCAGATTGGTATATGCATTATTCCAAGTATCCAGCGCAGTTATCAATTTTTCGGGAAGTAACGGCTGTTGCGTAATCCCCAGTTGATTATCCGTAATTCCGCTCCAGCATACCCAATATGAAGTATCCGGGTACCAATACCCTTTGGTCTGGTTCACCCACGAAATTACATACTCTCTCGGATATCGAATTCCAAGTTTTAGCCAAAGCATGAAGTACTCCGCTTTGTTTTGTTCCAAGTGCATCAGGTTGTCCTTTTCACGTATCAGTCCCTTGGTTGCATCGACACTAAATGGATAAAAAGTCTCTGAAACACGCTCAACATCTACAATCTCATTTAAAAAATCGTAAGTCTCTTGATCCGGTATCTTTCCGGAAACAACAATGTACGCCACATTTTGTATCGGAATCGCAAGTTTCTCAAGAATATCGCCTTGTTGAATTCCAAACGCATTATATACGGGACCTTTTATCACGGTTGCCAGTATGATTGCTACCAACAACGTTCCGGACATGAGGCGATGTTTTCGCACAAAGCAGATTATGAAGACAACTGTAAAAAGAATAAAGGCATAATAGCCGTTGCTTCGAAACAGGCATAACAATACACCAAGAATGCCAAGCAGAATACACGGTATTACACACTTTTTACCTTGCGTTCCCTTCTCCAAATAACTGCACAAAGCCACAAGAAACAGCAGCACCACGCCTGCAAAAGCAATGTCCTTCCACAACGTCACGCTGTAAATTGCATTGACCGGACACAGCGCAAAGAAAGCCCATGCGCCAATCCACAAGTACTTGGTTTTGGTCGATAAAAAGCAAATCGTCACAGTAAAAATTGCCGCAAGCGTTATCATCTGAACGAAACATACCACGCCATAGGCGCCGATTTCCGATTGCGTGAATAATTGGGCAATCGTATGAACCACACCCATCAAAAACGTATGTGCCACAGGATGATGGTTCGAAAGCGGCGAAAGTCCCGCAATCTGCTCTGCCTGCACGATGCTGTCGAGTGACATGAGTGCCGGAAAATTACGCAGATAATTGGGCAGCCACAACAACACAATGGATAAAAAGATGATGATTGGAAACCAACGTTTGTTTTGGCGTTCGGTAACCACAGTTTTCTCACGCAAGTAATCCAATCCCAAAAACAGTTGTCCGACCATGTACTGAAAAAGAAACAACAGTCCGAGAAACGTCAGCAGTAACACTCGCAGTTCCCGCAATATCGACTCGTATGCGCCGATTCTCGTCAAAACACAAAGCAGCGCAAATATTCCGCCGATTATGTAGGTATATATCATGAAACGCTTCTCGTGTGCCGGGGTTTTGTAGAAAAAGCAATAGCACACAACCGCCGCAATTCCCGCCCATATACTGATATTGGCAATATTTAAAATATATGAAATTGCCATTGCAGACAATATGCTTTTGATGACACACCAGATTTGCCGCTTCTTCGTCAAGAATCCTTCCTCCATACCATTTTATTCACAATTCCCGTATAACTCTGAATCAGCTTGACCATCTTCGTGCTGACGTTCTCATCCGCATAGTTCGGAACCTCGATGCCGAAATCCCCTTCCTGCTGCATTGTAACCGCCAAATCGACTGCTTGCAGCACCTGCTCGGAAGTAATACTTCCAAGAACGAAATTGCCCTTATCTAAGGCTTCAGGACGTTCTGTTGAGGTACGGATGCATACTGCCGGAAACGGCATCCCTTGCGCATTAAAATAAGCCGATTCCTCCGGAAGCGTACCGCTGTCGGAAACCACGCAGAATGCCGACAATTGTAAATGATTATAATTGGAAAAGCCAAACGGCTGTAAACTTCTGACCAACGGATGAAATTGAAATCCGCGTGCTTCAATGAACTTCTTGCTACGCGGATGCGTACTGTATATAATCGGGATTTGATACGTCTCTGCCATGGTGTTGACCGCATTCATCAATGCAAAGAAATTCTTCTCATTGTCAATGTTTTCCTCGCGATGTGCCGAGAGAAGAATATACTTCCCTTTCTCTAACCCTAAGGTTTCGAGAACTTTACTTGATTTTATTTTTGACAAATTCGCACTTAATACTTCCGCCATCGGTGAACCGCTGACGAAGGTACGCTCTTTTGCAGTGCCCTCCGCATTGAGGTAACGGCGCGCGTGTTCGGAATAGCACACGTTCACGTCCGAGATATGATCAACAATTCTGCGATTGGTCTCCTCCGGCAAATTCTCATCAAAGCAACGATTGCCGGCTTCCATATGGAAGATGGGAATTTTGAGACGTTTGGCGGAAATTGCCGCCAAAGCGGAATTCGTATCTCCGAGCACCAAAAGTGCGTCCGGCTTCACCTCGGCCATAAGTTTATAACTCTTGGCAATGATATTTCCGATGGTTTCACCCAAATCACCACCTACCGCTTCCAGAAAATAATCCGGCTGGCGCAGATTCAAATCTTCAAAAAAAATCTGGTTCAGCGTATAATCGTAATTCTGTCCCGTGTGTACCAAGATTTGTTCGAAGTATTTATCACATTTCTTGATTACCTCGGATAAACGGATGATTTCCGGTCGTGTTCCTACGATTGTCATAAGTTTTAGTTTGTTCATTTATTGCCTCCTGTCGGTATAAATCTAAGCATTGAAATCTGAATAAGTATAGCACATCCCGTTGTCTCATACAATTAGCCCCTATACGCATTTCACTACCTTACATGCTTTTTTATCACATATTTCCCGCCATTTGCAGCACCAACCCGTTCTATAATTTCCATATTGCTTAATTCATTCAAGTAACGAGCAACGGTTCTCTTGCCAACTACGATTTTCCTTGCCAACATATCCTGTGACATATTTTGTTCTGCCTCTATTGCACATATCAGTTCCAGCATTTTTTCTCTCTTTTTCTCTGTAAATCCATTCAATTTATTAACATACTGATCTACCGTGCCATTTTCAATGCCACTTTTAATGCCACTTTCAATGCCATTTTTTTCTGTTATTTCATTAAATTCCTCATGAACAAATATTCTTGTAATAAAAAAAGTCCTTGAATCATCTGTTTCGAACTCTGGTTTTGGCGATCCATTTGCTTCTAATGCATCTACGATCTTCTTAAACCCAGTGTTTCTTCCCTCCGTTAATCCTAACTCTTTCAGAAAATCACCAATCCTACGATTCCTATATCTTCGATTAGAAACACGGTAATTTTTCAGTCCCTCTATAGTAACAGAACGATCTGGCCCTGGGAAACTAACAATTTCAATTCTTTCATTCTCAACTCGTACTTCAATTGGTTCTCTTTCATCATACGCCCGATGATAAACAGCATTTGATAATGCCTCCTCTATTGCAGCATACGGATAATTATAGAAACGATCAGCTTCTGCACGATCCGGATACTTCACTACTTTTTCGGTAATTATACTATTTTGAATATACTGCAATGCATCACGTAGTTGCTGATGAATTGGTCCTTTAAATGTGTGCTCAATAATATCATTTCCACCAAGTCCTGTTGGAAATTGAACAATATCAATTTGCGTATATGGGAAAAATTTCTCCGGTTCCATGCTAAAAAACATTAGACCAACATTCTTCGGCTTTACATATTCCGGTAATATGCTAATAATATTCATATTTGCACACAATTCAACGAAATCGCAGGTTTTTGATTTTTCATATAAAGAACTTTTCACTTCCTTCAAATAACTCTGAATCAAAGTAATATTCAAGTCTGTCATTTCAGCCTGATGGTTGACACGATCATCAAAAGGTACTCTGTTTGCCAGATTGAACAAATCCTTTTCGTCGTCATCCGATGGCTCTATTGTATTTGACGATTTCCGAATATAATGAACTCTTTCCTTATTGTCTTTCTTCATCGTTTTAGGTGAAGAATACGGTCTACTATCTCCTCCGGGACACCACAATACAATAAATTTCTTTTCAAAATAATCCATCACTTCAATAATGGGAATATACGCAGGACGAAGTAATTTACATTTTGCCAACATGTCTTTCTGATAGACATCAACTTTTTCTACGGGAACACCTTTTAAAGGATATTTGGGTCTTCCATTATCTTCTTCAACACCAACAATAATGTATCCTCCACCCCAGTTATCCAGATCATTTGCAAATGCACACACTGTTTTGAGAGATGCTTCTGCATCCCAGGTTTCTTTATACTCAATTCTTGCCCATTCGACAACGTTACCAGACAATAGTGTTTTCATATTCGTTGGAATTGCCATATTATCTTTACTCCTCTTTATTGTTCATCATTATTCCCCTTAACACTTTTCAGCGCCCTCCTTGACCTGCTTCCACAAATTATCTCATTTATCAATTCTTCTCCCCATCCACTATTGTATCCAAGTATTCTAAATACATCAACACGCTCGCCGATACCGACGGAACTACCCTATAC
>CAYMCV010000087.1:0-10616 GCA_964389005.1 uncultured Lachnospiraceae bacterium | reverse complement strand
CCAAACCGCATCAATCAACACCTTCTCGCGATGGAAGAAACTTTTGATAACTTCCTTTGTTCCATCGCCACGATGGTACGTCTTATAAGTCTTGGTTAAATTTTCCACTTTTATGATTGAACTCATATGAACCTCTCGCCACTTCTATTATATATAGATTGTCTCAATTTCTCAACTGCCTGCGCCTTCATACAACCGAATCATTCGAATATAGATCAAAATACCGAGTATCGCAAACAGAACACACGGTATCACCGCAAACACCATTCCATAGTGCATACGGTTCAATAACGCCGATGCCGGAAAAAAGCCAATCATTCCTACCGGCATTATGTAAGACGTAAACAACACCACGCTTTTTGGGAAAATGCTTTGCGGGTATTTTCCAATGTCTGTGATACTCGTAAAAATCTCCGGTATTCGTGAATTTCCGACCCATTTAAAAGACACCGCCGCCATCAGTAACGCCACACCCAACAAAACAAAAATCCCTGCGATAAAGAATAACGCGAACATACACCATCCGGCCAAGGTCATCGTACCCACTTTGCAAACCGCCAACACAAACAGAACCAGACCTCCCAAAAATAAGCCAAAACTATCAATCTCAAACGTAGACGCCAACATATAGAACATCGGATTCACCGGTTTGATCAGTATTATTTCAAATGTCCCGTCAACAATATTCTGCATCGTTGCCCACAGAATTCCAAAAAACATACAGTTTGCAATTCCCATAGCCATGGTAAATGTGGATTGAATCAAAAGCACTTCCCAGAAACTCCAACCCGAAAACCCGGCATCCGAGCGGTAAATCAATACAGTCACCAACGGAAACAAAATGTTGCTGATGAGCATAATGACGGAACTCAATATGAAATTGGCACGATAGGTCAATGCACGTCCAACGGAAACGCGGATGCATTGCCGGTAAATTTTTAGATATCTCATTCGTACCTCCAAAATGCAGCTACACAAATCACATTATGCGCCTACTCCTGTAAACCTTTTAATGGAGCATCGATAAAAAATCTCGCAAATACAGTACATCACCAACACACCAAGCGCCTGTAACAAAACAATCTGCGGAATTGACATCACAATTCCCGCCAGTTCATATCTGCCGGTAAACACCATTGCAGGTACGTAGGAAATATATTGAAACGGTAAAAAGAAAGATGCATATTGCAACCAATTCGGAAAGAATACAAGCGGAATGACCGCCCCCGAAAAAATGCTTGTCAGTACATTGAACACCTGCCTGATTCCGCTCGACTGTGTCAGCCAAAATGCCGTCAACCCTATGGTATAATTAATGTAAAAATTCATCATAAATGCCAGTGCCACCGACAACACGGTCCACCCGATTTGTTTCGGCATCATATCTACGTCAAATAAAAGGACAAATAAAATATAACACGGAACAAATTCCAGACAAAATCCCAAGACGCGGTGACCGCATTTCTGTGAAAATGCAAAAAAACGATGATGCAGCGGACGCATGGCAAAAGTAATAAACTTGCCTGTTCTGACCAGCATTTGTAAATTCCAGTCCGCAAAATCCATCGTTAAATATCCAATCAAAGCATTCGCGCCAAAATAAGTCAACATCTGTGACAGTTCCATTCCGTTGATGGCACCTTTGCCTTGGTATACCGACGTCCAGATAAAATATTGCACAACAAAGTATACCGGACCGACAAAAACAGAAACAAGAGAGTGGGTACGATATGCCGCCCACTCTTTATTTGTTACGAAAGCAACTGCTTTCCATATTCGAAATTGATGCATCAAACGATGCAGAATGCTCTTCCTCTCTCTGACTGCCTGCATGCCGTTTCCTTTCGTCCGTGGCTGCCGTTATCCTCTGTTCTGCGCTGCCACAAGGCTGTCTCCGCAATAAATCTTTCGAAGCTTCGGCTTCTCAATCTTACCGGTCGGGTTTCTCGGTATATCCGCAAAAATAATCTTATGCGGACGTTTATAACGCGGAAGTTTGTGACAATACTCTTCGACTTCTTCCTCCGTTAACTGATAACCGTCTTTAACTTCAATAATTGCTGCGGTTGCTTCACCGAGTCTTTTATCCGGAATACCAATAACTGCTACATCTTTAATCGCAATATTCCCACGAAGGAAATCTTCAATCTGTACCGGATAAATATTCTCGCCGCCACTGATTACAACGTCTTTTTTACGGTCAACCAAGAAGATAAAACCGTCTTCATCCTCCTGCGCCATGTCTCCGGTATATAACCATCCGTCAATTAAGATCTCATCGGTTGCTTTTGGGTCTTTATAATAACATGTCATTACCCCCGGCCCTTTAACCGCTAGTTCTCCGACTTCACCCTTTGCTACGGGATTATGTTTCTCATCGGTAATCTTCACTTCCCAGCCGTATCCGGCCTTCCCGATGGCTCCGACTTTATGTATGTTCTCAACACCCAAATGAACACAACCCGGGCCGATAGACTCACTCAAGCCGTAATTCGTATCATATTGATGTTTCGGGAATACCTTCTGCCAACGTGCAATCAAACTGGGCGGTACCGGCTGCGCACCGATATGCATCAGACGCCACTGCGCCAATTCATAATCACCCAACTGTACTTCACCGCTATCAATCGCATCCAAAATATCCTGTGCCCACGGTACGAGCAACCATACAATGGTGCATTTCTCTTTGGAAACGGTATCCAATATGAGTTTCGGTTTCGTTCCTTTTAGGAGGATTGCCTTACCGCCAACTAAGAAACTGCCGAACCAATGCATTTTGGCCCCGGTGTGATACAAAGGTGGAATACATAAGAAAATGTCGTCCTTTGTCTGACCATGATGATTCTGTTCCACCTTGCATGAATGAACCAAACTACGATGCTTATGTAAAATTGCTTTCGGAAAACCGGTCGTTCCGGAAGAAAAATAAATCGCCGCATCATCGTCGTCCGTCAATGTGATTGCCGGAGATACACTCGAGCAGTTCGCTGCCAGAGAATGATAATCTTCCGCAAATGTGGGACAACTGTCTCCGACAAAGAACAGAAGACGCTTCTGGCTGATTTCTTCAGCAATCTCTTCCACACGGCCGATAAACTCGGGGCCGAATACCAGAATGTCCACATCCGCAAGTTCCAGACAATACTTGATTTCATCCGAAGCATAACGGAAGTTCAACGGAACCGCCAGTGCACCGGTCTTCAGAATGCCGAAATAAATCGGTAACCACTCCAAACAATTCATCAATAAAATGGCAACTTTATCACCCTTTTTTACGCCTCGTGAAAGAAGCATGTTGGCAAATCTGTTCGCCTTCTCGTTAAAAACATTCCACGTAATCTCTCTTCTGTAATGCGAAGTCGGATTCGTTTCAATCAATTCATATTCCTTCCAAGTAACACGTTTGGTCTCCTGAATTTCGGGATTAATCTCAACCAGACAAATATCCTCTCCAAATTTCCTACAATTCTGTTCCAAAATCTCTGTAATCGGCATGACCACATCTTCCTCGCAATTCTTCATTTTCTCGTTACTGTTCAGAGTCCATCTCAATCTCGTTATATTTCATTTAGTATGACACTTTAACGCAAAAAAGTAAAGACCAAGTATTCCAATTCGAAAACCTATCTTCGCGCACCGGGATTAATCTTTAATACTGTCTGCACGAGTTTCGCTGCAGTTTCATCAACTTCACCAAAGTCCTCTCTGCGCAAGAAGGAAATGTCCGGCATATGCTTCCCATCAATCTCCACGGTATTTGCACCGGCTATTTTACGTTTATCGAGCGTGAAAACATTCCCATTCTCGATGTCACTTGTTTGATCTGCTCTGTAATAAAAGTACATCGGATTCTCACCATAAACTTCCATGATAATGTTCTTGTGATATGTCACACTGTCTGCATATACTTGTGTTACAAAAACAGTTATACTGTTTACTAAATTCTCATCCTCTGCATCGCGCTGTTTTTTTGGAGCAAAAATATCTGTGAATAACGATAATGCGCCAAATGCGGTAAATACAAGCAGCAATAACAGCGGATATACGCGATTCGCGATACCGACCCATGCCCCGAAAATACCAAGAATCATTAATGGACAACAAATGACCAAACTCTGTGCCATGCCCTTTTTCAATCGCATTCCGGTCAGTAACATTCCGCAAGTTAAAAAGAAAATGCTCATAAAAAGCAACATGTCGTTCTGTGAACCCAACGTCAGATATTTTCCTGTCAACCAATCTTTTTGGGCGATATAATAATCCTCCGGCATACCTTCCTTGTATAAAACAATGACGTTCCTGCCGACTTTTAACTTCTTCTTGACTTCGTCCGGTGTCGAAACGACGCGCTCCTCCCCGTCAATGACGCAGGTTATCTCCGCCGTGTATGTATAATAATCATTCTCCGATCCTTGATGTCTATATTTCTCAACATCGATAATTTCTCCGTCGGCAGCCAAATAATCATCACTCTTATCGTTATCTTTGAAGCGCGATGTGATGGTGAAATACCCAAAAACAATTCCCGTAATTATCAAGGCAATCATCACGATAATTGTTGTCTTTTTGTTACCCTCTTTTACAACCATTGGGAACCTCCGTCTCTTTTATACAATGAGTCTGCTTCTTTGAACCTTTGAATAAATTGGAAAAAAATACTTTTCGCTTCGTGGGACAGAGCGCACGTTTACAGTTGGCGCAAGATAGATTTTCATTTGTCAATTCCATGAAATACTCAGGGTGTCTGTGTGCCTGAATTTCCCACAACGCCGTATGTATCACCGCAATCAAACTCAGTGATAAAGAAAAGGGAGAGAATACAAACATAACCGCCGACATCAACATTGTCGAATCCCAACTGTAGATTCTGCACACCGTACAGCAGCGATTCTTCATAAACAACTCACGAAATGGGCAAAACAAATTGGAACAGATGAGATCCCCGACATAGTAAAGCATCAGAACGAGCAACATCTCCTTCGGTCTGAAAATCCCGGTAAAAAATAAACTGTAAAAAAGCGTATTCAGCAAGCCGAACACCACAAATACACGGATTGCTCCTTTCCTTTGTTTGTGAAGTTCCGCTTTGATTCTTTCTGCATCTCTGTTCTGTATATTTCCTTCAGACGCACAAAGCGCTAATTTTTGTCGAAGTCCTTCTGACGACGAACATTGTAAATTGGTGTAAGCCTTCGTCGGTGCAAAATTAACTTTGAGATGTTTCTGCATCCCAAACGGGTGGTGTTTCCCCGGTATGAATCGCGTAATTAAATCAACAAACAGAATTCCCCACAATACATACAGATAGGGGGAAAGCGGCCATGCGGTGAAATCAAGCATCTCCGGCTTACAACAATAAATCACTACCGTTGTGGCAGCGATTATGATTCGAAAAATGATTCTGATAAAATATTGAACTTGTATCTTCATTTCCACTCCATCTTACGCTTCAAAAAAGACCGGCAGTAAACTGTCCGGTCTTTGATTAATTCTTTGAATCAATACATGGTAATTGCTTCAATCACAAGTTGTGATTTGTAATCCACATTGGACTTATCCATCTTCTTCAGCAACTCCATCTGATCTTTACATTTCAATGCCGCAGTCACATCCGGAGTCATATAAAACCCGCGGAACATCTTTTCTGCCAAATATTCATCTGTCTTCAAGTTATGTGCAATGTAATACTGATCCGCCATACGTCATTCCTCCAACTTTGTCACGAACTTATATATCCACCGTTCATGGTCGGTAGTACTCACGTCCCCCATACAAAAACACTACCATATTCTGTTCTTATACCGATGATTGTGTATATCCGGAAATTAACATCAATTCCTCGGGAACCATCTCTAATTTACTTCCGCATTGATTACAAAAATTACTCTCATAAGGCAATACATTGGAGCATTTATCACAAATGCGCATCCCTTGTGCCTTCATCTTGCGGTTAATCCATACGCGACGATTATATTCAAGCTTGTTTACAACGTCAACTTGCTTCAAATAAGCCTCTCCCAATTCGGCATTATCCTTGTTGGCACTGTAAAAACTCTCACCTAACCGAAAAATGGCATCTTTCTTCTGATTCTCAACCAATGCAATGCTCTCGTCCATCTTCTTTAATTCTGCCGGACTGACATCCGTCTTCGGTTTCCATGACATATGTATCACCTCCAACTCATCTTCTACTTTAATTATACCTACTGTTTTCAGAAAGTCAATGTCAACTTTCTTTCTTTTGCCTATTTCCCTTATTTTCCTTTTGTTTTTTAACAGAATAACCAAAACTTCCGATTTTATCTCCGAGCCGTAAATAATCTCCGTGCGAATAAACCAAGAGTTCCGACTCATTAAGTTTAAATTTTCCGTTTGCATCCATATAGGCCTCTTCCGCACCGACAGCCACAACTTCTGCCAAGAACATGGTATGACTACCCAAATCTTTCATATCTGTGACACGGCATTCGATGTTCACCGGTGACTCCGCGATTCCCGGTGCGCTGATAACCGATGATTGCGCGGGGTGTAATTTCATATCTGCAAACTTATCCGTATCCCGCCCCGAACGAACTCCGCAGTAATCGGTTGCATACGCCAGATTCGCTGTTGTTAAGTTGATGACAAATTCCCGTGTTTCCTCGATGATGGCGTAAGAATAACGTTCTTTTCTGACAGAAATCGATACCATCACAGGATCGCTGCAAACGGTTCCCACCCAAGCAAGTGTAATGATATTGGGCTTCTCGCCCGGTCGCATACAGGATACCATGACTGCCGGCAACGGGTACAGCATGTTCCCCGGCTTCCATATTTGTTTGGACATGATTTCGTCTCCTTTGAAACTCACATTTCTTTAAAGTATAACAAAAAATAGGCTGAAATACAATTGCTTTTGTGATACAATACGACATAGAATAGCGTCTATAAGCTGCCGGAGGGAACATCATGAAAATTCAATCACTTTCCATACAGAACTTTAAATCCATTTCCGACATCAAGATTACCGACATCGAAAATGCACTGATTCTGGTTGGTAAAAATAACACCGGAAAAACCGTTATTTTAGATGCCATTCGACTTTTAACCGGTCATTTACCCATACAGCCGGAATTCTTTGCGATTCCCAACCGTAATATCACAATCGAAGCAAAGATTCGTTACTATGAGGACGATTATCTCATGTTGCATTCGCAGGCGCTTGTAAGCCATTACAAGCGTTATGACCTATGGAAAAAAGATTTTCTGCAACGATTGCCATCCTTGCAATCTGACATATTGTTTATTCGTATGACCGTCAATCCCAACGGCACCATACGCTATTCCGACGGCTACCGCAAACACAATCCATACATTCAGCAAGCACTGCCGACGGTATATCATATTGATAACCAACGAAATTTCAAGAAAATTCAAGATGACATCATTTTAATGCAAGACGACGCTTGGATGAGTCGTTTGAGAAATGATAAGTGCCTTTTTGACGCCGGTCACTCCTGTAATCGATGTTTTCGTTGCATGGGTGTCATCACCAAGAAAAAAGTATCCGAATTGAACGTCATCGAGAGTGCGCGCCTGTTTGAGTACAATCTCTATCACTTGAATTTGAATCGTTTTTTACTAAAAGTCAATGAAAATTTCGCCAAAAATGGCGGCCGCGGTCAGGAAATCCACTATTCCATGGGGTTCTCTCCCGCAGAAGTATGCCAGGTCAACGGGTATGTCCAAAACACCGAGCGCGAAACCACATGTGACCTCTCTCGCATGAATACAGGTATGCGATGCATTTATATCCTCTCGCTATTGGAGGCCTATGTTGCAGAATCCTCGCGCATTCCATGCATTATCCTTATGGAAGATCCCGAGATTTTTTTGCATCCGCAATTGCAAAAAGTCACCGCAGAACTTTTATATCGATTGTCAAAAAAGAATCAGATTATTTTTTCCACACATTCGCCAAACATGTTGTTCAACTTCACGGAAGCACAGATTCGTCAGATTGCGCTTGATGATGACGGATATACCTTGGCACATGCCAATGTGCCGATTGACAGTATACTGGATGATTTGGGCTACACCGCCAATGACTTCATGAATGTGAACTTCGTTTTTATCGTTGAAGGACGACAAGACAAAACTCGCCTTCCCTTATTGCTCTCCAAGTATTATTCCGAAGTATTTGATGATTCGGGAAAGCCTATTCGCATATCGATTATTACGACCAACAGTTGCACCAATATCAAAACCTATGCCAATCTAAAATATATCAATCAACTGTATCTGAAAGATTCTTTTCTGATGATTCGAGATAGCGATGGAAAAGACCCCGCTTCGCTCAAAGGGCAACTGTGTCAATACTACAAAGAGCGTGATTTGACCGATATTGATCGTATGCCCAGAGTTACACCGCGCAATGTCTTGATCCTGAAATACTACTCTTTTGAGAATTATTTTTTGAATCCGGAAATCATGGTTCAAATTGGTGTGATTGATTCCGTTGACTCCTTTTATAACATTCTTGCCGAGAAATGGGCAGAATATCTTCACAAAATCAAGTGTGCCGACAAATTCGTCGCGGCCATTGGATTTGAGCCCAAAACTCCTGCAGATTTTCAAGAAAATATAGAAGATTTCAAGATTTACATGAGGGGTCACAACCTCTACGATATTTTTTACGGTCGCTTTCGCGAGAATGAGCAGGAACTTCTGCGCACCTATATTGAATTGGCCCCACGTGAAGATTTTGCAGACATTCTGAATGCCATTGACGGTTTTGTTTATTTCGAGAATCGTAGGCAATCGCAATAATAACATCTGTATGATTGGAGAAATATATGAATAATCCTTATTTGAGTGCACAGAAATTCGCTGAATTGTGCGGAACAACCAAAGACACGCTGCGACATTATGATGAAATTGGACTTCTAAAGCCAATTATGCGTTCAGAGAGTCGCTATCGTTACTATGCTTTGGCGCAGGTCTATACCTACGACATTATTAAGACGCTGACCGAACTTGGTTGCCCCTTGAATGAAATAAAAGAGCGACTGACCTCATCCAATAAGGAACAATTTCTGGAATACCTCAAGGAAACCGATGCGCTCATCGTTGCCAGACGTAAGACGCTGCTGAAATCCATGTTGCTTTTTGAGAATAACATCGACTTTAAAGCTTCTTTTTATGCCAAAAAAATCACTGAGCCCGCTGTCATCGAGCAGGCTCATAATCAATTTCTCTTATTGACACCATTACCGAAGGAATTCCTTCAGGATACTGCATCGGCATCTGCACTTTGTCTGCAACCACACCATCATCTTTGTGACTCCATCGGTATCTATCCTTTCCCCATCGGTCACATCATCAGTAAAAATGCCTTTTTACAGGGAAATCATACCAGAACGCATCTCTATTCACACATTCCCGACCTACATATCGCCAATGAATACGGTTATATCAAATTCGCCGGAAAGTATGTCGTTATCATTCACAACGGTTCATATACCACCATCGGAAACACATATGACAAATTGCGTTCATACATAGACAAGCATCGGTTCCATCTAAAAGGTGATTTGTACGAGTTAAATATTTCGCATCATATCTTCGAATATCAAGACGAGGATGCATACTTCTATATCTCCGCGCGTGTTGAGGATGATGAATCCTAGTGCGCCAGTTCATACCTACCATTTTACAATACGATATTCCGGTTGCTTCTGCGGTTCTTCCGGTACTGTCGGTTCTTCCGGTATCGCCGACTCTTTCGGTACTGTCGGTTCTTCCGTTATCATCGGTTCTTCCGGTACTGTCGCTTCGTCCGATGTTGATATATTTTCCGATGTCATAACTTCTACATATGTATCTTTTTCTTCCGTCTCAGTTATTTCTTCCGTCTCAGGGAATTCCTCATCTTTCGGGTCTTCTTCCGTTTCATGGAATTCTTCACTTGCTAAAATTTCTTCCACTTCGGAGAATTCCTCATCTTCCGAGTCTTCTTCTGCTTCCGAGAATTCTTCATCTTCCGAATCTTCTTCTGCTTCCGGGAATTCTTCATCTCTCGTGTCTTCTTCTATTTCTGAGAATTCTTCATCTTCCGGGTCTTCTTCTGTCTCAGCGACCTCATCAGATTCAATGATTTCCTCTATTTCTTCTATTTCTTCTATTTCTTCTTCAACTTCAGAAGTTTCTTCGATTTCAATGTTTTCTTCAATTTCAGCAGATTTCTCGGTTTCAACGTCCAACACTGCTTCATCGAATTCTTCGGTTTCATCGACTTCTTCCGCTTCATCGGCTTCTTCCGCTTCATCGACTTCTTCCGCTTCATCGACTTCTAGCGCTTCATCGAATTCTTCTGCCTCATCGGCTTCTTCCGCTTCATCGACTTCTTCTGCCTCATCGAATTCTTCTGACTCATCGAATTCTTCTGCTCCATCGACTTCTACCGCTTCATCGAATTCTTCTGCCTCATCGAATTCTTCCGTATCCACCGGTTCTTCAGTTTCCTCTTCTGCTTCAACAGTTCCCACCGGCTCAATCAAAGCTTCTTCCGCCAATACTTCCTCGTCAAATTCCTCGTCATCCCAAAGAATTTCGTCAATCGTGGTCTCCTCGTCTGT
>CAYMCV010000086.1:6058-10960 GCA_964389005.1 uncultured Lachnospiraceae bacterium | reverse complement strand
AACATGAGACTTTTTTTGACAGTATGCCGCAGAATTCCAAATTCATGTATAGTGCTTTTTATGGGATGGACAATTATGCCGTCATGAATTTTTTCGAGGAAGCGGGATGCAAACTCAAAACCGAGCGCGGCAATCGCGTATTTCCCGTTTCGGATCATTCATCTGACGTCATTCGTGCGTTGGAGCGTGAATTATCCAAACTAAAAATTGCCGTGTGTTTGCAGACAAAGGTGCAGAAAATCTGCACGAAAAAAGACGAGAACGGCGCGGAAAAAGTATGTGGCGTATTGCTTGAGAATCAGGTTACGGTGGAAGGAGATGCGGTTATCATTGCAACCGGAGGCAAATCTTATCCTTTGACAGGTTCCACCGGAGATGGATATCGTCTTGCAAGAGAGTGCGGGCATAACATCACACCGTTAGTTCCTTCACTGGTTTCGTTACTGACAGAGGAAACCAATATTCGCGGATTGCAGGGAATATCACTCAAGAATGTCACATTGACTCTAAGAGTCAATGGCAAGAAGCGATATTCGGAATTAGGCGAAATGTTGTTTACGCATGATGGAGTCAGCGGGCCATTGGTGCTCACGGCAAGCAGTTATCTTGCTGCATATGCAGGAGCGGCTGTTTTGGAAATAGATTTGAAACCGGCACTGTCCGAGGAACAATTACATCGCAGATTCATACGCGAGTTTGAGGCGAATATCAACAAATCGCTCAAGAATATCCTACCGGCGCTATATCCGGTCGCACTTTCCGAAGTGATTGCACAGAATGCAAACGTATCCGGCGACAAGAAGGCGCATGAGATTACGAAAGAAGAACGGGAACGCTTGGTCGCAGCGACCAAGAAGTTCGTTTTGCATGTTCGTGGGACTGCGAATTTTGATGAAGCAATTATCACACACGGTGGTGTTGGCTTGAAGGAAATTAATCCGTCAACCATGGAGTCGAAAGTGACCTCCGGACTGTTCTTTGCCGGAGAGGTATTGGATTTGGATGCCAAAACGGGTGGTTTCAATTTGCAGATTGCCTGGTCAACGGGATATTTGGCAGGAGAAAGTACAGCAATTTTTAGCTAAAAGGGATGTGAAAGGGAGGATAAGATGGGATTTAATATTGCAATTGACGGTCCGGCGGGCGCCGGAAAGAGTACTATCGCGAAAAGAATTGCGAAAGAGATGGGCTTTATATATGTGGATACGGGAGCCATGTATCGCGCAATCGCATTATATTTGATAAGAAACGATATCCGTGCGGAACAGAGTGCTGAGATTTCTGCTGCATGTGTAAATGCACAGGTTCGTATCGAATACAGAGACGGCGAACAGGTGGTGCTGTTAAACGGTGAGAATGTCAACGGGCTGATTAGGACAGAGGCAGTCGGCGCGATGGCTTCGGCAAGTTCCGTCAACGCCGATGTCAGGTTACAACTACTGAATTTACAACGAGAACTTGCGCGCAATAATGATGTGGTGATGGACGGACGAGATATCGGAACCAACATTCTGCCGCAGGCGGAAGTCAAAGTCTACATGACAGCGAGCAGCGCCGTACGCGCAAAGCGCAGATATGACGAACTTACAGCAAAGGGTGAGACATGTGAGTTGGCAGTGATTGAACGAGACATCATCGAACGTGACGAACGAGATATGAATCGAGAAATTGCCCCGCTCAAACAGGCAGAGGATGCGATTTATCTCGATACGTCGGAGATGTCGATTGATGAAGTTGTGGCAGCAATCATTCGATTGGTAATGAAGGTCAAAGGAGAGGCATAAGTGGAAGTCAAACTTGCAAAATCAGCCGGATTCTGTTTTGGAGTCCGACGAGCGGTGGATAAAGTATACGAACAGATCAAAAGCGGCAAAAAAATCTATACATACGGTCCCATCATACATAATGATGAGGTGGTAAAGGATTTGGAGAGCAAGGGTGTAATTGTCATCAATTCACAGGAAGAATTGGAGCGAATTGAGGAAGGGACGATTATCATCAGGTCTCATGGCGTATCCAAAGAGATTTATTCGCATATGCAAAAAAAAGGGTTGGAATGTATCGATGCAACATGCCCCTTTGTGAAGAGAATTCACGATATTGTAGAAAAAGCGAGTGCCGACGGGGAAGAGATTATTATCATCGGAAATGAAGGGCATCCGGAAGTTGAAGGAATCAGAGGATGGTCCTCAACTCCGTCAACCATCATTGAATCGGCAGAACAGGCAATGCAATATGAGAAAAAAGGCTCCAATTCTATCCGATTGGTATCACAGACGACATTTAACTACACGAAATTTCAAGAATTAGTTGAAATTTTTCAGAAAAAAGGTTATGATATAAATGTTGCGAATACAATCTGTAACGCAACGGAGGAACGTCAGACGGAAGCGAAGGCGATTGCAGCCGAAGTGGATGTCATGATTGTTATAGGCGGAGCACACAGTTCCAATACGCGGAAACTGTATGAAATATGCAGGAAAGAGTGCGAAGCCACATATTTTATTCAGACACTGGATGACTTGCATTTAGAATTACCTAAATCTGTTGCGCTGGTGGGAATTACGGCAGGGGCATCAACCCCAAATAAAATTATTGAGGAGGTTCAAAATTATGTCAGAATTAACTTTTGAACAAATGCTCGAAGAATCGTGCAAAATAATTCATACAGGAGAGGTAGTTGAAGGTACAGTCATCGATGTGAAACCGGACGAAATCATTTTGAATATCGGCTATAAATCTGATGGAATCCTTCCTAAATCAGAGTATTCGAATGATTCAAGCATAGATTTGACGAAGCAGGTTAGTGTCGGAGACAAGCTTGATGTGAAAGTATTGAAGGTCAACGACGGGGAGGGACAGGTTGCTCTTACATATAAGAGACTTGTTGCCGACCGCGGAAGCAAGAAAATTGAAGAAGCTTTCGAGAATAAGGAAGTATTAACGGCGAAGGTTGCGCAGATTCTGAACGGTGGATTGAGCGTAATCGTTGATGAAGTTCGTATCTTCATCCCGGCTAGTCTTGTATCGGATGTATATGAGAAAGATTTGAACAAGTATGCCGACAAAGAAGTTAAGTTCATTGTTACCGAGTATAACCCGAAGAAACGTAGATATATCGGTGACTGCAAGCAACTGATTGTTGCCGAGAAGCAGAAAGCACAGAAAGAATTGCTTGAAAGAATCAAAGAAGGCGATGTGATTGAAGGAACCGTTAAGAACGTGACGGACTTCGGCGCATTTATTGACTTGGGCGGAGTTGACGGACTTCTTCATATTTCAGAGATGAGTTGGGGAAGAATCGAGCATCCGAAGAAGATCTATAAATCAGGTGATAAAGTCAGCGTATTAATCAAGGAAATCAGTGGCAACAAGATTGCTTTGAGCGCGAAGTTTGATGATGTAAATCCTTGGAAGTCCGCTGCTGAGAAATACAGCGTTGAAAGTGTTGTAACCGGTAAAGTTGCTCGCATGACGGAGTTTGGTGCTTTTATCGAATTGGAATCCGGCGTGGATGCTCTTTTACATGTGTCACAAATTTCAAAAGAACATGTTGAGAAGCCGTCTGATGTATTGCACATCGGAGATGAAGTTACCGCTAAAGTGGTTGATTTCAACGAAGCTGATCAGAAGATTAGCCTGAGTATCAAGGCTTTATTGGCACCGACTGAGGAAGAAACGGTTAGCGAAGAAGCCGCACCCGTGGAAGAAGTTAAGACGGAAGAATAGTTTTATTGCGGCAAGTCTTGTGTATTTTATCTAAGAAAAGTTTTCTTAAGATTGGAGAAAAGGCGGTCTGCCGTGTATGGAACATGATTATGCATATTTTAAGAAGCAAGTCTTTCAGATTATCGGAATAGACTTGGGTGCCTATAAGGAGAGCCAGATGAAGCGGCGAATCGATACATTGATTACGCGGCATCATGTGGAGAACTATCAGAAGTTTGTGGAACGTTTGTTGTGCAACAGAGAATTGTTGGATGAGTTTGTGAATTATCTTACAATCAATGTTTCGGAGTTTTATCGTAATCCGGAGCAGTGGGAGATATTGGAACATTCAATACTTCCGGAGTTGTATGACAGATTTGGTCAGGAATTGAACATTTGGAGTGCCGCATGTTCTTCGGGTGAAGAACCGTATTCATTGGTTATGGCATTGTCGAAGCACATTCCGATTGAGAAGGTACACATAGTGGCAACCGACATTGACAATCAGGTTATCGAGAAGGCCAAAATCGGAGTTTATTCTGCCAAGAGTGTGTCAGCGGTACCGCAGGATCTCAAAGAGAAGTATTTCGAGAAAATCGGAGAGACGTATCATATTTCTGCGGCAGTGAAGGCTAGGGTGGAGTTTCGTCAACACAACTTACTCTCAGACCCTTATCCGCAACATATGCACCTGATAGTTTGTAGGAATGTATTGATTTATTTTACGGAAGATGCTAAGAGTGAAGTTTTTCGCAAGTTTGGAACGGCGATGTCGCGAGATGCAATTCTGTTTCTTGGAAGTACGGAACAGATGCTTGGAAAACAACAGAATCACTTTGAGAGAGTGGACTCATTCTTCTTTCGAAAAATTACGAACAACTGATATAAGAAACAATAAAACCGACGCATCGCGTCGGTTTATTTTTTACTTTAATAATGATTAAACATCAAAAGTCAACATCATTTGCAGTACATGCGAAGCATATTGATTAAAAGAAGCTCTGCTGGTCTTGAATTCATCAGTCAATTCGAAGAACAAATCGCGACTCTTGTAATCTCTTTTGAAGAAAGGTGTAAAAAGCAATTCCCACTGTGGCAGATACGTTGATAACTTACGTGTGTAGCAGTTCGCGGCACTTGCCTGTACGCGGTGCTCCTTGTCCACAAAGGAGGATACGGACTTGTGAATGGAGA
>CAYMCV010000086.1:1796-6048 GCA_964389005.1 uncultured Lachnospiraceae bacterium | reverse complement strand
TGAGGCGATAGAATTATGAAGCGCGGTATCTTCTGAAGGAAGATAGTAATAATCGTGGTAATTGGAGTAGAAATACTTCAATTCTTCTTCATAGAGAGGTACCTTCAGAATACCGTCAATCTGATTACCTGTGAAATAGCATCCGCCCGCCGCAAAAGTCAACGGAAGAGGCAAGGGCGAGATGAAACGAAGGTTGAGTATCAATTCCTGTTTCTTCTGTCCTTCATGATCTTTGTAATAATTCGCCTGTACTTTCATAACACGAAGCGGCTGATTGAACAAGTCCGAAATTGAGAGAATCGAAACCAAATCGAGCATGTTGATGATATCTTCCGAATTGTGAAGAAGAATCGTGTTCAGAAGCACTTCGTCATGCGTACATACATAGTCATGATAGTATTCAATTAACTCACCGCCGCTGAATGTGTCGAGACGAGAAATACCGAGCATGGCTTCCAATGTCTTTTGCTTACAGTCGGGAAGCTTGAGAAATGTTTTATATGGTTTGATGCGGCGATACAAATCAACACCGTTATAAACATCAAAAACAAAAGGAATATCGTACATATTGCATTTCTGCTGGAGATACGGAATATCAAAATTATTGCCGTTAAAATGGATAAAAAATCCAAAATCCAAGCAAAATTCAAGAAATCCCTTCAATACCTCGAGTTCGTCATCGTAGTTCTCGGCGAGCCACTGGATGGTGTTCCATTCATCGTTACGATAGTATACGCAACCGATAAGGTACAGATTGGAACTTTTTGCCGTCAGACCGGTGGTTTCAATGTCCAAAAACAAAATCTGATCCAAAGGAGCCAAGCGTTCGATTGGGTAAGCAGGTTGTTTGTCCGCAATTGATTTTTGAATTACTTTCATAAAAAATCACCTTTCTGTAAAATCCTTCATTGTCAAAAATTATCATATCATATTTACACAAAATTAAGTAGTATTTTTTCAAAAAATATAGTATATTGTTAAGTGGAGCGGTTTTTGTTGTCGCAGTATATAACAACGGGTAGAAAAAAGGAGAATCATATGGGGAAGTTTACTTTCAAGGGTGGTATCCATCCGTATGACGGGAAAGATTTATCAAAAGATAAGCCGATTCGGACGGTTTTGCCGAAAGGTGATTTGATATATCCATTGTCACAACATATCGGAGCACCGGCGGTGCCAATCGTTCAAAAAGGTGATCGTGTGTTAGCCGGACAAAAAATCGCAGAAGCGGGCGGTTTTGTTTCCGCACCGATTTATGCATCGGTTTCCGGAACCGTGAAGGCAGTGGAACCGAGGCGTGTCATTACCGGTGATAATGTACAGTCGATTGTGATTGAGAACGATCATCAGTATGAAGAAGTTAATTATCATAAACCGAAGAAAACAGAGTTATTGTCAAGAGAAGAAATTATCAATCTGATTAAGGAAGCAGGCGTTGTCGGAATGGGAGGCGCAGGGTTTCCGACGCATGTCAAACTTTCACCCAAAGAACCGGATAAAATTGAATTTGTAATTGCAAATTGCGCAGAGTGCGAGCCGTACCTAACATCCGACTACCGCAGAATGTTAGAAGAGCCGGATAAGCTGGTTGGCGGATTAAAAGTCATTTTACGTTTATTTCCGAATGCAAGGGGTATCTTGGCAGTTGAGGACAATAAACCGGATTGTATTGAGTTATTGAGGAAAATGACAGAAGACGAATCGAAAATTTCGGTGGTAGCTCTTCAAACCAAATATCCGCAAGGATCGGAGCGTCAGTTGATTTATGCATCGACGGGCAGAATGATTAATTCATCCATGTTACCGGCAGATGCGGGCTGCGTAGTCAATAATGTTGATACCATAGTGGCGGTATATCAGGCGGTAACCGAAGGACAACCGTTGATGAACCGTATTGTTACCGTAACCGGAGATTGTATTAAGGATCCATGCAATTTTTATGTGCGTGTCGGAACAGATTATTATGAATTGATAGAAGAAGCGGGTGGTTTCGTGAAAGAACCCGAGAAAATCATATCCGGAGGACCGATGATGGGGTTTGCCATTTTTGATCCGCATGTACCCGCAACCAAGACCTCGTCAGCACTTCTGTGCTTAAGCAAGGACGAAGTTGCGGCAGCAAAAGAGACTGCATGCATCAATTGCGGACGTTGTGTCGAGGCATGTCCGAGCCGCTTGATGCCGGGGCGATTATCCGAGCATGCGAAACACCGCAATGAGGAAGAATTTGTGAAGATGAACGGTATGGAATGTGTGGAGTGCGGTGCTTGCAGTTATGCCTGTCCGGCAAAACATCAATTAACGCAATCCATTAAATCCATGAGAAGAATGATTATGGCAAAAAGAAAAAAGTAGGAGGAGAGAGACGTGAGAGAAAAGATGAAAGTATCTGCCAATCCGCATATACGTGAGCAGGCTACCACAAGTACAATCATGATTGCCGTCATCGCCGCACTTTTACCTGCTACGGCTTTCGGTGTTTTCAATTTCGGCATCTATTCGCTGATACTGATTGTTTGCACTGTCGGTGCAGCGGTTTTGACAGAGTGGATTTTTTGCAAAATAATGAAAAAGAAGAGTACCATCGGCGACTTCAGCGCGGTCGTAACGGGGTTACTGTTGGCTTTGAATCTGCCGCCGAATCTGCCCGTTTGGATGGGAATGCTCGGCTCCGTTTTTGCTATTGCAGTCGTAAAAATGCTATTTGGCGGCTTGGGTCAGAATTTTATGAATCCTGCACTCGGTGCGCGTTGCTTTTTACTGATTTCCTTTACCAAATATATGACGAATTTTAACTGTGACACATACAGCGGGGCTACACCGTTGGCGGTGCTGAAAGAGGGCGGCACGGTGGATGTTGTGAATATGGTTATCGGAAAAACAGCCGGTACCATCGGAGAGACTTCCATGATTGCACTTGTCCTAGGCGCATGTTTCTTATTGATTCTCGGCATTATTGATTTACGCGTTCCGGGAACCTACTTGCTGACATTTGCAATTTTTATCTTGTTGTTTGGCGGTCGAGGAATGGATTTGACCTACCTAAGCGCACAATTGGCGGGTGGTGGTTTGATGCTCGGCGCGTTCTTTATGGCGACTGATTACGTGACACGGCCGATTACGAAGCCGGGGCAGTATATTTACGGTGCATTGCTGGGAATTTTGACCGGTTTGTTCCGTGTACTCGGTGAAGGCGCGGAAGGTGTTTCCTATGCAATTCTCATCGGAAATTTATTGGTTCCGTTGATTGAAAAAATCACGCTTCCGAAAGCGTTTGGCAAAGGAGGGGAAAAGCGTGAAAGATAAAAATGCCATCAAAGGAATGATCAAAGATACCATCATCATTACGGTGATTACGCTGATTACCGGTCTGCTTTTGGGGATTGCCTATCAAATCACAAAAGAGCCGATTGCAGAGCAGGAAGTAAAGAAGAAAGCAGAAGCATGTAAGCAGGTTTTTGCCGCAGCGGATGCGCAGACCGACGCACCGGAACTGACATTTAACGAAGTTACCGGCGTGAATTTAAACGAAGTCAATGCGACACTTGAAAAAGAAGGGTATAAGGGGAATCTGATTACGGAATTGTATACCGCTACGACATCTGACGGAGAAACATACGGTTATGTCATCGGTGTTTTGACCAAAGAGGGATACGGCGGAAACATTACTTTTTATATGGGCATCGATCAGATAGGTACGCTGACGGGTGTTTCACTTTTATCGATATCAGAAACACCGGGTCTCGGAATGGAGGCCGGAAGTGTACTGATTCCGCAATTTGCGAACAAGACGGTGGATGCATTTACGGTGACAAAAGCGGGTGCCATGGCAGATAATGAAATCGATGCCATATCCAGCGCGACGGTAACGTCAAAAGCAATTACGAATGCCGTGAATGCCGGGTTGTCAACCTTTCGCACATTAAAGGAAGGGGGTAAATTGCAATGAAACAGTGTTTGGAACGTTTATACAACGGTATTATCAAAGAGAATCCGACATTTGTCTTAATGCTTGGTATGTGTCCGACACTTGCGGTTACCGTATCGGCAATCAATGGTTTTGGTATGGGTATTTCGACGATGGTTGTTTTGGCAATGAGCAACCTGCTGATTTCGTTGCTTCGCAAAATCATACCGGATAAAGTTCGAATTCCGATTTATATCGTAGTTGTGGCTACATTTGTAACAATCGTGGAATTGCTGATGCATGCGTTTGTTCCTTCCTTATATGAATCTCTTGGTATTTATATCA
>CAYMCV010000086.1:0-1786 GCA_964389005.1 uncultured Lachnospiraceae bacterium | reverse complement strand
GGACGTGCGGAAGCATATGCAGCACATAGCAAACCATTGCCGTCTCTGTTTGATGGAATCGGCATGGGGCTTGGGTTTACATTTGCGCTTACGATTATTGGTCTGGTTCGTGAGATAATAGGAACAGGCAAAGCATTCGGCGTTAGTTTGGATAGTATTTTCGGAAGCAGTCTTGCACAGATGGCAGAGGGACTGGTTGGCAGGATTCTGCCGGCAGACAGCAGTTCACCCGTGATACAGGCACTTGGCGGATTTTTTGCACATGAAGCGGGAAGCATTTCGCCGATATTGATATTTGCATTGGCACCCGGCGCATTCTTCGTGTTGGCTGCACTGACTGCAATACAGAATAAGATAAAAATGAACCTAACGGCAAAAGGAAAAGATGCTAGCAAGATTCAATCAGGATGTAATTCGGATTGTATGAATTGTTCCGATGCCGGTTGTTCAAGAAGATTGATTGACGAGAAGATAAAAGAAGCAGACGATGTTTCGTCAAATGAAGACGATGCGTTTGAAAAAGCGGTAGTCGGACACAGCGATATCGATGTGATAGAACTTGATGAGTTGGAACCGGAGAAACCGGTTAAAAAGTCGCGTGCGAAGAAAACAACTGAAGCGGCGGAAGAATTAGCAGCGGAAGTAACAGAGCAAGCGGTTGCGCCCAAACAGGTGGATGAGGAAGCGAAAACGAAACCGGTAAGAAAACCTCGAGCGAAGAAAGAGGCGGTTGTGACGGAAGCTGTGGCGGAAGTTGCGGAAGAAGTTAAGGAAAAGCCGGTAAGAAAACCTCGGGCGAAGAAAGAGGCGGTTGTGACGGAAACTGTGGCGGAAGTTGCGGAAGAAACTAAGGAAGAAGTTAAGGAAAAGCCGGTAAGAAAACCTCGGGCGAAAAAAGAGGCGGTTGTGTCGGAAACTGTGGTGGAAGTTGCAGGAGAAACTACAGAAGAAGTAAAAGAAAAGCCGGTAAGAAAGCCTCGGGCGAAAAAAACAACGGTAAAGGAGGAGAACGCAGATGAGTGAGTATTGGTTGAACCTATTGCTGGTAGCCATCGGTTCGGCGTTGGTGTCCAATGTTGTTTTGAGTCAATTTTTAGGGTTATGTCCTTTCCTTGGTGTTTCTAAAAAAGTAAAAACAGCAGCGGGAATGGGCGCAGCGGTTATCTTTGTTATAACGCTGGCATCATTTGTAACCGGTATCATCTATCAGTGTATTTTAGTTAGATTTGATATAACTTATTTAAGTACCATCGTGTTCATTCTGATTATTGCTGCTTTGGTACAATTCGTAGAAGTTGTATTAAAGAAATATATGAAATCACTATATCAGGCATTGGGGGTATTTTTACCTCTCATCACAACAAACTGTGCCGTACTTGGTGTTGCGTTGAACAATGTCATCAAGGAATATGATTTGCTGACCGGAGTAGTCAACGGGTTTGCAACGGCTGTCGGATTTACAATTGCAATTGTGATTTTGGCAGGAATTCGTGAAAAAATGGAATACAACGATATTCCGAAACCATTTCAGGGAATGCCGATTGTTTTGGTAACGGCAGGATTGATGGCAATTGCATTCTGCGGATTTGCAGGTTTGATTTAATCATTGATTACAAAGTTACGGAAAGGGGTAAAAGATGAATTTTTCAGCAATTTTAACAGCCGTAGTCGTAGTTGCTGTGGTTGGGTTACTCATAGGATTGTTTCTGGGAATTGCATCCATATGTTTCCGCGTTCAGGTCGATGAACGCGAAGAAAAAATCGCGGCAACGTTGCCGGGAAATAA